>UQVS01000008.1 GCA_900544615.1 uncultured Oscillibacter sp. | reverse complement strand
TATGCCCAATTAACAACCGTCAGGGAATTGTAATTGATGGTGAAGGTTCAAAGGTTATTTGCAAAGACTAATTTGAAAATTCCAGTTTGTAACTATCCCCAATCCGAAATCGGGCCGAATCATTTTTCATCAGCAAGCATTTTAATAAGGGGGGCTGGCGGTTTGCCCAGCAGTACATTTTTGAATCTCGCGCCGGAAAAGCAGGAAAAGCTGCTGTCGGCGGCAGTCCGGGAGTTTACGGAGCGGCCTTATAACGAGGCCTCCATCAACCGGATCGTCCGGGAGGCCGGAATCCCGCGGGGCAGCTTTTATATGTATTTCCGGGATAAGGAGGATCTCTTCCGTTATCTGGTGCAGGAGAGTATCCAGGAGCTGTTGGTCGTGTTTGAGGAAATCCTGCGCGGCCGGAACGGCGATGTGTTCGCGGCGCTGCCGGATATGTATGACTATCTGCGGAGCCATCCGGCGGCGGACTGCGGTCTGGGCGGGCCGGGTATGATGTCCGCCATTGTCAATCGGAACGGCGGCCTGCAAAAAGGCGGCCTGTTGGAATTTGTGGAGCCGGAGCTGATTCTGGAGCGCATGGAGGACTGTGTGAATCCCGACCTGCTGGATCTCCGGGAGCCGGAGGATCTGGGCTATATTCTGCGGACGCTGATCATTCTGGCGGTGCCGGTCATGTATAACGGCCTGCGGCCCGGCGCTGACCCGGACGGCAGAAAACGGCTGGAACGCGTATTGAAAATTGTGCGGCGGGGCATGGGCGCAAAGCCCGCTTCCGCACAGCAGAAATAAAGGAGTTATCTGTATGGAAGAAATGACGAAAGACACCAAAGCGGTGCAGGACGCGCCTGCGTCCGGGACGGAGCCGAAGAAGAAATTCAGCCCGCCCAAGAGCAAAAAGGCAAAGAAATGGCTGAAGATTCTGATTGCAGTCGTGGTGGTTGCAGCCATCGTGGCTGGCTGCATGGCCGGCGCGGCCAAAAAGGCCAACTCCCAGCTCGGCGGCAGCTATCTGGTGGCGCAGGCCGCCCGGCAGGATCTGACGCTGTCCGTCACTGGCACGGCTACCCTGATGCCCGCAGATTCCTACAACGTCACCACCCTGATCTCCGGCGAAGTGGTCAGCGCACCCTTCGAGGAGGACGATCAGGTGGAAAAGGGTGATCTGCTGTTCACGCTGGACAGCAGCGACGCCCAGAACAACGTGGATCGCGCGAATATCTCGGTCTCTCAGGCGCAGCTTGCCTATCAGCAGGCCAAGGAGGGGCTGAATCCCACGGCTACCATCTCCGGCACCATCAATGAGCTGTATGTCCACAACGGCGACAGCGTGACGGCCGGTTCTCCCATTGCCAAGATCGTCTCCAGCATGGATCTGTCGGTGGACTTCCTGTTCCCCTATGCCAAATCCACCGACTTCTATGTGGGGCAGCCTGCCACCGTGTATGCGGGCAACTTTGATGCGCCGGTCAGCGGCACCGTGGAGTCCGTTTCCAACTCCACCAGCGTCACCAGCAACGGCCTGACCGCCATCACCGTCCGGGTGAAGATCCACAATCCCGGCAGCCTGACGGATTCCATGACCGCCACTGCCCAGATCGGCAGCTATGGCAGCTACGGGCAGACGCCCCTGACGCTGGGCGGTTCCTCCACGGTTTACGCCACTGCCAGCGGCACGGTGCAGGGCCTGACCAAGCTGGCCGGCAGCACCGTCAAGCAGGGCGAGACGCTGTGTACGGTGGAATCTGAAACCGTGAGAGACCAGATCCAGAATGCCAGCCTGAACCTGAAAAACGCACAGCTGGCCGCGTCCATGGCTGCGGACGGTCTGGACGATTACAAGATCACCTCCCAGATCACCGGCCGGGTCATCGAAAAGAACTTCAAGACGGGCGACAAGGTGGAGGGCATGAACTCCGGCTCTCTGGCCGTCATTTACGATATGAGCTATCTGAAACTGGAAATGGCCGTAGATGAGCTGGATATCGGCAAGGTGGCCGTGGGGCAGGAGGTGGAGATCACCGCCGACGCGCTGGAGGGGCAGACCTTCTCCGGCGTGGTGGATAAGATCAGCATCAACGGCACTACCGCCGGCGGCGCTACCAGCTATCCTGTGACCATCATCATTGAAAATTACGGCGATCTGAAACCTGGCATGAACGTCTCTGCCACCATCAAGGGCGATCAGGTTCCCAATGCCCTGTGCATCCCTGTGGACGCGGTGAATCGGGGCAACACGGTTCTTGTTCCCGGCCCCGGCGCTATGAATGAGGACAATACCGCAGTGATCGACGCCAGCAAGCTGGAAAGCCGGGATGTGACGCTGGGCAAGAACGACGGCGATTATATTGAGGTCACCAGCGGTCTGGAAGAGGGCGACATTGTTCTGATCGCCAACCAGAGTTCCAATATGATGGACATGATGATGGGGATGTAAGCCATGGAGCACCTCATTGAATTAAAAGACGTCTATAAGATCTACCATATGGGCGATGAGGAGGTTCACGCGCTGGACGGCGTGAGCCTGACCATCGACAAGGGGGAGTTTGTGGCCATTGTCGGTCAGTCCGGCTCCGGCAAATCCACCGCCATGAACATCATCGGCTGTCTGGACGTTCCCACCAGCGGTACATACCATCTGGGCGGCGTGGACGTGTCCACCATGGACGACGATCAGCAGGCGGAGATCCGCAACAAGATGCTGGGCTTCATCTTCCAGCAGTATAACCTGATCCCCAAGCTGAGTGTGCTGGAAAATGTGGAGCTGCCCCTGCTGTATGCCGGGGTCAGCGCCGAGGAGAGGAAGGAGCGGGCCATCGCCGCTCTGGGCCGGGTCGGTCTGGCGGATAAGCAGAAGAATCTGCCCAGCCAGCTTTCCGGCGGCCAGCAGCAGCGGGTGTCCATCGCCCGCGCGCTGGCGGGGGACCCGTCGGTGATTCTGGCAGACGAGCCTACCGGCGCTCTGGACTCCCGCACAGGCCGGGAGGTGCTGGGCTTCCTCCAGAAGCTGAATCAGGAGGGCGATACCGTGGTACTCATTACCCACGATAACTCCATTGCCGTCAAGGCAAAGCGGATCGTCCGGCTTCAGGACGGACATATCATCTATGATGGTGACGCCAGCGACCCGAAGGCTGTGGTGCAGCCGGAGGAAGCCGGTCTTGACAGGGAGGCGGAAGCATGAATTTTGCACAATCCTTCAAGTTGGCGCTGAAATCCCTGAAAACCAGCAAAATGCGGGCGTTCCTGACCATGCTGGGTATCATTATCGGCGTGGGCGCCGTGATCGTGATCCTGTCCCTCGGCAACGGCATGACCAATATGATGAACAGTCAGTTTGAGAAAATGGGCTCCAATTTGATCCAGGTCATGACCTATGGCCGGGGCACCGGCGGCACCCGTGACGTGGATGTGGAGGATCTCTATGAACTGGTGGACAAGTACCCTCAGTACCTCACCGGCGTGACCCCCTATGTTTCCGCTTCTGCCAAGGTGCGCTACCAGACGGAGGACTATGACCGTACTTCGGTCTACGGCGTCAGCGAGGCGTTTTTCAAGGAGGACACCAAGGGCACCATGCAGGGGGAGACTCTTGCGGAGGGACGATTCCTCAGCTACATCGACGTGGATCGGCATCAGAATGTCTGCGTCATCGGCAGCTATCTGGCCCAGACCGCATTCCGGGGCGACGCACTGGGTAAGACCATCTCGTTGAGCGGCGTGCCTTACACCGTCATCGGCGTGTTGAGTAAAAGCGGCGACAGCAGCGAGGGCAGCGCCGACGACGTGATCTACATCCCCTATGAAAACGCCCAGCGGATGGGCGCCGGCACCATGATGATGGGTACCGGCGAAATGTTCCTGCTGACCACCACCAGCCGGGATACGGCGGCTGCCGCCAAGGGCATCGTGGAAAACCGGCTGTATAAAACCTATCAGTCCTCGGACTATTACATGGTCATGACCTCCGCCGAAATGATGGACGCCATGAACACCATGATGAACACCATGATGATCGTGCTGGTGGCCATTGCGGCCATTTCCCTGCTGGTAGGCGGCATCGGCATTATGAATATCATGCTGGTGTCCGTCACGGAGCGGACGCGGGAGATCGGTATTCGGAAATCTCTGGGCGCGAAGCAGAAGAACATCCGGGGTCAGTTTGTCATTGAGGCCGGCACCACCTCCGCCGTAGGCGGCGTGCTGGGTATTGCTTTCGGACTGCTGCTGGCCAGAGCTGCCACCATTGCGGTGGGGGCCATCATGTCCAGCTCCATGAACGGCGTCACCTTCAGCGCGGTGCCGACCCTTTCCGACATTGCCGTCAGCTTCGGTGTCAGCGTGGGCATCGGCATCCTGTTCGGATACCTGCCTGCCAACAAGGCCGCGAAGCTGAACCCCATCGACGCATTGCGGTATGACTAAGCGGAGCCAGACAACAACGCCGGGGACGGTGCTTTCAGCACTGCCCCCGGCGCAGTTCTGCTGTCCGGCGCGAAAAAATAGGGCCGCAAAAATAGAGGAAAGAATTCTCTTGAAAAAAAAGAGAATATACTATATATTATATTGATAGCTGTGGGAGAAGCCCCGGATTTACTGCCTGCAAGGCGGCTTTCGCCGGAACTCCCACACTGAATCGATCATTCCGAAAGACCGGAATCAGGATAGTACAGGATGGGAAAGGAGCCGCTGAAAGATGGAAAAGATCACCAGCCGTCAGAATCCGCTGTGTACCCATCTTCGGAAGCTGGCGTCCTCTGCGTCCTACCGCCGCCAGCGAGGGGAATTCCTCTGCGACAGTCCCAAGCTGCTGCGGGAAGCCCTGCTGTGGGGGGCGGAGATCCGCACCATTGTGGCAACAGAGGGCGTTGAGCTGCCGGAACTGCCCTTGGGCGTGCGGCAGGTGGAGGTTCCGGCGGATGTGATGAAGTCCCTGTCTCCCATGGAGACGCCGCAGGGAACTCTGTTCGTATGCGCCATGCGACCGGCCGCCCTGCCGGAAACGCTGACAGGCCGCCGGTATGTGGTGCTGGACACCCTTCAGGATCCCGGAAACGTGGGAACCATCCTCCGCACGGCGGACGCTTTCCATGCAGACGGGATGTTTCTGGTGAACGGCTGCGCGGATCTCTATAATCCCAAGACCCTCCGGGCCACCATGGGCGCGGTGTTCCGCTGTCCGGTGTGGACCACGGCGGCGGACGAGCTGTCCGCCCTGCTGAAGCGGAGCGGCATTCCCCTTTACGGTGCAGCCCTCCGGGATGACACGCTGGATGCCCGGACGGTGGATTACCGCCGCTGCGCCATTGCCATCGGCAGCGAGGGGCGGGGGCTGACAGAGGGCGTGCTGGCCCTCTGTGATCGGACGATCAGGATCCCTATGAGCGAGCATTGCGAATCGCTGAACGCGGCGGCGGCAGCCACGGTGCTGCTGTGGGAAGCTGCCCGAAACGACTGAACAGGGAGGCGTCGGATATGCTGAAATACTGGGTGTGGCTGTCGGAGCTGAAGGGCCTGCGGAATCAGACCCGTCTGGCGTTGCTGCGCCGTTTCGGTGACCCGGAGAGCATTTTCTATGCCGACGCTGACGAACTGCTGCTGACGGATGGCGTGGAGCGCAGCCAGCTGAAGCTGCTGGAAAACCACGATCTGGCTCCGGCGGACAGGATCCTTGCTGACTGCCAGCGGCTGGACATCCGGCTGCTGACCCTTTCTGACGCCGCCTATCCCGGACGGCTGAAAAACATTTATGATCCGCCTGCGCTGCTTTACTGTAAAGGCAGACTGCCCCTGCTGGACGATCTCCTCTGTGTGGCAGTGGTGGGAACGCGGGACTGCACGCCCTACGGCGTTGCCTGCGCGGAAAAGCTGGGCTTCGGCCTTGCATCCGGCGGAGCCGCGGTGGTGAGCGGACTGGCAAAGGGCATTGACGCCGCGGCGATCCGGGGCGCCCTGCGGGCCGGCGGCGTGACCGTGGGCGTGGTGGGCAACGGGCTGGACGTCTATTACCCCTATGAAAGCCGCTATCTTTATGAGGATGTGGCGTCAGCCGGCATCCTCCTTTCCGAATACCCGCCGGGAACGGAGCCGGCATCCGGGCATTTTCCCGTGAGAAACCGAATCATCTCCGGGCTGTCTCTGGCGGCTTTGGTGGTGGAAGCGCCGGAGAAAAGCGGTGCGCTGATTACTGCGGCCACGGCGCTGGAGCAGGGGCGGGACGTATTCGCCGTCCCCGGCCCCATTGACGCGCCTGCCAGCGTGGGCTGCAACTGTCTCATCCGGGACGGCGCGGGGCTGGTCAGCGATGCCTCCGACATCCTCCGGGAGTATGAGGGGCGGTTTGTCCTGAACCTGAAGGAGAGCCGGGAACAGCCGGAAACCCTGGGTTATCAGGCCCGGATGGCGCCGGAACCGAAGCCGGTGGCGCCGACGCTCAGCCTGCGGCACAGCGATGCGGAGCTGACGGACGATCAGATCGCTGTTTTGAAAGCGCTGTCCGATACGGAGCCGATGCAGGTGGATGACCTGACGGAGTTGGTTGAGATTCCCACCCGCCGGGTGCTGTCCGCCCTGACGGTTCTTGAAATTGACCAATATGTGGCGCAGCATCCGGGAAAACGCTATACCCGGACTGTGACCGTGATAGAATGACCCCATGGGGGGACTGTTGGAATAATAAACGCGGCTTCCTGTACGGAGCCGCCGGAGGTAACTATGGCAAAGCATGATCTGGTCATTGTGGAGTCTCCCGCGAAGGCCAAAACCATCGGCAAATATCTGGGCAAGGACTATGAGGTAAAGGCTTGTATGGGCCACCTGCGGGACTTGCAGAAAAGCAATCTCAGCGTGGACGTGGACAACGATTTTGAGCCGGTCTACAAGCCCATCAAAGGCAAGGAAGCCATCATTTCCGATCTGAAAAAATCCGCCAAGGCGGCGGATACCGTATACCTCGCAACCGACCCGGACCGCGAGGGAGAGGCCATCAGCTGGCATCTGAAAAGCCTGCTGAATCTGCCGGATGACAAAACAAAGCGGGTCACATTCAACGAGATCACCAAAAACGTGGTGCGCCAGAGCATTGAAAGCCCGCGGGACATCGACCAGAATCTGGTGGACGCCCAGCAGGCGCGGCGGATTCTGGATCGTCTGGTTGGCTACCAGCTCAGTCCGCTGCTGTGGAAGAAGATCAAGCGGGGCCTGTCCGCAGGCCGCGTCCAGTCCGTGGCTACCCGGATGGTGGACGACCGGGACCGGGAGATCGAAAACTTCAAGCCGGAGGAATACTGGACGCTGGACGCCAACCTCACCGGCGACAACGACGTGAAAAAGCTGCCCTTTTCCGCCCGGTATCACGGGAAGAACGGCAAAAAGGCGGAATTGAAGTCCGCCGCCGAGGTGGAGGAAGTGGTGGAGGAGACGAAAAACGCCGCCTTCACCGTGAAGTCTGTGAAGCGGACGGATAAGAACCGCTCTCCGTCCCCGCCGTTCACCACCTCCACCATGCAGCAGGAGGCGTCCCGGAAGCTCAGCATGACCCCCCGCCGCACCATGGCCATTGCCCAGCAGCTCTATGAGGGCGTGGACATTGAGGGCGAGGGGACCGTGGGCCTGATTACCTATATGCGTACCGACTCTCTCCGCATCAGCGAGGAGGCCATTGCCGCAGCGAAGAATTTCATTGTGGGCCGCTACGGCCAGCAGTATTATCCCGCCAAGGGCGCCAACCACTACAAGGCCAAGGCCAACGCGCAGGACGCCCACGAGGCCATCCGCCCCAGCAACGTGAACTGGACGCCGGAGGATCTGAAAAAGAGCCTGACCAGTGAACAGTACCGGCTCTACAAGCTGGTGTGGAGCCGCTTTGTGGCCTGCCAGATGGCCAATGCCGTATATGACAGCGTGTCCGTGGAGATCGACGCCGCGGGACACAGCTTCCGCACCAGCTCCTCCAGCCTGAAGTTTGCCGGCTATACCGCCGTGTATGAGGAGGGCAAGGATGATGAAAAGGAGGAGAAGGAGCCGGCCCTGCCGCCGCTGACGGAGGGCGAGTCCCTGACTCTGCGGGATTTCAGCCGGGATCAGCACTTTACCCAGCCCCCGGCCCACTATACCGACGCCACGTTGATCCGTGCCATGGAGGAGCAGGGCATCGGACGGCCCTCCACCTATGCCCCCACCGTGTCCACCATTCTGGATCGGGAATATGTGATCAAGGAGGGCAAGTACCTCCATATCACCAATCTGGGCCGGGTCGTTACCCAGCTGATGGAGGAACGCTTCAGCGACATTGCCGACCTGAAATTCACCGCCAACATGGAGAAAAAGCTGGACGGCGTGGAAGAGGGAACGGTGAACTGGAAATCCGTGCTCCGGGACTTTTACGGCGACTTTGCCGAGAATCTCAAAAAGGCGGAGAAGGATCTGGAGGGCATCTATATCAAGGTGCCTGACGAGGTGTCCGAGGAGATCTGCCCCGTCTGCGGGCGGAATCTGGTGGTGAAATCCGGCCGGTTCGGGCGGTTCCTTGCCTGTCCCGGCTTCCCGGAATGCAATTTCACCATGCCGCTGGTGGTGGAGATGCCGGGCCGCTGCCCCAAATGCGGCGGACGGCTGTTCAAACGCACTGGCACCAGCCGGAAGTCCGGCAAGCAGTACACCTATTACTGCTGTGAGCATACCAACAACCGGGCAGTCGGCGGCGCGACCTGCGATTTCATGACGTGGGATGTGCCGGTGAAGGACGACTGTCCCCTCTGCGGCAAGACCCTGTTCAAGCGGGCAGGCAGAGGCTACAAGCGGCCTTACTGCATCAACCCGGAGTGCGCCAACTTCCTGCCGGAAGACAAGCGTGGCTATCCCAAGAAGCCTGCGGAGGCGTCTGCCAATGCGGAGGAGGCCCCCGGCGAAAGCGACGTGCCTGCCGAAGAGAAAGCCCCTGTCAAAAAGACAGCGGCGAAGAAAACGGTGGCCGCCGGGAAAAAGACAGCTTCCAAAGCGGCTGAAAAGAAAGCCAGCGCGAAAAAGACGGCCAAAAAGGCAGACGGCGCAGCCGCGGAGAAGAAGCCCGCAGTCAAAAAAGCGGCAGCGAAGAAGCCCGCCGCGAAAAAGACGGTGGCTGGGACGGCCAAAAAGACCGCCGCAAAAAAGACAGCGAAAAAAGCTGCGGAAGAATAACCCCCTTTCGGCAGCATACGGATAAAGGACATTGAGCATGAACGTAACAGTCATCGGGGCGGGACTTGCCGGCAGCGAATGTGCCTGGCAGCTGGCCCAGCGGGGGATTCAGGTGGAGCTTCACGAGATGAAGCCGGAGAAGATGACCCCCGCCCATACAACGGAATACTTTGCGGAGCTGTGCTGCTCCAATTCCCTGCGGGGAGCGGGACTGGAAAACGCCGTGGGGCTTCTGAAAGAGGAACTGCGGCGGCTGGACAGCCTGATTCTCCAGTGTGCCGACGCCACCCGCGTGGAGGCTGGCGGCGCGCTGGCGGTGGATCGTCACGGCTTTGCCCGGCTGGTCACGGAGAAGGTCCGCAGCCATCCCAACATCACCGTGATCCCCGGCGAGGTAACGGAGATCCCGGCAGGGGAGGTCGTCATCGCCTCCGGCCCCCTGACCTCCGACGCGCTGGCGGAAAAGCTCCAGTCCCTGCTGGGGGAGCACAGTGATCTCCATTTCTTCGACGCGGCGGCGCCGCTGGTGTCCGCCGAGAGCGTGGACATGGACTATGCGTGGATGGGATCCCGGTATGACAAGGGAACGGATGATTATGTAAACTGCCCCATGAATCAGGAGGAGTACGACGCCTTCTGGCAGGAGCTGACCCACGCACAGGAGGCGGAGGTTCACGGTTTCGAGGACAATATGGTGTTTGAGGGCTGTATGCCGGTGGAGGTCATGGCCCGCCGGGGACATGATACCCTGCTGTACGGCCCTCTGAAATCCCGCGGGCTGGACGATCCCCGGACGGGACGCTGGCCCTACGCCGTGGTGCAGCTGCGGCGGGACAACGCCGAGGGGACGGTCTACAATCTGGTGGGCTTCCAGACCCATCTGAAATTCCCGGAGCAGCGGCGGGTGTTCTCCATGATCCCCGCTCTGCACAACGCGGAATTCCTGCGGTACGGCGTGATGCACCGCAATACCTTTCTGGATTCGCCCCGGCTGCTGGATCGCTACTACCGTCTGAAAAAGGAGCCCCGTATCGCCTTTGCCGGGCAGATGACCGGTGTGGAGGGATATGTGGAATCCGCTGCCAGCGGCTTTCTGGTGGGCGTTGAAACGGCTCGCCGTCTGAAAGGGCAGCCTCCGGCGGACTTCCCGCGGGAAATGGCCATCGGCGCGCTGGCGCTGTATATTTCCAATGAGTCTGTCACGCAGTTCCAGCCTATGAACATCAATTTCGGCATCATTCCGCCGCTGGATCACTTTGTTAAGGGCAAGCGGGCGAAAAACGCCGAGATCTCCCAGCGTGCGCTGGCAATTCTGGAGGAGAAGAAGGCGGACATTCTGGCCTGACCCGCTTGCCCTGGCGAGCAGCGCGAGCCCGCCGCATCAGCGGCGCACAAGCGTTTCGCGCAGCGAAATCTTGGCGAGGGCGGATTCACTTCGCCTGAGCAAAATGAAATCCCAGGGTCCCCATGAAACATGGTTTCATGGGGAGCAAGCGGGCGAAAAACGCCGAGACCTCCCAGCGTGCGCTGGCAATTCTGGAGGAACGGAAAGCAGATCTGTTAGCCTGATCGCGATTGAATTGACTCCGGCGATGGGCCGGAGCTGTCCCCTGAAAGGAGAAAGCCTGTTATGAAAATCATTCTGGATGCCATGGGCGGCGACAACGCACCTCAGGCGGTGGTACAGGGCGCTTTGGAGGCCCACGCCCAGTGCGGCGCGGACATCGTGCTGGTGGGCCGTGAGGAGGCCATCCGGGCCTGTCTGACCGGCCCGCTGCCGGAGGGCGTGGAGATCGTCAACGCCACAGAGGTGGTGGAGATGTGCGACGACCCGGCCACTGCGTTCAAGCGCAAGAAGGACTCCTCCCTGACGGTGGGGCTGACCATGCTGAAAAACGGGGAGGGGGACGCATTCATCTCCGCAGGCTCCACCGGGGCGCTGCTGGCGGGGGCTACCCTGCTGGTCAAGCGGATCCGGGGCGTCCGCCGGGCGGCCATGGGGCCGGTGATCCCCACGGCCACAGGTCATGCCATCCTCTGCGACTGCGGCGCCAACGCCGACTGTACGCCGGAGTACCTGCTGCAATTTGCCTATCTGGGCAATTTCTATGCCCGGCGGCTCATGGGGGTAGAGCGTCCCAGAGTGGGATTGCTGAATATCGGCGCAGAACCGTCCAAGGGCGACGCGCTGCGGCATGAGACCTATGCCCTGCTGGAAGAGGCGGGGCGGGAAGGCCGGCTGAACTTCGTCGGCAATGTGGAAGCCAATACTGCCCTGCTGGGCGGAGCCGACGTCATCGTGGCGGACGGCTATTCCGGCAATATCCTGCTGAAAAGCGTGGAAGGCACTGCAAAGCTGCTGCTGGGGGAGATGAAGAAAGCATTCCTCTCCAGCACAAAGGGCAAGCTGGGGGCGCTGCTGGTGAAAAGCAGCCTCGGCGATGTGAAAAAGCTGCTGGATCCCAGCGAGGTGGGCGGTACGCCGTTTCTGGGCATCAGCAGGCCGGTGCTGAAGGCCCACGGCTCCTCCGATGCCAGAGCCATCCGCAACGCCGTGTTCCGGGCGGTGGAATACGCCCAGAGCGGCATCATCGCCGATGTGGAAGCGCACATCGATGTGATGAAGGTGGACAAGACAGAAAAGAACGGGTAAAATTTAGAAATGTCCTCTTGACAGCGCTATGGGATTGCCGTATGATTGCTTCATGCTGAACAGCAGGTGATTTTTTGAATATCTCATAGGAGTGAATTTGTATGTCAGTTGAAGAAATCTTTCAGACTATGCGGGATCTGGTGTCCGAACAGTTTGCGCTGGAACCCTCCGAAGTGACCATGGATACCTCTTTTGAAGAGGATCTGGGCGCTGATTCTGTGGATCTGGTGGAGCTGGTCATGGCCATGGAAGAGGAATTTGACATGGGCGAGGCCAATGAGGATGAGTTGGCTGGACTCAAAACCGTGGGCGACGCGGTGAATTTCGTCGCTTCCAAGCTGAAATATTGAAAGGACGGCCCCGCCATGTGCGGGGCTTCCTTATGAGGTGAAGTGGGATGCAGGAACTGGAGAAAAAACTGAATTATACCTTCCGAAACCAGCAGCTGCTGCGGGAGGCCCTGAACCACAGCTCATATGCCAATGAGCATCGCGCGCAGGGGCTGGGCAGCAATGAGCGGCTGGAATTTCTGGGGGACAGCGTGCTGGGCTTTGTGACGGCGGAATACCTTTTCGCACGGCACCCGGATCTGCCGGAGGGCGATCTGACCCGGATCCGGGCGGCGCTGGTGTGTGAGCAGAGCTTGCATGAGGTGGCGCAGAAGCTGGATCTTGGCAGCTATCTGAAGCTGGGCAAAGGCGAAGAGGCAGGCGGCGGCCGTCATCGGCCCTCAATTCTGGCGGATGCCACAGAAGCCGTGTTTGCAGCAGTCTATCTGGACGGCGGCATTACCGCTGCGTCGGAGTTGATCCACCGCGTCTTGCTGGACGTAGAGCGGGAAGAAGTGGTGGAGGAACGCCGCCGGGACTATAAGACCATTTTGCAGGAGCGGGTCCAGCGGCAGGCGGGTCAGGATCTGACCTACTGCATGGTGCGGGAGGAAGGCCCCGATCACGCCAAGACCTTCGTCACCGAGGTGCGGCTCAATGGCGCGCCCATCGGCGAGGGCAGCGGCCACAGCAAAAAGGAGTCAGAGCAGATGGCTGCCAAAGCTGCGCTGGAAAAGCTGGGCGGACAATAACAGCAAATCGTTTGAAACCCCTCCGGCGGGACGCGTTAAAGGCGCGTCCCGCCGGAGGGGTTTTATTATGAAGCAGAGAAGAGCGGCGTGCCTTTCGCTTATTCGCATCGAACCGGGATGCAGATCTCTGTTACAAATTTTTCGGTGTCATTGGTAATGCCGTAATCGATCAGGGTGATCTCACGGGAGAAACCGATCATCTGCATTTGGTGCTTTTCGATATAGTCCAGCAGTTTTCGGTATTGCGCGTGGGCTTCTGCGTGACTGCCGCGGAAGCGCAGCCGCACGCAGAGCGTTTCCGGCAGATCGAGTGTTTCGCCCGTGTAAAGATCCTCCTGATCCAGAATCAGGAAAATTCCGTCATACTGCGTTGTTTCCACTTTTTTGCAGGTGTTCCACGGAGATGCCGAGACCCACCTTTCCCAGAAATACTACGGCTTCTGCGCCGGATTGATCCAGCTTCCTGATGGGCGCTTCCATATCGGCAGAACCATCAATTTTCAGCGGAGCATCCATCCAGACGATTCGGCAGGCAGGACGCTGGATCAGGGAAACGGTATCCAGCGGGGCGCTTTGTGCATCCAGCAGCCAGTTGAGACGGCGGTCTATTTTCCGCTCGATGCGTTCCAACTCCTGCTGCTTCTTCAAAACTACCTGCTTCTGCTGCCGAAGCTTTTCCTCAATGCGGCCAATGTCCCTGTTTTTGAGAAAGTCCTCAATTTCAGACAGCGGCATATCCAGTGCCCGCAGGTAGCGGATGGTATTCAGCACCTTAAATTGTTCTGTTCCGTAATAGCGGTAGCCGGAATCTGGGGAAGTATATTCCGGGGTCAGCAGGCCGACGCTTTCATAGTGCCGCAGGCTGCTGACGCTGATGCGGAACAGTCTGGAGACTTCTCCAATGGGGA
The DNA here is from genome assembly GCA_900544615.1 of uncultured Oscillibacter sp. GTDB lineage: Bacteria > Bacillota > Clostridia > Oscillospirales > Oscillospiraceae > Oscillibacter. The sequence continues at coordinate 88,864 of UQVS01000008.1, read as the reverse complement.
AAAGATTGCTTCGTTCCATGTTTATCCCTCCGGCTGAACAAGGGGTGATTTACGGCAAATGATGGCGAATGCAATCAGGCAGATGATTACCGACAGCAGAGAGCCGGTGGCCGTAGCCAATCCCATGGGGAACAGGGTCGTGGGGAAGAGCCGCGAGGTCAGGTAAACGCCCGGCACACGCACCAGCGCAATGGCCACAATATTATGCAGGAAGGACAGGCCGGATTTTCCGCAGGCGCAGAAATAGCCGCTGAAGCTGAAATGAATTCCGGCAAAAATGCAGTCAAAAATGTACCCGCGGAGATACTGCCCGCCAAAGCGGACGACCTCTGCGCCGTTCGCCGTGCTGGAGTCTGTGAACAGAGCGACAATCGGCTCGGCGATGAACTGAACTGTGACCGTGGCCAGAACACCGAAGCCCGTGGCAAGCATGATGGCGTACCGCAGCGTCTGGACTGCCCGGCCGGGTTTCCCGGCGCCGATATTCTGCGCGCCCAGCGCTGAAACGCTGGACAGCATGGAGGAGGGAACCAGGAACAGGAAGCTGATGACCTTTTCGACAATGCCGACTGCCGCCGCATCATTCAGCCCTCTCTGATTGGCGATGATCGTAATGACGATAAAGGCAATCTGGATCAGGCCGTCCTGAAAGGCAACGGGAATACCGATCTTCAGAATTTTTCCCATGATCGGGCGGCAGGGACGGAAATCGCTCTTTTCCAGAACAATGCTTTTCCTTTTGAGGATCACAGCCAGCGAAACGGCCACGCTGACCGCCTGAGAAAGCGTTGTGCCAAGCGCCGCGCCCGCAGGTCCCAGTCCCAGAGCGCCCATAAAAAGATAGTCCAGAGCGATATTCGCGGCGCAGGCCACGGCGATGAAGTACATCGGGCTTTTGCTATCGCCCAGACCGCGGAAAATGGAACTGATGATATTGTACGCCGTGATAAACGGGATCCCGATCAAGCAGATGGTGAGATAGGCGGCTGTGCCGTCCGATGCTTCTGCCGGGGTGGACATCACGGAAACGATGGGCCGAACCAGTACAAGCAGAATTACCATCAGCGTGACGGAAACCGCCATAAACAGCGTCACGGTGTTTCCGATGTTCTGCGCGGCCTGCTTTCGGTTTCCTGCACCAACGGCTTGCCCGATGCTGACGGTGGTTCCCATGGCAAGCCCTACGATCATGACGGTGAGCATATGCATGACCTGTGAGCCGACGGATACGGCCGTTGTACTGGCAACGCCCTCAAACTGACCGATCATGAACAGGTCGGCCATGCCGTAGAGCGTTTGCAGAAAGTAGGAGAGCAGGTATGGCAGCGAGAAATAGATTACATTTTTGAACACGCTGCCGGTGGTCAGATTTTTTTCCATAAACAGTTGGCCTTTCTTTTCAATCGAACTGAATTCTATAAAAGCAGCCCAACGGGGCCGTTTTTATAGAATTGCGCGGTCGCTGCCGCACGGATAAACCACACTGCGTTTTATCCGGTAGATATTATTATAAACTCTATAATAGTTATAGAGTCAAGGAGCTTTTTCACTGCGATGAAAAATAAAGCTTGACTTATATCCGAAATCGTACTAATATGCACAAGTACGATTTCGGATATACTGCACAAGGAGTTTTTTCATGAATATTCAAATTTCCGAGCATTTTACATATGGAAAGCTGCTGCGCTTTACCCTCCCATCCATTGTCATGATGGTCTTTTCCTCCATCTATGGCGTTGTGGACGGCGTATTCGTTTCCAACTTTGCGGGGGCTGAGGCGTTTGCCGCCGTCAATCTCATCATACCGTTTCTGATGATCCTGGGAGCGGGCGGCTTTATGATCGGCACCGGCGGCAGCGCGCTGGTTTCCTTCACACTGGGGACGGGCGATGAACGGCGGGCCAACGAGATCTTCTCCATGCTGATCTATGTTCTGCTTGCAATCGGCGCGGTATTCACCATTGGCGGGATCCTGCTGATGGAGCCGGTGGCCCGTTTTTTAGGGGCGGATGAGCAGATGGCGCCGATCTGCGTCACCTATGGCCGGATCGTTCTGGCGGCGCTGATCCCCTTCATGCTGCAAAATACCTTTCAAAGCTTTCTGGTCACGGCGGAGCGGCCCAATTTCGGCCTGTACATCACCGTTGCCGCCGGTGTGTCCAATATGGTTCTGGACGCGCTGTTTGTTGCCGTTTTCCACTGGGGAGTCGTGGGCGCGGCGCTGGCGACCAGCATCAGCCAGATGATCGGCGGCATGATTCCACTGGTGTATTTTATCGTTCCTAACCGAAGCAAGCTGCATCTGTGCCGCGCGGCGCTGGATATTCGGACGCTGGGAAAAGCCTGCGCCAACGGATCCTCCGAGTTTATGACCAATGTTTCCATGTCTCTGGTCAATATGCTGTATAACTGGCAGCTCATGCGCCTGATGGGGGCGGACGGCGTAGCGGTATTCGGGGTCATCATGTATGTGAACTTCATTTTTGTGTCTGTTTTTCTGGGCTATTCCATTGGCAGCGCCCCCATTGTCAGCTTTCACTACGGGGCAGGAAATCAGGGAGAGCTGCGGGGACTGCTGCGGAAAAGCGTGCTGCTGACGGCAGTCACAAGCATACTCCTGACAGCGGCCGCGCTGCTGCTGGCGCGTCCGCTGTCCGTGATCTTCATGTCCTACGATGCGGCACTCCTGTCAACCACCATCCGGGCATTTTCCATTTATGCCCTGTCCTTCCTGATCGTCGGCTTCAACATCTATGCCTCCTCGTTCTTTACGGCACTGAACGACGGCCTGACTTCCGCCCTGATCTCCTTTGCGCGGACTCTGGCCTTTCAGATTGCGGCCATTCTGATCCTGCCGGTGATCTGGGGCATCGACGGCGTGTGGGGCGCGGTGATCGCGGCGGAGGCGCTGGCGCTGCTCCTGTCCATTGCCTGTCTGATGCGGAACAGGAAGAAATACGGCTACGCTTGAGAGGAGACATGACGATGAAAAGCGCCTTTCAGGAATTCAATCGGATCGACGGGCAGATCCAGCGCAGCTATCATGAGGCGGCGGTGAAAATGGGGCTGCCGGACAGTGAATTCTGGATCCTGTATGTGCTGGCGACCAACGAGCCGGAAATGCTCCAGACGGAGCTGACTGCCATTACAGGCGTCAGCAAAACCACCATCAATTCCGCTCTGAAAAAGATGGAGCGGGCGGGGCTGCTGGAGCTGACGCCGGGCGGCGGACGCAACACCTGCGCGCGGCTCACGGAGATCGGACATCAGCTGGCGGAGAAAACGGTCTGCCGGCTGGTTGCTCTGGAAAACCGAATCTATGAGAGCTGGTCGCCGGAGGAGCAGGCCATGCTGATTCAGCTGAACCGGGACTATTCCGAAAAGCTGGCCGCCATGATCGGCGAATTATAAAATCACGCCCCTGTGCTTTTATGCACAGGGGCGTTCTGATTACCTATTGCGCTGCGATACAGCCGGCCTGCAAAGCTCTGCGGATCGCAGGCACAGAAAAACGGGTCACAGCCCCCGCCAGCTTTCAGGCCGCAGGCAGCTGAGATCCTGCTCCGCCCGGTGAATGGCCGCCAACAAGGCGTCCTGATCCTGATTCAGCGTCCCCCGGAGATCCAGATAGTTGCTGGCATGGTTCATGCGGAACACGCTGCCGGGGCTGTCAAAGTGCTGCACCAGCAGCTCCGTTTCCTTCAGCACCTGATGTTGATCCAGCAGGCGGAAGCTGCCGTCATGCACCCAGTCGCACAGCGGCGTACCCGGCTCCACCATCAGCGTCAGCATCCCGATGTATTCCGGGTTCATGGCGTTGAACGCCTCGGCGGTCTTGACGGCGTGTTCTTCCAGCAGATCCGGCCCGCCCAGACCGGTGATGGCGGTGACGGACAGCGCCATGCCGTTCCGCCGGACCTTCTGTCCCATTTCGATGATCTCCGCTGCGGGATGGCCCTTACGCATCAGGGTCAGCACCTTGTCGCTGCCGGACTCCAACCCCATGTAGACCATGGTAAGCCCCTTGGCCCGGAGGGTTTGCAGCTCCTCGTCCGTCCGCAGCCGGATGCTGCTGGGGGAAGCGTAGCTGGTGACCCGCTCACATTCCGGGAACAGCTCCCGGATGGTGTCCAGAATCGTGTAGAGTTCGCTGGCCTTCCGGATCAGGGCATCGCCGTCCGCCAGGAAAATGCGGCGGACGCTGCGGTACTGCCGGCGCGCCATCTGAAAATCCTCCAGCACCTCGTTCAGCGGCCGCAGGGCAAAGCGCTTTTCCTTGTACATACTGCAAAAGGCGCAGGTATTATGGCTGCACCCGTAAGTCACCTGAACGATCAGACTGTAGGCCTCGGAGGGAGGCCGGTAAACCATGCCCTGATATCTCATAGACCCAGCTTCTCCAGTGCGGACATTTTAACGCAGGTGCAGAACACCGTGATAGCCTTTTCCACGTCCTCTACCGGCGGGAAGGAGGGGGCGATTCGGATATTGCTGTCGTTGGGGTCGATGCCGTAGGGGAAGGTGGCGCCGGCGGCGGTCATGGCCACGCCGGCCTCTTTGCACAGCGCCAGCGTCCGCTTGGCGGTGCCGGGCATGGCGTCAAAGGAGACGAAGTAGCCGCCCTTGGGGTGGCTCCAGTTGGCAATCCCCAGCGGTGCGATCTCCCGGTCCAGAATGGAGAGGACCGCCTCAAACTTGGGGGCCATGACGGCGGCGTGCTTCTTCATCAGCTTCAGGGTGTGCGCCCGGTTCTGGAGATACAGCACATGGCGCTGCTGATTCACCTTATCGTAGGAGATGGTCTGGATGCCGATCCATTTCTCGAAATCCTCCAGATTGGCCTCGGAGGTGGCCATGCAGGCCACGCCGTCGCCGGGGAAGGTGATCTTGGAGGTGGAGGCGAACTCGTACACCATGTCGTAGTTGCCGTATTTCTTGCACTGGTGCAGGATGTCCGGGAACTCCACATAGTCGCCGTCGAATTCGTGGACGCAGTAGGCGTTATCCCACATGATGGTGAAGTCCGGCGCAGCGGGCTTCATGGAGGCCATGCGGATGATGGTCTCCTTGGAATAGATGATGCCTTCGGGGTTGGAGTACTTGGGGACGCACCAGATACCCTTGACCGCCGGATCCTTGATGGCCTCCTCCACGGCGTCCATATCCGGGCCTTCTTCCGTCATGGGAATGGTGATCAGCTCGAAGCCGAAGGATTCCGTCAGCTTGAAGTGGCGGTCATAGCCGGGGGCGGGGCACAGCCACTTGACGATGGGCTCCTTGCACCAGGGGCGGGGGCTGTGGAGGCGGCCATGGATAAAGGCGCTGTCGATGACGCCGTACATCAGCTGTAAGCTGGCGTTGCCGCCTACGAACACCTGCTTGGGCTTGCAGTCCAGAAGGTTGGCGAACAGGCGCTTGGCCTCCGGCAGACCGGACAGTGCGCCGTAGTTGCGGATATCGATGCCGTCCACAATAAAATCTTCCGGCTTGTTAAGGGTATCGAAAATATCGGACACCATGTCCAGCTGATCCTTGCAGGGCTTGCCGCGGGTCATATCCAGCTTCAGCCCCTGAGCCTTCAGATTCTCAAACACTGTCTCCAGTGCTGCATATTCCGCCCTCCGTTGATCCAATGTCATATCTTTATATGCAGTCATCTGTCTCATCCTCTCCGGGTATTCCCTGAAATTTCATAAGGGGTTTTACCTCAAACAATAATCTGTTATATTATACTCATTTCCCGGCAAGGATTCAAGCTTTTTACCGGGCGAAATCAAGAAAATAAGCGTGAAATTGGGGGAAAGGGTTTCCAGCCCGTTAAAAATGTGCTATGATATACAAAATTGACAGATTTGTTTTTGTAGGAGGGATACCCTTGGACGAACAGCAGATGAAAAAGTACCGGCAGATGACGGAAACGCCGGTGGGGCCTCTGATCCTGCGGCTGGCGCTGCCCTGTATCGTGAGTATGCTGGTGACGGCCTTTTACAACATGGCAGACACCTTTTTTGTGGGGATGCTGAAAAGCAATGCCGCCACCGGTGCGGTGGGCGTGGTGTTTGCCCTGATGGCGATCATTCAGGCCATCGGTTTCTTTTTCGGTCAGGGCAGCGGCAACTTCATCTCCCGCGCCATCGGACATAAGAACTACGAGGAAGCCTCGGAAATGGCCTCCACGGGATTTTTCAGCGCGCTGGCCACCGGCGTGCTGATCTGTGTGCTGGGCTTGCTGTTTCTGGAGCCGCTGGCCTATCTGCTGGGTTCCACGGACACCATCCTGCCCTATACCAAGGCATACCTCAGCGTGATCCTGCTGGGAGCGCCGTGGATGACGGCTTCGCTGGTGCTGAACAACCAGCTGCGCTTTCAGGGCAGCGCCGCCTATGCCATGGTGGGTATCACCAGCGGCGCGATCCTGAATATCGGGCTGGATCCACTGCTGATCTTTGTTTTTCGGATGGGAATCGCCGGCGCGGCATGGGCGACGATCATCAGCCAGTTTGTCAGCTTCTGCCTGTTGCTGCTGGGCTGCCGCCGGGGCGGCAATCTCCGGCTGGGGATCTCCCATGTGCGGCTGAAGCCCTATTACTTTCTCTGGATCTTCAAGGGTGGCCTGCCCTCTCTGGCCCGGCAGGGCCTTGCCAGCGTGGCCACCATCTGCCTGAACCACGCCGCCGCGCCCTATGGGGACGCCGCCATTGCCGCCATGGGCGTGGTGCAGCGGGTCATGATGTTCGGCGGGTCGGCCATGATCGGCTTCGGGCAGGGCTTCCAGCCGGTGTGCGGCTTTAACTACGGCGCAGGGCTTTACCGCCGGGTGCGTGAGGGCTTCTGGTTCAGCGTCAAGGTCACATTTACGCTTTTACTGGCGGTCAGCATGGTTGGCTTTGCGCTGGCTCCCCGGCTGGTGGCCATCTTCCGGGACGACCCGGAGGTGATTGCCATCGGCGCTGCGGCGCTGCGGTACCAGTGCGCCACCTTCTGCCTGCAAAGCTGGGTGGTGATGGGCAATATGTGCCAGCAGACCATGGGACTGACGGTTCCGGCCACCTTTATGGCGGTATCCCGACAGGGGCTGTTCTTCATCCCCATTGTGTGGATTCTTGCGTGGACGCTAAAGCTGCCGGGGATCCAGATGGCGCAGATGGTGGCGGATCTTCTGACCTTTGTCTGCTCGGTTCCCATCCAGCTGCACGTGCTGGACCGGCTGAAAATGCTGGAACGGGGCGAAATCGACCACTACTGAAAAACCTGAAAACAGCAGCGCCTGTGCCGTCGGCACAGGCGCTGCTGTTTCTCAGATAAGATCTCCCTGCGAAGCGGAGCGCAGGGGGCAGGAGGCCAGAATTTCAGCCTGGATCCGTTCGTATTCCGCCGGGGTGCGGAACCGGCGCAGCTGCTTGTTCAGCTTTTCTGCATCGTCAAAGAGGTGGATCAGGTAAAACCAGACCTCCCGCATCCGCTGGGCGGCGGTAGGCACCTGTCCCTGATAGAAGTCCGTGTAGCCCTGATACAGCGCCGCCAGAAACTCCGACAGTTCTTTCCGGGTGACACCTGCGCCCCCCCGCAGCTTTCGGGCCAGCGCAGGATCGGCCACCAGTCCCCGGCCGATCATCACATGGGAAACGGCGGGGAAGCGGCTTTCCAATGTGCGGACTTCCTCCACCGTCCGCAGGTCGCCATTGTAGCACACCGGGTTGCGGCTGGCGGCCAGCGCATCGGCAAAGGCGTCCAGATGAACCGGGCCGCGGTACTTTTCCTTCCGTACCCGCGGGTGGATGGTCAGGCAGGCGATGGGATAGCGGTTGTAGATCTCCAGCAGAGTGCGGAATTCCTCCGGCGTCTCATAGCCCAGCCGGGTCTTGACGGACACCGGCAGGGGATTGCGGACGAATACTGCATCGAAAAAGGCGGCCAGCTCCTCAGGATGGGCCAGAAAGCCGGAGCCTTTGCCCTTGGCAGTAACGGTGCCGGAGGGACAGCCCAGATTCAGATTGACCTCGGTATAGCCCATATCCCGCAGCACCTCGCAGGCCCAGAGGAAGTCATCGGCGTTTTTCGTCATCACCTGCGGCACGGAGGGGAGGCTGGCGTTGTGTGCGAAATCCACCTCCCGGAGATCCCGCGGGGTCATGGTGTGGTGGGGCGTGGGGGAAAAGAAGGGGATGAAATAGCGGTCCACGCCGCCGAAATATCGGCTCCACACCTGTCGGAACACCACCTTGGTGATGCCGTCCAGCGGCGCAAAATCAATGGTCTGGATCATTGCAGCGCCGCTTCCCAGTCCGCCGGACGGAACCCGGCAAGGACAAATGCATCGCCGATCAGCAGCGGGCGCTTTACCAGCATCCCGTCTGTTGCCAGCAGGGCGATCTGTTCCGCCTCGCTCATGGCGGGCAGCTTGTCCTTCAGCCCCAGCGCCTTGTATTGCAGGCCGCTGGTGTTGAAGAACTTTTTCAGCGGCAGGCCGCTTTTCCGATACCAGTCGGTAAGTTCCCCGGCAGTGGGATGATTCAGCTTGATGTCCCGGAGTTCGTAGGAAATGCCGTGACCGTCCAGCCAGCTCTGAGCCTTCCGGCAGGTGGAACACTTGGGATAGCATAAAAACAGCATGAAAGTCTCCTTCCTGAAAAAACCGGAGCGGTTCAGCCGCCCCGGTTTTCCGTCTTATTCAAACGAGATAATGTAGTAATACACAGGCTGCCCGCCGGGGAGCACGCTGATCTCCGCGTTGGGGCAGACCGTCTGGAACCGGGCGCCTGCGGCCTGCGCGTCCTCCTCGGAGACGTCCTCACCGTAATACAGGGCGATGAAGGAGGCGTCCCTGCCATCCTCCGCCAGCTTTTCCAGCAGAGCGTCCAGCTGGGTATCGGTGCCGAAGAGTTTTCCCTCTTTCAGCGCCAGATAGTCGCCCTGATGGATCTCGAAGCCGTCAAAATCGGAATCACGGGCGGCATAGGTGATCTGGGAAGTGGTCACGGTGGACAGAGCGTCCGTCATGGCGGCGGTGATGGCTTCCACTTCGGCCTCCGGGTCTACGTTCATCATGGCGGTGATCCCCTGCGGAACGGTTTTGCTGGGAATGACCACCACGTTTTTCTCCGTCAGCCCCTGACACTGCTGGGCGGCCATGATGATGTTGCCGTTATTGGGCAGGACAAACACGGTTTCGGCAGGCACCTGATCGATGCCCTCCAGAATACTCTCCGTAGAGGGGTTCATAGTCTGCCCGCCGGAAACCACGGCGTCGCAGCCCAGATCCCGGAACACGGCGGCAAGGCCGTCTCCGGCACAGATGGCAAGGAACCCCACGGCTTTTTCGGCGGGGGCGACCTTGTGGCCGTTCTCGCCGTTTTCCAGCGCTTCCTCAATGGCGTCCAGATCGTCGGTACTCTGGGCCTGCCGTCCGGCAGCCAGCGCATCGGCCTGAGAGCGCATATTTTCGATCTTGGCCAGCTCCAGCGTGCCGTACTTCTGGGATTCCGTCAGAGCCACGCCGGGAATATCGGTGTGGACGTGAACCTTGAAGGTCTCGTCGTCCTCGCCAATCACCAGACTGTCGCCGATGCTGCTGAGGTAAGCCCGCAGGGGCATGAGGTCGATATCCTCACGAGCCTTCCGTACCACGTACACGGTGTCGAAAGTGAAGGTGATCTCCTCCTGCGCCATGGCGTTGAAATCGGCCTTCTCCCTGTGCTCCGCAGGCTCCTCTGCGCTTTCGGGAATGGGTTCGCCCCGCAGTTCTGCCAGCATTCCCTCCAGAATCAGCAGGTAGCCCTTGCCGCCGGCGTCCACCACGCCGGCCTTTTTCAGAACCGGGTTCATGTCGGTGGTCTGGGCGAGGGCGTCGTAGCCCTCCTCAATGGCGGCGGCCAGCATGGCTTCCGCATCGGCTCCCTCGGCGGCAGCTTCCACCGCCCGCTTGGCAGCCAGACGGGAAACCGTCAGCACCGTGCCTTCGGCGGGCTTCATCACCGCCTTGTAGGCGGCGGCCACGCCCTCCTGCATGGCGGCGGCAAGGGCGGCGGCGTCTGCCGTCTCCATGCCCTTCAGGGACTTGGAAAGCCCCCGGAACAGCAGGGAGAGGATCACGCCGGAGTTGCCGCGGGCGCCCTGAAGCAGGGCGGAGGCGGTGACGGAGGACGCCTGCCCCACAGAAGCGGGGGAGGATTTCCGCAGCGCCTCGGCGGCGGTAGCGATGGTCATGGACATATTGGTGCCCGTGTCGCCGTCCGGCACGGGGAACACATTGAGATCGTTGATGGCCTGCTTCTGGGCCGTGATGGCGGCGGCGCCGTGCAGGACCATCTGCTTGAAAAGCGCGCCGGTGATTTCGTTACTCATTCTTCAGCCGTCCTCCTCACAGGATCATGGAATCTACGAACACGTCCACAGCGCGGACCTCCGCGCCGGTGTTCTTATTCACCACGTAGCGTACCTCATTCATAATGGAGCGGCACACTGCGGGAATATTGACGCCGTTTTCCACGATGATGTGGAGTTCAATGGAAATGGACTCGTCCTCGTTGTAGATCACGTTGACGCCCTTGCTCATGGCTTCCCGCCGCAGCAGGTGAACCAGACCGTCCGTCATGGAGCGGTAGGCCATGCCCTTCACGCCGAAGCAGTTGGTGGCGGCCATGCCGGTGATGTTGGAAAAAACAGCGCTGGAGACGGAAATCTCGCCCTGTTCTGAATGAAATTTCAGCATAGGATAACCTTCCTTTCCGTGCTGCCGGGGCAGAACCACGCTGCCGGGGCATAGTTATCAGGCTATTATTATAAACGATTTCTCTCAAAAGCACAAGACAAAAAAAGAAAGTGGGCTGAATCCGGAAAAAACCGCACAACTCCCGCCGGAAACGGCGAAAATTGTGCGGTATCCGCGCTTATTTCAGCGTGTCGCTGTTGTTGAGCACCGGCGCGCTGTAGAGAAACAGCACGTCCTGATCGGTAAACGTCAGGTATTTGCCGATCTGGCTGCTGGGCAGGTAGCGGATGTCCGCCAGTGTGACTTTGGCGTAGCCGGGGACCAGCAGGGGGGCCAGAGAGCTGCCGAAGGAGTCCCGGAAGATCACCAGCTCCCGGTCCGTTTCCGCCTGGGGGTTTTCGATGGTCAGCAGGGAAACGGAGCCGGAGAGAAACAGTTCATAGGGGTCTTTGCCGTCCCCTTTGGCCAGATCGTAAACGGAGCCGGTTTTGCCGGCTTCGTAGTTGTACACCGTGCAGCCGTCCAGAATGTCGTTGGTAAGATAGGTCAGGCGGTCCGGCTCCATGGGCAGGGCGGCGTAGCCGTAATACACGCCGTAATAGGGACGTTCCAGCGTCTCCTCCCGCCATGAGATGTCCGGCAGGGAAACACCCATGGCGGTGGTCAGCGTGTCCGCAATGGGCAGCAGCCGCTCCTGCCGCCAGTGGGAGTCGGTGCGGTAGTAGTTGTCGATGGTCAGCGTGCCGAAGAGGTCGATATACGCCGCGAACTCCGTCTGCGCCCGGAGGGCGTCCGTCAGCGCGGAATAGTCCAGCGCAGGATAGCCGTTGGCATCCGCCAGAAAATAATTCTTGTCAGGAATGACGGAGAGGTAGACCTTGGCGTTCGTTCCGGCCATAAGGTTCTCGTAGAGGGCCCGGAAGCGGTCGGCGGCATGGGCAATGGAGTCCTGATCCAGCGGGTATTCCAGCTTGGCGGCATAGCCGTCCGCAAGGTAGACCCCGTTGTTGTCCTTCTGACCGAAGAGATACAGCCCCGTCAGCGCTTTCAGGGTGCGGAACTGCTCCCGCAGGGGGAACTGGTCGGTGGCGTAGTCCTCATAGCCGGACATGAATTTGCCGGAGAGAACGGAGCTGACGGACAGCTCCGGCAGCTGCGCCAGCGGACGGCGCTCGCTGAGGGAGAGATCATCGGCGGGCTTTGCCGCCGCCCATGCGCCGAAGCCCAGCAGAAAGGCGGACAGGAGACTCAGGGTGATGATGTTTTTCCATTTTTCAGACATGGCAGAGCCTCCTTAGAAGCGGAAATACAGGAAGGGGTTGAAGGAACCGTCCACCAGATAGGCGGTGACTGCGGCCAGCAGAGCCAGCAGCGCCGCCGGTTCCAGAACCGACAGGAGCTTCCCGCCGAGTTTGCTTTCGGACAGCTGCCGGACGATTGCGGCAGGCAGGGGCGTCGCCCCCACGGCAGCGATCAGGAACACGCCGGAATAGCTGTCCAGATAGTAGCGGGACAGGGGATCGGTCAGGGGCAGCCCATCCAGACCAAACAGGGCGGCGATGGTGCGGAGCGCGTCCTGCACGCTGGCAGCGTCAAAGAGCACGAAGCTGACGACGATGAGCAGCAGGACATACAGGTGCTTGAAGATGCGGGTTTCCGCCAGCGCCCTGCCGTACCAGAGCTTTTCTGCCGTCAGGAACACGGCAAAGAACAGGCCCCACAGAATGAACGTCCACGCCGCGCCGTGCCACAGCCCCGTCAGCAGCCAGACGATGAAAATATTCCGAAACCACTTGGCTCTGGAGACCCGGTTGCCCCCCAGCGGGATGTATACATAGTCCCGGAACCAGCTGCCAAGGCTCATGTGCCACCGCCGCCAGAACTCCGTGACACTGGCGGAGATATAGGGATAGTCGAAGTTTTCCGGGAAATGGAACCCGAAGATGCGGCCCAGACCGATAGCCATATCGCTGTAGCCGGAAAAGTCGAAATAGAGGTGCAGCACATAGGCCGCCGCGTACAGCCAGACGAACAGCACGGAAGTCTCTGTGCTGCTTTTATAAGTGGAGATCAGCTCGAAGAGGACATTGGCCAGCAGCACCTTTTTGGAAAGGCCGAGGATGAAGCGGCGTGCGCCGCAGGCGGCGTCACGCAGGGTATGAGTGCGGCTTTTCAGCTGGGGGGCAATGTCGGCGTACCGGACGATGGGCCCGGCGATGAGCTGAGGGAACATGGCCACATAGGCGGCAAGGTCGATAAAGTTCCGCTGGGCGGTCACGTCGCCCCGGTACACGTCAATGACGTAGCTTAAAATCTGGAAGGTGTAGAAGCTGATGCCGATGGGCAGCGCCACATGGAGCAGCGGAATGGACAGGCCGGTGAGACGGTTGAAGCCGCTGATGAAAAAGTCCGCGTACTTGCAGTAGCCCAGCAGCCCCAGACTGATGACCGCGGAGGCCCACAGGCAGAGCTTCGCCCCTGCGGGGCGGCTGCGGTATTTCTCCGCCAGCAGGCCAAACACGTAGCCCTGCACAATGGCAATGACCATAAAGACCACAAAGCGCGGCTCGCCCCATGCGTAGAAAAACAGGCTGCTGAGGAGCAGGACGGTATTTTTCAGCTGCCGGGGCGCCAGAAAGTAGAGAATCAGCACACAGGGCAGGAAAGTATAGAGAAACGGAATACTGGAAAACAGCATAGGGTACTCCCAATGTGAATTTCACAGCGCCTGCACCCGAAGGTGCAGACGCTGTGAGAGAAAAGCGGAACCGGGTCAGGCGATAGCCTCGTCGTAGGCAACAACGCTGTCGGAATAGGCGGCGGTGAACTTGTCCCGGAAGGTGTCCACCAGATCCTCGGCGCCGTACAGGGACACCACATACTGGTCATAGGTGAAGATTACCAGCTTGTCAGGGAAGCCGCACATCCACTGCTTGGACTGGATGGCGTCCCGCAGATCCTGCGCCACGGTGTCCACATCGTCCTTGCTGGTGACGTGGAAGGCGCCGCAGGTGAAGGTGTTGGCGTTCATCATGTGGCTCAGAGCGGCGGCACCGTCGATCTTGGAGGCATCCTCCACCGGCAGGGTCAGCATATAGTTCAGATTATCGGCGTCGGAAATGTCCACAGCGCCGGGGGCGTCCTCCACGGGGGCGGTATAGTCGCCGCCGGCAGCAGGGAACTTTTCATCGTCGGTATAGCTGTCCCACACGGTGGTCAGCAGGGTATTGGCGTCAGCAGGGACGTCGGCAGAGCTGCCGGTATTGCCGTTCTTGCCGCAGGCAGCGAGGGACAGGGCCAGCACCAGAGCCAGTGCCAGAGAGATGGTTTTCTTCATTGATATTCTCCTTATGAAAACGTTTTTCCGGCCACGTTTTAGACGTGACAGCTTATAGGACGCAGAAAAAACGAAAAAGTTCCCCCTGCTGCGAAAAAATTTTTGACGGGGACGCCCAAGGGCAGGTTGCCCCGGCGGCGGGCTGCCTATTCAAAATTTATGTAAACCACCAAATAGTGCTGGAATTTTCCGGCGGGGTGTGTTAAGATACAATCGGTTCATAAGGCGCATGGCGCTTGTTTAATTCCGTGTAAGGAGTGATGGTATGTCCCTGTTCCATTCCATTCTGCTGGGGCTGATTCAAGGCGTGGCGGAGTTTCTGCCAATTTCCAGTTCCGGCCATCTGGCCATTGCGGAGCAACTGCTGGGCGTGGAGGGAGCCTCGGAAATTCCGGGCTTTTTTGATGTCCTGCTGCATCTTGGCACGCTGGTGGCCGTGTTTGTAGCCTACTGGCCGGAGATCCGGGATATGATCTTGGAGTTCTTCCAGGGGATCGGCGACCTGATCCACGGCACCACCCCCACGCCGGTGCCGCCTGCCCGGCGGATGATCCTGCTGGTGATTGTGGGTACGCTGCCGCTGTTCGTGATCCTGCCCTTCAAGGACTGGATCGAGGGGCTGAGCAGCAACCTGTATGTGGTGGGCCTCGCCCTGCTGGCTACCGGCTGCCTGCTGTTTGCCTCGGACCGGGTGCGTAAGGGCCGCAAGACCGAACGCAGCACCCGCATGACGGACGCGCTGCTGGTGGGCGCGGCACAGGCGCTGGCCACCTGCCCCGGCCTGTCCCGTTCCGGCACCACCATTACCGCCGGGTGCTTCCTCGGCTTTGAACGGAAATTTGCCGTGCGGTATTCCTTCATCCTGTCTATCCCCGCCGTTCTGGGCGCCAATATCCTGAGTCTGAAGGATGCGCTGGAGGGGACGGTGATCTGGAGCGAGGCGCCGGTGTATCTGGCGGGCGTCATTGTGGCCGCCGTGGTGGGCTATGCCTGCATCCGGCTGCTGAAAATGATCGCCGACAAGGGGAAGTTCGGCGCGTTTGCCTATTACTGCTGGGCGGCGGGCCTGCTGACGGTGATCCTGAAGTTCGTCAAGGGCTGAAACGCTGCGGCAGTTTGGCCTGTGTTTGCATGATTTTGTACATCCGGAGGGTTTGATCGTGGCTTCCACATCACAAAAGAAAACGACAACCAGAACCACAGCGAAAAAGGGCGGTTCGTCCGGGAGCCGGACGTCTGCGAAGAAGCCTCAGCCCCGCCCCGTCCGCCGGGAAGTGGGGGGCGTGGTGTGTCTGGTGCTGGCGCTGTGCGTGTTCGTCAGCTACTTTGGCATCCGTGCCATTTTTATTGACTGGTTCGCCGTCCTGATCAAAGGTCTGCTGGGGTATGGCTATTGGCTCTTCGGCCCGGCGCTGGTGCTGGCGGCCTGCATTCTCCTGTTTCATCACGGCCGGCCCGTTACCCTGCGGGTGACCAGCGCCCTGCTGCTGCCGGTGTTGCTGGGCAGCCTGTGCCATATGCTGCTGGTGAAGGAGGCATATGCCTCCTCCATCGGGATCATCCCGGCGCTGTGGAAGGACGGCACGGCCCTGCACTGCGGCGGCGTGATTTCCGGCGCGTTGGCGCAGGGGTCTGTGGCGGTTTTTTCCAAGATCGCTTCTGTCATTATCTTTACCGTGCTGTTTGTGGTGCTGCTGATGGTGGCGCTGCGGCTGACGGTGGGAGCGCTGATCGAAAAGCACCGGGAGCGGCCCCAGTATGAACATGAGGAGGAGCCGGAGCGGCCTGCCCGGCCGGCAAGGCGCGGGCGGGAAACGGCCGCGATCCCGGCAGAGCATTCCCACGCGCAGATCGACATCCCGGTGGACGACCCGGTGAGCGCACCGGCAAGACCCGCCAAGGCGGACAAGCCGGGCTTTACCAGCTTTTTCCGGCATCGTTCCGACGCCCAGAAGACCCCGGCACAGGTGATTTCGGCGCAGACTCCGGCGGAGCCGTATGACGAGGGAGACCCCTTTGCCGTCAAAAAGCCGGTGCCCCCGGTGCCCAGACCCATCGGCGGGCCGGAGCCTGCCAGAGCGATTCCCACCATGGAGCCGGTGGTGATCTCCGCGCCGCCGGAACCGGCTCAGGAAGCTGCGCCGGTGCAGAGCGCGGCGGTATCCCAGCCTGCTATCCCGGTGCAGCCTGCGGTGCAGGCGCCGGCTTCCAGAAAAGCGGCGGCACAGGCGGTGGCGGAGCAGACGGCGGCGGTGACGGCGGAAATCGCGGAAAACATGGCCGCCGGAGAGACGGAATACCGCTATCCCCCGGTCAGCCTGCTGCATGAAAGTCAGGGCGAAAACCACATGGCCGCCGGGGCGGAGCTGCGGAACAACTCCCGCCGTCTGGCGGAGACCCTGTCCAGCTTCGGCGTGGACGCCAAGGCCGGGGATGTGATCCACGGCCCCTCTGTCACCCGGTATGAATTTACGCTGGATCAGGGCGTGAAGCTCTCCAAAATCACCAATCTGCAGGATGATATTGCGCTGGCGCTGGGTGCCAGCGGCGTCCGCATCGCCGCCGTGCCCAATAAAATCTCCGTGGTGGGCATTGAGGTTCCCAACAAAACAGTGACGTCAGTGCTGATCCGGGACGTTATCGAGTCCAGAGAATTTATGGAGCATCCCTCTAAAACGGCCTTTGCGGTGGGGCGGGATATCAGCGGCCGGAATATCATCGGCAACATCGAAAAACTGCCCCATGTACTCATTGCCGGTACCACCGGCTCCGGTAAGTCCGTGTGTACCAACTCCCTGATTATCAGTCTGCTTTACAAGTCCACCCCGGAGGAGGTTCGCTTCATCATGGTGGACCCCAAAATGGTGGAGCTGGCGCCCTACAATGGGATTCCCCACCTGCTGATCCCGGTGGTGACGGACCCGAAGAAAGCGGCCGGTGCTTTGCAGTGGGCCGTGTTTGAGATGATGAAGCGGTACAAGACCTTCTCGGAAAACGGCGTGAAGAAGCTGGAGGAATTCAACAAGCTGGCGGCAGTCCGGGAGGATCTGGAGAAGCTGCCCAGCGTGGTGGTGGTCATCGACGAGCTGGCCGACCTGATGCTGGTAGCGGCCAAGGAGGTGGAGGAATCCATCTGCCGGGTGGCTCAGATGGGCCGTGCCGCCGGTGTGCATCTGGTGATCGCCACCCAGCGTCCCTCTGCGGACGTGATTACCGGTCTGATGAAGGCCAACATCCCCAGCCGGATCGCCTTTGCAGTGGCGTCCTCGCTGGAATCCCGCATCATTCTGGATACCACCGGCGCGGAAAAGCTGGTGGGCAAGGGCGATATGCTCTACGCCCCGCTGGGGGAGGGCAAGCCCACCCGTGTGCAGGGCTGCTTTATCTCACCGGAGGAGATCGAGGACGTGGTGTCCTATGTGAAGGAAAGCGGCGAGGCCAACTATTCTCAGGAGGTCATCGCCCAGATCGAGCAGTCCGTTCAGGAGAAGGAGAACAAGGGCGGCAAGGGCGCGTCAGCTGCCGCTGCGGATACGGAGAGCAGCGACGAGGACGAGCTGCTGCCTGCCGCCGTGGACGTGGTGCTGGAAACGGGACAGGCTTCCGTTTCCATGCTCCAGCGGCGGCTGAAACTGGGCTATTCCCGCGCTGCCCGGCTGGTGGATCAGATGGAGGAGCGGGGCATTGTGGGGCCGTTTGAAGGCTCCAAGCCCCGGCAGCTGCTGATTACCCGCGCCCAGTGGGACGAGATGCAGATGGGCGGCAATCCCGCTGCCGCCGCTGACGAACCACCCTTTGAAGCGGACGGAGAATAAGACGAACGGCGGCAGATTCCTGCCGCCGTTCAACGCGTCAAAATGGGTATTTCATGAGGCTGAAACCCTTGAAAACGTTCTGAAAACTTGATGAGCGGGGAAATGCGTTACAAAATTAACTTTCATTTCCGCTTGACAAATGCCGGAAAGCGGATATAATTAACTTCAAATCGACAAAAGCTATGACAAAGTCAGCCGTATCACACCGGCCCTCAGCGAGAGGGGACAGTGCAAGCCCTCGGTTCAGGAGAGGCGGCGCGCCGCTTTGGAGCAGCCCGCGAGGAGCGGGACGGTTCATTTCCGTTACAGAATGACATGAGATATCCGGGATCGCGCGTGCCGGATAGATCAGGGTGGTACCGTGAAATACTATTTCGCCCCTGACAGTGGTCAGGGGCGATTCTTTTTTTACTTTGAAGGAGGAGTATTCCCATGAAATTTTCCAGTAAGGTTCAGAAATGCCAGCTGTCCCCTGTGCGCCAGTTCAATCCCTGCGCGGCGGAGGCAGAGGCCAAGGGCCGTACCATTTATCATCTGAATATCGGCCAGCCGGACATCAAAACACCGGACGCGTTCTTTGAAGCGGTTCGGAACTTCAAGAAGCCGGTGCTGGAATATGCCCCCACGCCGGGCCTGCCGGAATATCTGGATGCCGTCCGCGGCTATTACGCAAAGATCGGCATCAAGCTGGACCGGAGCGACATTCTGGTGACCTCCGGTGCCGGCGAAGCGCTGGAATTCGTGCTGGCCACCATTCTGGACGACGGCGACGAGCTGCTGGTGCCGGAGCCTTTCTACGCCAACTACAATACCTTCGCCTACATGACCGGCGGCTCCATCCGGCCCATTCCCACCTCCCCGGAGGAGGGCTACCGCTATGCGGACAAGGCCCGCATTGAGTCTCTGATCAACGAGCATACCCGCGGCATCATGGTGACCAACCCCGGCAACCCCACCGGTGTGGTGCTGACCCATGAGGAGATGCAGACCATTGTGGACGTTGTCAAGGAGCACAACCTGTTCCTTGTGGCGGACGAGGTGTACCGCGAGTTCTTCTATGAGGGGCAGGGCCTGACCACCTTCGCTTCCTTTGAGGACGCCAAGGAGAACCTCATCGTTGTGGATTCCATCTCCAAGCGGTTCTCCGCCTGCGGCGCCCGTATCGGCGCCATGATTTCCCGGAATAAGGAGTTCATGGCACAGGCCATGAAGCTGTGCCAGGGCCGTCTCTGCCCTGCCACCATCGATCAGCTGGGCGCGGCAGCCATGTACCGTTCCGTGGAACCCAGCTACTTTGAAAACGTCCGCACGGAGTACAAAAAGCGGCGGGACGCCGTGGTGGAGGAGCTGGCCAAGATCCCCGGAGTTACCTTCAGCGTGCCGGATGGCGCGTTCTATATCATGGCCACCCTGCCGGTGGATGACGCGGAAAAGCTTCAGTACTTCCTGCTGGAAGAGTTTGAGGACAACGGCGACACGGTGATGTACGCTCCCGGCAGCGGCTTCTATGCCGATCCTGCCAAGGGCCGCAGCGAGATCCGCATTGCCTATGTGAAGAACTGCGACTATCTGCGCCGTGCTATCCAGCTGGTGGGCAAGGGCGTGGCCGCATACAACGCCAAGCGGGGCGTGTGAGATGCTGCGGCATATTGTCATGTGGAAGTTCCGTCCGGGAACGGAAACGGAACGGGAGCTGTTTCTCACCGGCCTGCAGGGCCTGTACGGCGAAATACCGGAGCTGAAGCGCTGCGAGGTGCTTCGCGGCACGGAGCGCAGCGACTATGACGCGGTTCTGATCTCAGAATTTGCGGATCAGGCGGCGCTGGAACGCTACAAGGCGGATCCCCGGCATCAGGCGGTATCCGCCCTGTGCAAGTCCATCCGGACAGACCGGGCGGCGGTGGACTGCCCGCTGCCGGACGGGGAAAACTGAATTCGCTGTAATATTGCGATAAAGCGGACAAACGCCGGCATCTGCCGGCGTTTGTATGTAAAAGGGAACAATCAATACAATTTGCCGTCCCACAGGCAGGCGGTGAGATCCACCCGGCCGTCCGGGGTGAAGGGAACGCCCTCTGCTTCCAGCAGGGCGCGCTGGGTGCCGGGGGCGTAGACGTCGAAGCAGCGTTTGGTACCGCCGAAGCGGTCTACCACCCGGTGGCAGGGAACCGACGGATCCTGACAGGCGGCCATGGCGCAGCCAACGATCCTTGCACAGCGGGGCATCCCCGCCAGACGGGCGATCTGACCGTAGGTGGCCACCTTTCCGGCGGGGATTCGCCGGGTGATATCGTAAAAAGCACCGAAAATATAACCGCTCATGGGAAAACCTCCTGCCTGAAAATGCGATTCCGCATCTGACAGGATAGCACAAAATAAGAATCGGAACAAGAGAGGAGCACCGGTATGGCAGTTTACACGGAAACCAAAACCTATCACACCAAGGCGCATATGGGGATGATCGACGTGACGGAGGACTTCCGGCACGCGGTGGAAGCCGCCTGCCGGGAAAAGGGGATCTCCGCCGGAACCATTACCGGCTTTACCACCGGCGGCGTGGCGGCGCTGACCACGCTGGAATATGAGCCGGGACTGGTGGGACATGATCTCAAGGCGGCGCTGGATGTGTTCTCTCCCTATCAGGACGAAAAGGGGCGGGTGATCCCTTACCGGCACCATGATACATGGCACGATGACAACGGCTCATCCCACATCAAGGCGCTGTTGCTGTCACCGTTCATTACGGTGCCGTTTGTGCAGGGACGCCTGACCCTTGGCCCGTGGCAGAATCTGACGCTGGTGGAGTGCGACACCCGTGACCGGGTGCGGGACATCGTGTTTCAGGTGATGGGCGAATAATGGAAGCGGCAGCGTGTTGAAAAAGCCTTTCGACACGCTGCCGTAAGTTTTTCCGCCGCCGCACAGCATTTTCGAGTTGATGGCCAGCCTCAGGCAGCCCATGTGATATGGGCTGCCTGAGTATTTTCAGCGGAACGATTCCCCTGCCTCACCGGGGAATACCAGCGTATTCTGGAACCCGTCGGCCCCGGTGCAGACCACATCCCCGGCTACCGGCAGATCCTCGCAGACGTACAGGTTCAGCTGCACCCCGTCAGGCCGCTGCGGGTAGTTGGTGACGGTATAGGTATACCGGGTCACCTGCTTGCCGCAGCACGGCTCCAGATCGAAACCCTGACTTTTTTGCAGCGCGTTGTAGGCTACATAGTCCCCCTTCAGCTGGGGCGGCAGCAGGAATTGCAGGGTGGTGACAGGCTCCTCCTCCACCTGCCAGCCCATTTCCTGCAAATAGGCCACCCGCTCCGCGTTGCCGGTCAGCTGGGGGCGGGACGGTTCCTCTCCGCTGCCGCCGCGGCCCAGAATCAGGATCAGCGCAGCCAGAACCGTACCGGCTGCAATCACGGCCAGCGCCGCTTTTTTTCGTGTCAGTCGAACCGTCTGGATCATCATAGTCATCCCTCCTGCTTGTTTCTATTCCATTTGCCTGCGGAGTATGATAAAATCGGCTTACAAATCCAAAAGAAAACAGGGGAGGAACGGCTATGGCAGCCCAGCGTCTGGATAAAATCATTGCCTCCACCGGGCGGTGGTCCCGGCGGGAGGTCAAGGAGCTTGTGCGGCAGGGACGGGTAACGGTGAACGGCGCGGCGGCCCGCTCCGCAGAGGAAAAGACCGATCCGGAGACGGCCGAGATCACCGTCAACGGGGAAGCGCTGCCGTGGCGGCAGTATACATGGGTGATGCTGAACAAGCCCGCAGGATATCTCTCTGCTACGGAGGATGGCCGCGGCGCTACGGTGCTGGATCTGCTGCCGCAGGAGCTTCAGCGGCAGCATCTCTTCCCGGTGGGGCGGCTGGACAAGGATACGGAGGGGCTGCTTCTGCTGACCAATCAGGGAGATCTGGCCCATGACCTGCTGTCCCCGAAAAAGCACGTGGATAAGGAGTATGGCGTCCGTGTGGAGGGGCGCCTGACCGCGGCGGACTGCGCGGCGGTGAAAGCGGGGCTGCATCTGGACGACGGGCTGGACTGCCAGCCCGCAGAGCTGGCAATCCTGCCGAACACCGGCGGCAGGGAGGCCCACATCACCATCCGGGAGGGAAAGTTCCACCAGATCAAGCGGATGATGGCGTACCTTGGGAAGCCGGTTCTCTATCTGGAACGGGTCCGCATGGGCAATTTGACATTGGATTCGGCGCTTCCACGGGGAAGCTGGCGCTTTTTAACAGAGGATGAAGTGCGCGGTCTGGAAATAGCTGTTGGAGAAGCAGAAAAAAATCGAAACTTCAACAAAAAATAAAGCGTTTTTTTGTTGAAAAAAGAAAAAACAACTTGCATTTCCCTGAAAGAGCCGCTATAATAACGGTATTGACACATTGCACAAAGCTGATTGCGAGGGTCGTTTCCACGTGATTTTGAGTGGTTGAGGAGGAACAGTCATGTCCGGGAGAATCTTTCAGAACATCGTACTGCAATTAAAGGAAAACACGGATCGCACTGTCGGCGTCATTGACGGCGAGGGCGTGGTCATTGCCTGCAGCGAGCTTTCCATGATCGGTCAGCGTTGGAGCGAGTATGTGGCTGCCGTCAACGGTGCGGCAGGCAGCATGGTCTGCTTTGACGGCAAGACCTTCAAGGCGCTCAGCGGCTGGGGCAATCAGTTTGATTACGCAGCCTTTGCTTTTGGGGACAATGAGATCAGCAAGACCATCTGCTCCATGGCAACGGTGGCGCTGAACGCGGCCAAGAGCTATTATGAGGAGAAACACGACCGCGGCTCCTTTGTCAAGGACATCATCTCCGACAACATCATGCTGGGCGACATCTATATGCGGGCCAAGGAACTGCGGGTGGCTACGGATGTCAGCCGGGGCGTGTTTACCGTCCGGGCGCTCCAGAAGGGCGAATCCGTTCCCACGGAGACGATTCAGGCCATGTTCCCCGACCGGCAGAACGATTTTGTTCTCAGCGTGGGCGAGGGCGATGTGGTGCTGATCCGCCAGCTGCCGGATGGTGCCGGCGCCAAGGAACTGAATAAGATCGCCGCTCAGATCGAGGAGGCCCTCCGGGTCAACGGCGAAAGTACTGTGGTAGTGGGTATGGGTACGGTTGCCACGCACCTGCGGGATCTGGCCAAGAGCTATAAGGAAGCGCAGATCGCCATTGAGGTGGGCAAGGTCTTTGACACGGAGAAGTACATCATCAATTATGAAAATCTGGGGATCGGCCGCCTGATCTATCAGCTGCCCACGACCCTGTGCGAGATGTTCTTACAGGAAGTCTTTAAGAAGAACCCCATTGACGCGCTGGATAAGGAGACACTGTTCACTATCCACAAGTTCTTTGAAAACAATCTGAATGTGTCCGAAACGGCCCGCAAGCTGTTCGTCCACCGCAATACGCTGGTATACCGTCTGGAGAAGATCAAGAAGCTCACCGGGCTGGATCTCCGGGAATTTGACGACGCCATTACCTTCAAGGTGGCGCTGATGGTAAAGAAGTACCTCACCAGCCGGGGCATCGACTCCTGAAAACCGAAAAATGAACCCCTGTAATGGGGCGATCCCGGCAGACGCTTTTGCGTCTGCCGGAATTTTTTTCCGCTGCTGGCGGACGCTTCCGCGGCACGGTTCTGATTTTTCGGCGCAGGATCCGTGAGGGAACGCTTTTCAATCGGCCGTTCCTTTGCGTAAAATGTACAATATTTTTCTGCTTTAAACGGGGAAATATTGTAGAACTGCCTGTTTTCTGCTTGCTAAACGGACTTTTTGAGATAAATAGTGCCGCCTATGGCGTGAAAATCCCGGAAAAACCAAACTTTTTGACGGAAAATTGTTTCATGTGCTAAATATGGAAGTGATTTCCATGGGCATTTTGTAAGGTTATGGGAGTTGACAAAAAGTAAAATTGCTCTTATGATAGACGCAACACAAAGGCGTGTGACCGGAAGTTCCGGACACATGCCTTTGTGTTATTTTCAGACCAGAAGGAGGA
This sequence comes from uncultured Oscillibacter sp., assembly GCA_900544615.1. Lineage (GTDB taxonomy): Bacteria > Bacillota > Clostridia > Oscillospirales > Oscillospiraceae > Oscillibacter. The sequence continues at coordinate 64,988 of UQVS01000008.1, read as the reverse complement.
ATTCCGATGAAAAAGAAGAATATGTTATCCCTGATGCTGGCGGGCTGTCTGGCCCTCAGCCTGACTGCCTGCGGCGGCCAGTCCGAAAGCGGCGCAGGCGATGCTGACAGCAGCGCCCCCTCCGGCGACGGCACCATTACGCTGGGCATGATCGGCCCCCTCACCGGCAGCGTGGCTGTTTACGGCACCCACATTGAAAACGGCGTGAAGCTGGCCATTGAGGAGATCAACGCCGCCGGCGGCGTGACCCTCAGCGACGGCGCACACCAGCTGGCCGTGGAGACCAAGGACGATCAGGGAGACGCCACCGAATGCGTCAACGCCATGAACGCGCTGATCTCGGACGGCATCCAGCTGGTTGTCGGTTCCGCCACCTCCGGCTGCACTTCTGCCATCACCTCCATTGCAAACTCCGAGGGCGTGGTGATGATCACCCCCTCCGGCACGGCGGATTCCCTGACCACCGCCATGGACTATGTGTTCCGTACCTGCTTCCGGGATTCCTTCCAGGGCGAGCTGGCTGCCCAGTATGCGCTGGACGAGGGCTACACCAAGGTGGGCGTGGTCTATTGCTCCGCCGATACCTACTCCGTCGGCCTGCGGGACGCATTCATTGCCGCCTGTGCCGACAGAGGTCTGGATGTAGTCGCTGAGGAATCCGTGGCGACCATGACCGAGGTGGACTACACCAACCAGTTCAACAAGATGGTGGCTGCCGGTGCAGAGCTGGTGTTTACGCCCTTCTACTACGATGTCATGGGTCCCTATCTGGTGCCGCAGGCCCGCAGCGCAGGCTTCACCGGCGTCCTGCTGGGCGGCGACGGCGTGGACAGCACGGAGACCACCATTCCTGACGGCGCGGATCTGTCGGTCTACAACGATGTGTATTTCGTGAACCACTATTCCACCGAGCTGGCGACCAGCGACGTTTCCAAGAACTTTATTGAAAGCTATGAAGCCAAGTACGGCGAGACCCCCAACAACTTTGACGCACTGGCCTACGACGCCGTGTACGTCTACAAAGCCGCCATGGAGGCCTGCGGCGCTTCGGACGCCGCCAGCGTGCAGGCGGCTCTGGCGGATACCAGCGCCGCTTACGACAGCACCTGCGGCACTTTCTCCTTCGATGAGACAGGCACCCCCATCAAGAACGGCGTTCTGATGGGCTATTCCTACAAGGACGGCGATTCCGCCGTCAGCAAGATCACAGTCAAGGCGCTGAGCCTCAGCTGATCGCAGCAGCCATTCCGCAGCGAAGCGGCGGGAGACCCTGCGTCTCCCGCCGCTGCTGTTTTCTCCGGCCTCTGTCCATGGGGGCAGGCTTTATCGCACCATGCCGGTTCCGTGCCGGTGCAGGGTGTACTCTTTCATCCGCTTCCAGGAGGGGATTTTCCAATGATCACATTCATTCAATTCCTGATTACCGGGCTGCGCCTCGGCAGCGTATACGCCCTGATCGCTCTGGGCTATACCATGGTCTACGGGATCATCAAGCTCATTAACTTTGCCCACGGCGATTTCATTATGGTGGGCGGCTACTCGCTGTTTTTCATTATTCCCGTCATGATGGCGGCGGGGATTCCCGGCTGGCTGGCCGTGGTGCCTGCCGTTCTCATCTGCGCCTGTGTGGGAATGCTGGTGGAACTGCTGGCCTACCGGCCTGTCCGGAAAACCGGCAACAACCTGACCTGCCTCATCACCGCCATTGCCATGAGCTTTGTGCTGGAGAATCTGGCGCAGGCCATTCCCGCCATCGGGCCTGATCCCAAGGTCCCCTATACGCTGTTTGCCAAGACCTTCACCGTCGGCGGTGTGTCCGTCAGCCACGCCACCGTCATCACCGTGGCGGTGTCCGCCGCGATTATGGTAGCGCTCTACCTCTTTACCCAGAAAGCAAAGGTCGGCTGCGCCATGCGGTGCGTTTCCGAGGATAAGGAGGCTGCCACGCTGATGGGCATCAATGTGAACCATACGATTCTGGTGACCTTTGCCATCGGCGCGGGACTTGCCGCCGTGGCGGCGCTGATGTACATCGCCCAGTACCCCAAGGTCTATACCACCATGGGCGCGACCCTTGGCATTTACGCCTTTGTGGCGGCGGTGCTGGGCGGCATCGGTTCCCTGCCCGGCGCCATGCTGGGGGGCCTGTTGATCGGCATCGTCCAGTCCGGGGCCAATACCTATATCAACTCCTCCATGTCCGATACCTTCGTGTATCTGATCCTGATCGTGGTGCTGATGATCCGGCCTGCCGGTATTCTGGGAAAGAATGTGGGTGAGAAAGTATGAAAAACACCAAACTGCGTTATCTGGTCAACTTCGCGGCGCTGGCTCTGCTGTTTGCCGCGGTGGCCGTCATGGGCCTGCTGGGCGGCAATACCGTCAAGCTCAAGATCACGCCCTCCATCTGGCAGTGCAGCTATCTCATCATCATGGCGGCGTCGCTGAATCTGGTTCTGGGTTTTCTGGGGCAGCTGTCTCTGGGGCACTGCGGCTTTATGGCCGTCGGCGCGTATACGGCGGCACTGATTTCTCTGGCATTTCAGCGGGCGGGGGTCTACACGGAAAAATCCGGCCCGGCCTTCCTGCTGGTTCTGCTCCTGAGTATTCTGGCCGCAGGCGCTGCCGCCGCTCTGCTGGGACTGCTGGTGGGGATTCCCGCCCTGCGGCTGAAGGGCGACTATCTGGCCATCATCACGCTGGGCTTCGGCATGATCATCGTGAACCTCATCAACAACCTGCCCTTCTGCGGGCAGCAGGGGCTTTCTCAGGGGGCAGCCTCCTCGTCCCTGTACGCCACGGGCCTCGGCTTTTCCAACGATGAAAAGATGAAGTACCTGTGGGTGGCGGCGCTGAGCATCATCATCTGCATGACCTGTATGTTCATGTTCGTCCGCTCCAAGTACGGCCGCTGCATCCGGGCCATCCGGGACAACGAGATCGCCGCCTCCGCCTCCGGCATCAACGTCAGCTATTACAAGATGCTGACCTTCACCATTTCCGCATTTTTTGCCGGGATCACCGGCGCACTCTACGCCTGCAGCAACGCGGCCCTCTCCACCACCTCCTTTGCCTTCACCAACGGCTCCATCCTCAACTCCGTGTTCATTGTGGTCATGGTGGTAGTGGGCGGCATGGGATCACTCACCGGCTCCGTCATCGCCGCTGTGGTGCTGTTCCTGCTGAACTATACCATTAAAAACGGGGCATGGGTCCATGCACTGCCTGCCTTTTTGCAAAACGTGTTTACCTATCCCATGCTGGTGTATTCCATTGCATTGATCGTTGTCATCATGTTCCGCCCGCGGGGCATCATGGGCAGCAGGGAATTCGCCCTGTGCGACGTTCCTCAGTGGCCCGCAAAGCTCCGCGCAGGGCGCATGGCCCGCAAATCCTTGCGGAAGGAGGCCGGACATCATGTCTGAAACACTGAAAAAGCCGGTGCTGGAGACAAAGCATCTGGGCATTTCCTTCGGCGGTCTGCACGCCGTGCAGGATTTCAACCTTTCCATCTGCTCCGGGGAGCTGGTGGGCCTCATCGGCCCCAACGGCGCCGGGAAAACCACCGTGTTCAACCTGCTCACCGGCGTGTATGTCCCCACGGAGGGAACCGTCCTGCTGGACGGCGTCCCTCTGAACGGCAAAAAGGTTCACCAGTTCGTGGAGGCCGGCGTTGCCCGCACCTTCCAGAATATCCGCCTGTTCACGGATATGACCGTTATCGAAAACGTCAAGGTGGCCTTCAGCAAGGATCTGCACTACAATCTGCTGGACGCCATGTTCCGCACGCCGAAATTCTGGAAGGCGGAGCAGGAGATCACGGAAAAGGCGCTGAATCTGCTGGAGATCTGCGGCCTGCGGGAGCAGGCGGACGTTGCCGCCGCCAGCCTGCCCTATGGGCAGCAGCGCAAGCTGGAGATCGCCCGCGCACTGGCTACCAACATGAAGGTGCTGCTGCTGGACGAGCCTGCTGCCGGTATGAACCCCACAGAAACCGCAGAGCTGCTCTCCTGCATCAATACCATCCGGGACCGGTTCGGCATTGCCATTCTGCTGATCGAGCATGATATGTCGCTGGTGATGAACGTGTGCCAGCGGATTCAAGTCATCGACTATGGCCAGACCATTGCCTGCGGTCTGCCGGAGGAAATCGCCGCCAACCCCCGTGTCATTACCGCGTATCTCGGCGAATAAGGGAGGGAACAGATATGCTGGAAATCAAGGATCTGCACGTCTATTACGGCGCGATTCACGCCCTGAAGGGCATCTCCCTCACCGTGGGGGACGGGGAGCTGGTCTCTCTGATCGGAGCCAACGGCGCCGGGAAAACCACCACGCTGCATACCATCTCCGGCCTGCTGCGGGCCTCCTCCGGCTCCGTCACGCTGGACGGGAAGGATCTTCAGGCGGTGCCTGCCAATACCATCATCCGTCTGGGTTTGTCCCATGTACCGGAGGGGCGTCATGTCTTTGCCCAGATGACGGTGGAGGAAAATCTGAAAATGGGAGCCTATACCATTTCGGACGCCAGACGGGTGACGGAAAACATGGAGCGGGTCTACGGACACTTCCCCCGCCTGAAGGAGCGCCGCCGTCAGATGGCCGGCACCCTTTCCGGCGGCGAACAGCAGATGCTGGCCACCGGCCGGGCGCTGATGACCAATCCCCGCATCGTGCTGATGGACGAGCCGTCCATGGGACTAAGCCCTCTGCTGGTCAAGGAAATTTTTGCCATGATCCAGGAGCTGCATGAGAGCGGCATCACCATCCTGCTGGTGGAGCAGAACGCCAAAATGGCGCTGGCCGTCAGCGACCGGGCCTATGTGCTGGAAACAGGAACCATCTCCATGGAAGGCGCGGCGGCGGATCTGGCGGAGGACGACCGGGTTCGCAAGGCCTATCTGGGCGCGTAAGGGAGGCACGGAATATGAAACATTATGTTATTACCGTTGCGCGGGAGACCGGCAGCGGCGGTCACGATATCACCCGCAGACTGTCTGAGGAGTTGAACATTCCCTACTATGACCGGGATCTACTGCGGAAGGCTTCGGAGGTCAGCGGGATCCATGAGCGGCTTTTCGGCGCGGCCGATGAACGCGTCGGCTGGAAGGAGATGCTCTCCGCCGCCGAAAAGGTCTATACCGGCGAGATCCTGCCGCCGGACAGCGACGACTACATTTCCACGCGGAACCTGTTCAGCTTTCAGGCGAAGATCATCAAGGAACTGGCCGCCACGGAAAACTGCATTATTCTGGGACGCTGCGCCAACTACCTGCTGATGGAGCAGCCCGATGTCAGGCTGCTGCGGCTGTTTATCCACGCGCCGCTGGAGACCCGTATGGCGCGGGTGGCCTCCTATTCCCTGGCGTGGAGCACGCATGAGGTTGCCCGCTACATCCGCAGGGAGGACAAGCGCCGGGCGGCCTATTACCATTACTATACCGGCGAGGAATGGCGGGACGCCGCGGGGTATGATCTTTCGCTGGATTCCCAGCAGCTGGGCGAGGACGGCTGCGTGGAATTGATCCGAAACGCGCTGCCGCTGTTTACCTGAACGGGGAGGTTCATTGTTATGCATTTCGCAAAGAGAATTTTACAGATGGATACGGAAATCCTGCGCCAGACGCTGGCTTTGGCCGCCCAGAAGGAGGTCATCTCCTTTGCGGGCGGTCTGCCTGCGCCGGAATCCTTCCCAGTGGAGGCCATGCGGCAGGCGACCGACGAGGTTTATCGCACGCAGGGCCGCGCGGCCCTGCAATACGGCCCCTCCTCCGGCTATCTGCCCCTGCGGGAGAAGCTGGCACAGCGCCTGACAGGACAGGGGATTTCCTGCACGGCGGAGAATATCCTGATCGTCAGCGGTTCCCAGCAGGGACTGGATCTGGCGGGCAAGGTCTTTCTGGAACCGGGAGATCTGGTGGTCTGCGAGAACCCCACCTATCTGGCGGCCCTGACGGTGTTCCGCTCCTATGAATGCGGCCTGCTGCCCATTGAGACCGATGATGACGGCATGGTGCCGGAGGATCTGGAGCGCCAGCTGGCAGCCCACCCCAAAGTGCGGTTGATGTATATCATCCCCTCTTTCCAGAATCCCACCGGCCGGACATGGTCGCTGGAACGCCGGAAGCAGATTCTGGAAATTGCCCGGCGGTACGAGCTGCCCATTCTGGAGGACAACCCCTACGGCGAGCTGCGCTATGAGGGGGAGACGGTCCCCACCCTGAAGTCCATGGACGCCACCGGCATTGTCACCTACATGGGGTCGTTTTCCAAGGTGCTCAGCCCCGGCATCCGGCTGGGCTGGCTGCTGGCGGAGCGGGGACTGATCGAAAAGTATGAAAGCGCCAAGGAATGCGCCGATTTACAGGCCAGTACCCTGACGCAGATGGTGGTGGACACCTATCTGGAACACAATGATCTGGACGCAAACATCCGCCGTCTGAATGACCTGTACCGGGGACGCCGGGACAGGATGCTGGCGCTGCTGGCCTCTGAATTCCCGGAGGGATCCCGGTGGACGCATCCCTGCGGCGGCCTGTTCCTGTGGGTCACCATGCCGGAGGGGATCGACACGGACGCTTTGCTGCCCACCATGGCGGCGCATAAGGCGGCGTACATTCCGGGACGCACCTTCTTCGCAGACGGCAATGAGCGCCGCTGCCTGCGGCTGAACTACTCCAATGCGTCGGAGGAGGACATGACGCGGGGCATGACCATTATGGGACAGGTCTTTCGGGACGCACTGGCAAAGGGGTAAAGGGCATGGAACATACCGAGGTCAGTATTCTGGGCTTGGGCGCGGAGGGCAGCATTGCCTTCCGGGCGCTGATGGGAAAGCCCTGCCGGGTGCGGATTCTGGCAAGAGGGCAGCGGGCGCAGCGGCTGAAAGCGGAGGGCATCTGGATCAACGGCGTCCACTATGATCTGCACGTCGCCGAGCCGGGGGCGGAGCCGCCGCCCCGGCTGCTGATCGTTGCGGTGAAAGGGTATCAGCTGGAGGATGCGCTGGACGATGCGGCCACCGAGACCGGCCCGGACACCGTGGTGATGAGCCTGATGAACGGCCTGACCAGCGAGGAGGTGCTGGCGCGGCGGATCGGGACAGATCGCCTGATCTACTGCATGAGCCGTCTTAATGCCAGAAAGTGCGGCTCCCATGTGGAGTTCCAGCCGGTTGGCGACATCTGCATCGGGGAGCGTGACGGCTCTGTTACGGACAGGATTCAGGAGATTCACGACCTGCTGGACGGGGTGGTTTCCTGCCGCATCAGCCGGGAGATCTTGCTGGATATCTGGCGGAAATATATGTTCAACGCCGCATTCAACACGGAGGAATCCATTCTGCGCTGCCGCCACCGGTGGTTCCAGCAGCTGCCGGAAACCGGCGCGGCGCTGGAATGTATCATGGAGGAGATCGTTCGGCTGGCAAACGCCTGCGGCGTTGCCCTGTCGGAAGCGGATATCCGGGCGCTGGACGGATATTTTGATCCCTATCCCGGCGACGGCCTTTGCAGTATGGCGCAGGACTTGCAGGCCGGGCGGCCTACGGAGATCGATATGCTGATCGGAGAAGCGCTGGAGCTGGGACGCAGCCGCGGCGTAGAGCTGCCGGTATGCCGGTTCGTCTATCATCTGGTCAGAGCCATGGAGCAGGCAAACGCCTGCGGTCTGGAGACATGGTAAGCTGCCCGTCTGAAAATGTCCGGGCGGTATTCACTGTTAGGAAAAGCGGCGGCACGGCGGAGGCTGTGCCGCCGCTTTTCCGCGTTCGCCGGCGGATCCCGCCGGAAAAAGTTTGGAAAGAATCTGCGGCGGGATTGTTGCAAAGTCCCGAAAAGCCGTATATAATGTTATCAAGTACAGAATTATGTCGACCTGATCCCCGGCGGGTCAGGCCGCTTGAACAATAGATAAGGAGAGTACTGATGATCCGCCTGAAAGACGTGGAAATGGAATATCCAAATGGTACCAAGGCCATCCGGGGTATCAGCACGACCATTGAGGATGGGGAATTTGTGTTTCTGGTGGGGCCTTCCGGTTCCGGAAAGTCCACCTTTATAAAAATGCTTACCGGGGAAGAGGTTCCCACGGCGGGCCGCATCATGATCAACGGCTTCTCGGTCAGCAACATTTCCGAGCGGCAGATCCCCATGATGCGCCGGACGCTGGGGGTCATTTTTCAGGATTTCCGCCTGATCGAGAAGAAAACCGTGTATGAAAATCTGGAATTTGTCATGCGGGCCGTGGGAATGCCCATGAAGGAAATCAAGACCCGCATTGCCTATGTGCTGCTGCTGGTGGGGCTGGAAAAAAAGGCGCAGAACTACCCCAGCGAGCTGTCCGGCGGCGAACAGCAGCGGGTGGCCATTGCCCGTGCGCTGGTGAACAATCCCAGCACCATCATTGCCGACGAGCCTACCGGCAATCTGGACCCGGAGCGGTCCATGGAGATCATGACCCTGCTGGTAAAGATCAACCAGCTGGGGACGACGGTGCTGGTGGTCACCCATGAGAAGGATCTGGTGAACAAATTTGAAAAGCGGGTCATCACCATCGATCAGGGCCGCATTGTCAACGACAGCGTGGGCGGCTATGTAGGAGGGCATATCCATGGGTAAGCACAATTTCAGCTACTTTCTCCATGAGGGCCTTTCCAATATGTTCAGCCACGGCTTCATGTCCTTTGCCGCCATCGGCATCACCGTGGCCTGCCTGCTGATTATGGGAACCTTCACGCTGGTGGCGGTCAATGCCAACGCCAATCTCAAGCAGGTGGAGAGCGAAAACGAAATTCTGGCCTTTATCGACGACACCTATACGGAGGAGCAGGCCAAAGCCTTGCAGAGCAAGCTGGAAGCGGTGGACAATGTGGCCTCCGCCACCTTTATCTCGCGGGAAGAGGCTATGGAGAATTTTATCTCCGAGCACCCGGACGAGGAGTATTTTCAGGATCTGGACCCCAATATCCTCCGGGACCGCTTTACCATCAAGGTAAAGGATCTGCGGCTGCAAAGCGAGACGGTGGAGAAGATCCGAAATGTGGAGGGCGTGGGCGGCATCAGCGCCTATGCGGAGCTGACCAACGGCTTTATCACCGTCCGCAACATCGCCACCGTGATCTGCGTGGCGCTGATCGCGGTGCTGTTTGTGGTGTCGGTATTCATCATTTCCAACACCATCAAGCTGACCACCTTTGACCGGCGGGAGGAGATCGCCATTATGAAAATGGTGGGCGCTACCAACGGCTTTATCCGCTGGCCCTTTGTGTATGAGGGCTTTATGCTGGGACTGACCGGCGCGGTGCTGGCGTTCCTGCTGCAATGGGGGCTGTACGAGGCCATCGCCAAAGGCGTGGCCAACAATGATACGTTACAGCTGCTTTCCATCGTGCCGTTCCGGCAGCTGTGGAAGCCGGTGGGCGGCGTATTTCTGGGGGCAGGCGTCCTGATCGGCGTAGGCGGCAGCCTTTCCGCCATCCGGCGGTTCCTTCAGGTATAAGGGAGGCGCGCTATGAAGAAACATCAACGCTTCCTGCGGGGTTGCGCGGCGCTGCTGTGCGCCGTCCTGCTGCTGACGGGAAATACCGCCCCCGCTATGGCCGCCAAGGTCACACAGGCGGATATCGACGCATTGAAAAACGACGCCTCCAATCTGGATAAGCAGCAGAAAGAGATCCAGAGCAAGCTCAGCGATCTGAAGGACGATAAGGCGGCGGCCGTCCAGAAAAAGAGGCTGCTGGATGACCAGATCGCCAATACCGCCGCCAAGATCAACAACACGGAATCCCAGATCTCCGACTACAACACCCTGATTACGCAGGCGGAAGCGGAACTGGCGGACGCCCAGCAGCGGGAGGAAGCCCAGTATGAGCTGTTCTGCAAGCGGGTGCGGGAGATGGAGGAGCAGGGGACGGTGAGCTACTGGTCGGTGCTGTTCAAGGCCGCCAGCTTTTCCGACCTGCTGGGCCGGCTGGATATCGTAAACGAGATCATGGACTATGACCGGCAGGTGATTCAGGATCTTCAGGCTCTTCAGGCGGAGATCGAGGAGAAGAAAACCGGGCTGGAAGCCAGTAAGGCGAATCTGGTCAGCGTCAAGGCGGAGCTTGAAACGCAGAAAAAGCAGCTCAGCGCCCAGCGGGAGGAAGCCAACAAGCTGGTCAAGGAGATCGACGACAACGCCGCAGAATATCAGGCGACGCTGGACGAGCTGGAAGCCGATGAGGCCCGTATCCGGCGGCAGGCGCAGCAGCTGCAAAAGCAGCTGGAAGAACAGATGAAAGCCCAGGGAAAGAACTACAACACCAACCCCGGCGGCTACATCTGGCCGGTGGACAGCCGGTACATCACCTCCACGGTGGGCGGACGGAACTCCCCCGGCGGTGTGGGTTCCACCAATCACAAGGGAACAGATATCGGCCGGGTGGGCTACACCAGCCCGGTGTATGCCGCCAAGGCCGGCACAGTGATCGTGGCCAGGCGTTCCAGCTCTTACGGCAACTATGTGGTGATTTCCCACGGCACCGGCAATACCACCCTGTACGCCCATATGAGCAGCATCAAGGTCAGCGTGGGTACCTATGTCCAGCAGGGACAGACCATCGGAATCACCGGCTCCACCGGCCACTCCACCGGCCCCCATCTGCACTTTGAGGTGGTGGAAAACGGCGTGCTGGTGAATCCCCTGAGTCACGGCGCGAAGCCGAGAAAGGGCTATCTCAGCGGATACACCCTCTCCGGCACATCTGTTGGCACATAAGGAAAGGAGCAGAGATCGTGTATCTGAAAGCGGTTGTATCCACGCTGGCGGCGTGGTTTGTGGGACTGCTGCTGGATGTGAACCTGCCCGGCGACTGGCAGATCCTGTGCCTGCGGGTGCTTTTCCCTGTGCTGGCCATGGGGCTTTGCATCCTCAGCGAGCTGAAAAAGAAATAAGGCGTTCTGAAAGATCCTCCTGCCCCATACCATGGGGCAGGAGGATGATTTTATGGTCGGATTGCTGCGCTGGAATCAGGAGGGGCGTTTTCTGCGTCCCATTCCACTCAGGGAAGTCAATATTCTGCACGTCCGTTTTCTCTGCGCGGACATGAGCCGGGGAGAGCGGATGTCTGCCGCCGCGGAACGGCGGAAACTCCGCAGCGCCGGAAAGAAGCTGCTGCGGCAGGGGATCGAACGGGTGGTGCTGCCGTCCGATGTTCCGGCAGACGCGCTGCCGGAGGGCCTGCGTCCGGCGGGGACGCTGTCCCTGCGGCGGGCCATTGCTGCGGACTGGTGCGGGGCGCTGCTGAGGCTCCGGGGAGAGAACCCTGCCGCGGCGCGGGTGCTGGTGACGGCCAACGCCCTCTCCGGCGAGGTGGTGCGGACGGTGACGGAGCTGGCCCTCCGGCATCGGTATCTGCTGATGGAGGTGCCGTATGGCGGGGAGGAGCTGTGCCGTCGTCTGCGGCGGGAATACGGCGTGTCACTGCTGCTGCATCCCGGCGCCGGGGAGACGGCGGATATTCAGCTGGCCTTTGACGTGGCGGAGCGCCGGGGGGAGAGCTTCCTGCCGCTGTACGATGAGACGTTCCCCATGCCCCACCTGACGCTGCCGCCGGAGATCGAAGCCCGCCTGCCGGAGCAGGCAAACCGGGGACAGCTGCTGTCCGTCCTGTGGGAAACGGGGGTTTTGCGGCCGGGACAGGTATCCGTGCAGCTGAAAAGCGCCGCAGATCCTGCGGAACCGGCGTGATCCCGGTGCGTTTAGCCCTTGACAATCCGGGAGACACCTATTATAATACAAAACCATGGTAAATTAGGCGTATTATGTGCAGGGAACAGCGCAGAATAGGCCAAACGAATGAAAGGAAACAGCCGATATGGAAAAAGAATACAAGATGAGTCAGGCTCGCAAGGACGAGCTGGAGCAGGAACTCAACTACCTCAAAACCACCCGCAGCGACGAGGTGGCCGAGCAGATCAAGATCGCCCGCGGGTTCGGCGACCTCAGCGAGAACAGCGAATATGACGAGGCAAAGAACGAGCAGGGCAAGCTCTACTCCCGGATCGCCGAGCTGGAAGTGATCCTGCAGCACGTGGTCATTGTGGATGAGTCCGCTCCCTCGGATGTCATCACCATCGGCTGCACGGTCACGGTGAAAGGGACGGACGGCAAGGAGGCCAGCTACAGGATCGTCGGCTCTCAGGAGTCCGATCCCATGCACGGCATCATCTCTGAGGAGTCCCCCTTCGGTAAGGCCTTTCTGGGCGCGAAAGAGGGACAGGACGTTGTGGTGGAGGCACCCTTCGGCAATATCCATTACACCGTTGTGAAGATCGAACACTAAGGAGAAGGATTATGGCTGAACAGAAGAATCAGCAGGCCCAACCGGAGCTGAGCCTGTCCGAGCAGACCCGCATCCGTCGGGAAAAGCTGGCAACACTTCAGGCGGAGGGGGAGAACCCCTTTGCCGTCACCCGCTTTGACTGGGACGCTACTTCCCATCAGATCAAGGACAACTTTGACGCCATGGAGGGCAAGGCCGTCAAGGTGGCCGGCCGCCTCATGAGCAAGCGGGGCATGGGCAAGGTGTCCTTCTGCGACCTTCAGGACCGGGACGGCCGCATCCAGCTCTATGCCCGGCAGGACGAGATGGACGAAGCCGTTTACAAGAAGTTCAAGAAGTACGACATCGGCGATATTGTTGGTGTTGAGGGCGAGGTATTCCGCACCCAGCGGGGCGAGATGAGCGTCCGGGCCAAGAACGTCATCCTGCTCTCCAAATCCCTGCTGCCCCTGCCGGAGAAGTTCCACGGCCTTCAGGACAAGGAGCTGCGGTTCCGGCAGCGCTATGTGGATCTGATGGTGAACCCGGAGGTCAAGAAGAACTTTGTCATTCGCTCCCAGTTCATCAAGCACCTGCGGGATTATCTGGACAATATGGGCTACATCGAGGTGGAGACCCCGGTGCTGAACACCATCGCCGGCGGCGCTGCTGCCCGTCCCTTTGTCACCCACCACAACACGCTGGACATCGATATGTATATGCGGATCGCCACGGAGCTGCCCCTGAAGCGGCTGATCGTGGGCGGTATGGACCGGGTGTATGAGATCGGCCGTATTTTCCGCAACGAGGGCATGGACCCCAAGCATAACCCTGAGTTCACCACGGTGGAGCTGTATCAGGCCTATGCGGACTTCCACACCATGATGGACATCGCCGAGGGCGTGTATACCACCTTTGCCCAGAAATATTTGGGAACCTATGAGCTGGAATGGATGGGTGAGAAGATCAATCTGGCCCCCGGCTGGCCCCGCATGACCATGGTGGAAGCGGTCAGAAAATATGTGGGCATCGACTTTGACGCCATCACCGACGACGCCGAGGCTGTGGCCGCCGCCAAGGCCAAGGGCATCGAACTGGCAGACGCCGCAGAAAAAACCTGGGGCAACGCCCTGTACGCCTGCTTCGACCAGAAGGTGGAGGAGCATCTGGTGCAGCCCACCTTCATCACCATGTACCCGGTGGAGGTCAGTCCCCTGACCAAGCGCAGCCCTGCCGATCCCCGGCTGACGGAGCGCTTTGAGTTCTTCATCTGCCGCAGCGAGATGGGCAACGCCTATTCCGAGCTGAACGACCCCATTGACCAGCGGGAGCGCTTTGAAAAGCAGGTGGAGCAGCGGGAGCGCGGCGACGATGAGGCGGAGATGCTGGATGAGGATTTCCTCACCGCCATGGAGTACGGTATGCCCCCCACGGGCGGCATGGGCATGGGCATCGACCGCGCCGTTATGCTCTTTACCGGCACCGACACCATCCGGGAGGTCATCCTGTTCCCGACAATGAAGCCGTTGGACTCCGACAAGAAGGGTTCCAAGGAAGTTTCGGCTCCTGCGGCGGCTGCTCAGGCGGCTCCAGTTGTGGAGGAAAAAATCGATTTTTCCAATGTTCAGATCGAGCCGCTGTTCCAGGATCAGGTGGATTTTGACACCTTCTCCAAGAGCGATTTCCGTGCCGTAAAGGTCAAGGAATGCGAAGCTGTGAAGAAGTCCAAAAAGCTCTTAAAGTTCGTTTTGGACGACGGAACCGGCACAGATAGGGTCATTTTGAGCGGAATTCACGAGTATTATGAGCCGGAAGAACTGGTTGGAAAGACCTGCATCGCCATTACGAACCTCCCGCCTCGCCCGATGATGGGCATTGATTCCTGTGGTATGCTCATCTCTGCCGTGCATCACGAAAACGGCGAGGAAAGATTGCATCTGCTAATGGTAGATCCCCATATCCCCGCCGGCGCGAAGCTGTATTGATGGAGCAGACGGCCAGAGGAAATGTACTCAACTGTTTCTAAATAAAAATGAGGGGGATGGAAGGAATGATTCCATTCCCCTCATTTTCATAGAAGATATGTGGAGTTAATAAGTGCTAAGAGAGAAGAATTCCGGCAATCGGTTCTATTGATTGACGGATTCTCCGGGGGCTTTGTGTAATTTAAGCTTGAAAAAATTCTCTTTGACAGAGGACTTTGGATAGTTTGTCCATTGCAAATCACACAGAAAAGTCTAAAATAAATAGCTCTGTAAGAGCGTTGTGTGATTTGCACGGCAGGGCCGTGCGGAGAGGAATGAGTTTATGTCTTATCATTATTTACTGGACCTTGCGCTGATCCTGCTGACTACCAAGCTGCTGGGACTTTTGACCCAGCGTTTCCAGATGCCGCAGGTGGTGGGCGCTTTGCTGGCTGGCCTGATCCTTGGTCCTGCCGGTCTGAATATCCTGACGGAAACGGAGTTCATATCGCAGCTCAGCGAACTGGGCGTCATTGTCCTGATGTTTTCCGCCGGTATGGGAACCGACATCAACGAATTGAAGCACAGCGGAAAGGCCGGTTTTCTGGTGGCGCTGCTGGGCGTCATCGTGCCGTTGGTCATGGGCGCGGCTTTGGCCTGCGGCGCTGCTGCGGCGGGACTGATCGAAAGCACCGGGATGCTGGAAAACGTGTTCATCGGTACGATCCTCACCGCAACTTCCGTCAGCATTACCGTGGAAACGCTGAAAGAGATGCACAAATTGGAGACCAAGGTAGGCAATACGATTCTGGCGGCCGCCCTGATCGACGATGTGCTGGGCATGATCGCCCTGACGCTGGTCAGCAGTCTGGCAGGCGGCGACGAGAGCATTGCCGTGGTGCTGCTGAAAATCGTGGGATTCTTCGTGTTTGCTCTGGCGCTGGGCTATGGCGCAAACCGCCTGTTCTGCTGGATGCTGAAGCGGCAGGGTGGCTGGGCGACCCACCGCAATTCCGTGCTGGCGTTTGTGCTGTGCCTGGTGATGGCCTACTGCGCGGAGGAGTTCTTCGGCGTGGCGGATATCACCGGCGCCTATGCCGCCGGCCTTGCTGTGGCCTGCACGCCCAAGGGAACGTACATCCAGTCCAAGTATAACCCGCTGGGGTATCTGCTGCTGACGCCGGTGTTTTTCGCCGCCATCGGCATCAATGTAAAGCTGGACGGCGTCAGCAGCGGGATGCTGATTTTTTCCATTCTGCTGCTGGTAATCTCCGTTATTTCCAAGCTGGTGGGCTGCGGCTTGGGCGCAAAAGCCTGCGGCTTTACCGGCCGGGAGAGTATGCAGGTGGGCATGGGCATGGTCTGCCGCGGCGAAGTGGCGCTGATTGTAGCCAACCGCGGCCTTGCCATGGGCGTGCTCAGCGCGGCGATGATGACCCCGGTGGTCATCACGGTGGTCGGCGGTACGATCCTGACGCCGATTCTGCTGAAGTTTGCCTTCCACGGCGATTCTCAGGGGAACCTCATGGAGAGCAGTCTGACCGACCGCTACGAAAAAACGGAGCAGTTGGAGGACGCTTCCCAGCAGCTGCTGGATGCAGACGCAGCTCTGCGGCAGGAACACAAGTAAATCGAACGCTGCTCGGAATCCCAATCGGATTCCGGGCGGCGCTTTTTTGTGCAGAGGCGGGAGCCAAATCGATAATGTACAATAACTTGAATACCGCAGCTTCATCAAAGATACGGATAGAAGTCAATTTCATTCATATCTCCGTTTAGATACTCCCGCACCATACGCAGGACTGCGTTAATGTTCGTTCGTCTCATCAGACTGTGTCTCCTTGGGAATTTTGTGCGTTTCCAGTGCATTGGCTGGCGTCAGCATCCCGGCCCAGGCATCGCCTTCCAGTGCCATAGCAGGTGCGCTTTCCAAAACCCACAGCAGGTACCGGTAGGGATCCGGAGCGTTCTCCTTAGCTGTTTCAATCAGGCTGTAGATCACAGCACTGGCCTGGGCACCGGCCGGTGTATTGGAAAACAGCCAACCCTTACGTCCCATAACAAAAGGCTTTATGCTGCGCTCGGCACGGTTGCTGCTCAGTTCCAGACGGCCAGCTTCCAGATATCGAACGAGATATGGCCCTTGTTCTTTCAGGCAGTGCAGTGCTTTGCCAAGTGCGGATTTCGGCGCTGTCCGGGGGATCAGATCATTTGCCCATGCCAATCAAGCGTCTAAAACAGGCTTAGCCTGCTCCAGCCGCTTAGTATAGCGTTCTTCTGGTTTCAATTCCGCAAATGACTGTTCCAACTGGAACAGCGTCGCAAAATAGCACGGCGCCTCTGCTGCCTTGGAGGTTTGCTGCTGTTCCTTGGGCAATGCGGTCAGTGCCTCATCAAATTTACGTCGGGCATGAGCTGCGCAGCCCACCACTCGGATGCGTTCCGGCAGCTTGTGGTACCCTTGGTATTCTCTCGTTTTCGCGGGAAACCTTCAATCCGCCGCTACACTTGACGCTTACTTTGCAGAACGGCAAATCGTTTTAATCCCTCCGTTTATTCCTTGAAGCAGCGCGCACCCAGCCAGATCAAGCAGACTTGGATCGGAGTGGAGAAAATGGAGCGCTGCAAAGCATTCCTTGCAGTTTGCGTGAGAATCCGCTATGATAAAGAGAATATTTGCGGAGTGGGAGTGTTTCTCACTTCAGGAGATCCGGGGGTAAATAACATGAAGTGGTATATGATCGGTAATACGCTGGAGCCGCTTGACCATACGCCGGAGCAGGCTGGAGCAGCGGTGGTTCTGCTCAACTCAGAGGAGCTGGTACATGAAACGGCGCTGCCAGGGCTTGACAATGTGCTGTGCCATACGCCCAGCGGCAGAGATGCCCATGTCTGCAAAGCCGAGACCCGTTCCGGCTGTCTGAGCGGAACGTTGGCTCTGCCGCTTGTCCGCAGGGACGGCGCTCGTCTCCGCTGCGGCTATCTTGTGACACAGGAACGGGTGGTGCTGGTGGATGACGGCGAGATGATTGAGCCGTATATCAGGCATATTGTGAAAGAAAAGCGTCTGATGGAACACAGCGTGGGGCGATTTCTCTACAATTTCTTTGAACTGCTGATTGGCAAGGATCTGCACCGGCTGGAGGAAATCGAGGATCATGCCGAAGCGCTGGAGGAACGGGTGCTGGCAGGTACTCTTGATGATTTCAGCGCGCCTATGAGTGCGTTACGCAAAGAAACAATGGCGTGGTATCGCTACTATTCCCAGCTTGACGACGTAGCCTGTGAATTGCGGGAAAATGAAAATGGCTTCTTCACCGAGGAGGAGTGCGGACTTTTCCATCTTTTTGAAGAGCGCGTGATCCGGCTGCGGGAGGAATCCCAGCTTTTGCGTGAATACTGTACGCAAATCCAATCGCTTTTTCAGTCGGAAATTGATATCCGTCAGAATCGCATTATGCAGATTTTGACGATCGTAACGACGATTTTTCTGCCTTTGTCGCTGATTGCCGGCTGGTACGGGATGAACTTTTCGGGGATGCCGGAGCTGCATTGGCGATATGGATACCCGGCGATCATTGCGGTGAGCGCTGCGATCGTTGTGCTGAGCCTGTGGATCTGCAAGAAGAAAAAATTCTGGTAGCGGTTGTTCCTGTAGAACAGAGATATCCATGCCCGCCTGTGCTTCCATCTATACAAAAGATTATGTCCCTCCGTAAGAGACAGGTTTACTGCCACTCATGGAGGGAACATAGCATAAATGTGCATCAGACGTTTATTTTTACAATGACATTTCCAGCGTGGTCAACATCGCCCACTGTGCGGTTGGCCTGTTCTCATTCAACCAGCGGAAACTCATGGGTGATGATGCGCTCCAAATCCCACTTGCCGCAGGACATGATCTCCTGCACATCCCGCACATCCTCCGGCATATAGCCGCCGGAGCCGATCATGCTCTGCTGGGCGTAGGTCATGTGGAGTAAATCAATGGTGCGGGGCTTATTGTTGACCGCCATGGAGAGAAACCATACCGAGGCATAGCGGATGGCAGCCATGACGCGGAACACCACATAGAAAAGGTTGACCGCAATCCCCTGATAGATGCTGATGCATCCGCGAAAAGCAAGGTCTTTGAAGTAGTGTCCCGTAATAGGAGATGCAGCAGCTTTTTGCAGATGGGATAGTTGATGCCCATGCCCAGCAGTCCAATAATGCCCGCGATGACGCCGAGAACGAACATGGCTGTCGCTCCGCTGCCGATGACCTTCATGGAAAGGCACATCCCCTCGCCTGCCACCAGTGCGGTAATGATGCCGAAGGTGTAGGTGAAAATCGTGGCGGGGAGCTTGGCTTTGTTATCCGGTTTGCGGAGGGCCACCACCTTTGAGGTGCCCTTGGGTGCATACTCGTTGGCAAGCTGTTCTGCGTAAATCTTATCGGTATTCATGGCTTGTTGCCTCCTTCATTTGATGGCTTTATGATACCAGTCGGGGAGCAAAAGCGGAACAACACGGAGGGCGGTTCGTGTCGAGTTCGGATGAGAATCGCATCTTTGAAGCGGGGCAGAAAATTCGGCTCTTTCTGGAGATTTTTAAGGCCACGCAAAATGTGCGGACTTAATTGCGGGCCTTCTTTTCCGATGCGGGCTATATCAAAACCTCCGCCGACTTCGGCACAGACGGCGTTTTTATGCAGAGGCGGGAGGCATCTTGAAAACAAAACAGCGGAGCCGTTCGGCTCCGCTGCTGCTTGCTGTATGGCTTTGGGCGGTGTTCTCTGCTGCTTCGTTTACAGCAGCTCTGCCAGATCCAGAATCAGGCGCTCCGTCTTTTCCCAGCCAAGGCAGGCGTCGGTAATGCTCTTGCCGTAAGTGCCTTCCGAGATCTTCTGGTTGCCGTCCTCAATGTAGCTTTCGATCATCAGACCCTTTACCAGACGGTCGATATCTGCGGAATGACGCTTGGAGTGGAGAACCTCCTTGGCAATACGGATCTGCTCCAGATACTGCTTTCCGGAATTGGCGTGGTTGCAGTCCACAATGCAGGCGGGGTTTTTGATGCCCTTTTCCTCATACAGCTTGTGAAGCTGGATCAGATCCTCATAGTGGTAGTTGGGACGGCTGTCGCCCTTTTCGTTGACATAGCCCCGCATGATGGCGTGGGCATAGGGGTTGCCGTCGGTCTCCACTTCCCAGCCGCGATAGAGGAAGGTGTGGTCGCCCATGGCGGCGTAGATGGAGTTCATCATGACGCTCAGATCGCCGCCGGTGGGATTTTTCATGCCCACGGGGACATCGATACCGCTGGCCACCAGACGATGCTGCTGGTTTTCCACGGAGCGGGCGCCCACGGCCACATAGCCCAGAATATCGGAGAGATACCGATAATTTTCAGGATACAGCATTTCATCTGCACACGCAAATCCGGTCTCCTCCACGGCGCGGGTATGCAGACGGCGGATGGCAATGATGCCCTCCAGCATATCCGGCTTCTTGCTGGGATCCGGCTGATGCAGCATCCCCTTGTAGCCGGCACCGTTGGTGCGGGGTTTGTTGGTATAGATGCGGGGGACGATCAGGATCTTATCCTTTACCTGTTCCTGCAAAGGGACCAGACGGTAGATATAATCCATTACGCTGTCCTCGCGGTCGGCAGAACAGGGGCCGACAATCACCATCAGCCGATGATCGCGTCCGTCGAGAATGGCGCGCATTTCCTCCACCCGTGCTGCTCTCACAGCGGAAACCTTTTCGGAGAGAGGAAATTCCTTTTTAATGTCCATGGGAATGGGCAACTTCCGAATGAATCTGGCATTTTGCTGCATAGCTTGTACTCCTTGCTTGTACTCCTTGCTCGTCAATGGTGCTTCCTATTTTACTGCGTTCCGTACCATACCACAAGTGCTATTTTTGCAGGAATTTCCCGAAAAACGGTGTAGAATTCTGTCTACAAAAGAAGAAAAGCCGGGCCTTGGGGCAGATCAAAGACATTTTTCGGGAGCGCGGCGGCTGCTCAGCAGCCCAGCAGCGCCATTGCGGCCAGCAGGATGGCAAGCAGGGCGAAACTGACGGCAGAGAAGCGCAGCAGAAACCGCCCGCTCTCCTGGGGGAGACGCTTTGTGTACTCGCAGAAGGTGATCAGGCTTGCGAGGGATGCGACCAGCGTTCCCGCGCCGCCGACATTGACGCCCACCAGCAGACCACGGTAATCGTCGGTAAAGCGGCTGAGGAGGATGGCGGCCGGGACATTGCTGATAATTTGGCTGGTAAGGGCGGAGACCAGCATGGCGCTGTGGGCGAGGAGCTGCTGAAAAAATACCCGGACGGTTTCAATGCGGGCCATATTGCCGGAAAAGGTGAAAAACGCCGCGAACGTGGCAAGCAGGCCCCAATCCACGGTTTTGAGGGCGTGCCGGTCAAGGATCAGAAGCGACGCCACGATGATAAGCAGCCCCGTCTGATATGGCACGGCCCGCAGCACCATGGCGACCGCCAGACAAAAGAGCAGGCCATACGCGGCGGCCCGCCTCGGCTCCAGCGTGACGACGGCTTCCGGTACACAGAGCGCTTCCTTCGGGAAGGTAAGGCAGCAGAGCAGGATCAGCGCGGTGGACAGGAGAAAGGGCGGCAGCATGATAGCAATAAACGTGCCGATGGGAATGTTGAAGAAGCTGAACAGATACAGGTTCTGGGGATTTCCGAAGGGCGTGATCATACCGCAGAGGTTTGCGGCGCAGTTTTGCAGAATAAAGAGCATGGCGGCGTGCTTTTCCTGCCCGGTGGCTTGCAGGACAAACCAGCTCAGAGGCAGAAACGTCAGCAGCGCCGTGTCGTTGGTGAGCAGCATGGAGCCGAACATCGTTATGATCACCAGCGCGGTGCAGACGCTGCGGACGGTGCGGAACGTGCGTACCATACGCTGCGACAGCGCGGCAAATACCTGCATATCCCGCAGCGCGCCGACGACGGCCAGCACGCTGAAAAGACACACCAGCGTTTTGATATCGTAATAGCCTGCATAATCCCGGTCCGGGGGGACGATGCAGGCGGTGATGAGCGCGGCAAGCAGCGAAATGGAAAGGACGGCATTCGCCTTGCACCATGACAGAATACGCATAAGGATTCCCTCTTTCTTTACGGATCGACGCCCTGTTACCATACCACAAAACGGTGCGCCGGACAACCTCTTTCCGGCAGCGAGCCGGGCAATTTTACGGAAAATGCCGGACGGCGCAGAAAACCGTTGCATCTTAGCTGCATTTATGCTATACTGCTTCTTCGACAGGTGCCATCTCCCTGTCCAAGCGCCTTTGACCGGGCGTTCGTTCGGACTTCAGGATAGAAGTTCCGTTCTCTAAACAAAAAAATGGAGGTTTTTTTATGTCCAAATGGTCTCCCCGGCAGCTGGCAACCGCTGCCATCATCGCCGCGCTGTACACGGTGATGTCCCTGATGTCCTCGGTATTCGGCCTGACCTACGGCCCGATCCAGTGCCGGTTCTCCGAAGCATTGACGGTGCTGCCGTTCTTCCTGCCGGAAGCAGTTCCCGGCCTGTTTGTGGGGTGTCTTGTCACCAATCTCATGAGCACGGTCGGCCCGCTGGATATCGTCATCGGCTCCATGGCCACCCTGCTGGCGGCTCTGTGGACGGCCAAAATGCCCAACAAGTGGCTGGCGCCCCTGCCGCCTGTGATCTGCAATGCCGTACTCATCGGCGCCATGATCGCGTGGTATTTGACGGGGTTCAGCGCACAGTTCCCGGCGCTGTTTGCCTACAATGCCGTGACAGTCGGCATTGGGGAGGCCGTGGCCTGCTATGTGCTGGGGCTTCTGCTGCTGACGATCCTGCCCCGGATCCCTGCCCTGCGGGGGCGGCTGACCCTCCGGGCGTGATCCAAAATAAAGAAACACCGTGCGGATTTGTTCCGCACGGTGTTCTTTTATGCGCTTTTCAAATCAGAAAAACCGCCTGTTACTTAATGGTCAGCAGCAACTGTCCGCCCTTAACGGTGTCGCCCTCGGAAATGAGGATCTTTTCCACCGTGCCGCTCATGCGGGCGGAGATGGCGGTTTCCATCTTCATGGCCTCAATGGTCATCAGGGTCTGATTTTCCTCCACATGGTCGCCCTCCTTCACGGAGACCTTGCTCACCGCGCCGGGGATGGAGGAACCTACCTGGCTCTTGTCGGTAGGATCGGCCATAGGCACCTTGACGATGTGCTTCTGCGCGGCCTCGTCCGGCACCTGCACGTCCCGGCGGATGCCGTTAAGCTCAAAGCTGACGGTACGCATACCGTCCTCATCCACCTCGCCCAGACCAAGGTACTTGATGACCAGCGTCTTGCCGTCGGCAATGTTGACCTTGTTGGTTTCGCCTACGGCCAGACCGTGGAAGAACACGTGGCTGCCCAGACGCATGATGTAGCCATACTCCTTCTGCTGGCGGACGTAATCCTCCAGCACCTTGGGATACAGGCAGTAACTCAGCACGCCCCGCCAGGTAGGCGTATCCGTGAAAGCCAGCATTTCCTTCTTCTTTTCCTCAAAGTCTACCGGCGGCAGCAGCTCGCCGGGACGGCAGGTGATCGGCGCCTTGCCCTTGAGGACCACCTTCTGCAGATCCTTGGGGAAGCCGCCTGCGGGCTGGCCCATCATGCCGGAGAAGTAGCTGACGGCGCTATCCGGGAAGGCCAGAGCCGCGCCCTTTTCCACGATGTTTTCCGGGGTCAGGTTGTTCTGGGTCATGAAGATGGCCAGATCGCCCACCATCTTGCTGGAAGGCGTTACCTTCACAATATCGCCCAGCATTTCGTTGACCTTGTGGTAGTTTTCCTTGACCTCGTTGAACCGGCTGCCCAGCCCCAGAGAGACCACCTGCGGCTTCAGGTTGGTGTACTGGCCGCCGGGGATCTCATAGCGGTAGATATCCGTGCTGTTGCACTTGATGCCGCCCTCGAAGGAATCATAGCGCTTGCGGATGTCCTCCCAGTAGTCGGTGAGGTACTGGAGACGATCCAGATCCAGACCGGTGTCCCGCTCGGTTCCCTGCAATGCCGCCACAACGGCGTTGAGGGAGGGCTGGCTGGTCATGCCGGCCATGGAGGAGATGGCGCAGTCCACCACGTCCACACCGGCCTCGGCAGCCAGCAGGCAGGCGGCCACCTGATTGCCGGAGGTGTCGTGGGTGTGGAGCTGGATGGGGATGCCGATCTCCTGCTTCAGCGTGGAGACCAGCTTCTTGGCGGCGTAGGGCTTCAGAATACCGGACATATCCTTGATGGCCAGCATATGAGCGCCACGATGCTCCAACTCCTTGGCCATCTTCACATAGTAGTCCAGCGTGTATTTGTCCCGCTTGGGATCCAGAATGTCGCCGGTGTAGCAGATGGTAGCCTGACAGATCTTGCCCTGATTGAGCACCTCGTCCATGGCGACTTCCATGCCGGGGATCCAGTTCAGGGAGTCGAACACCCGGAACACATCGATGCCGGAACGTGCGGCTTCCTTGATGAATTCCCGGATAACGTTATCGGGATAGTTGGTATAGCCCACGGCATTGGCGCCTCGCAGCAACATTTGCAGCAGAAGATTGGGCGCTTTTTCCCGGATCAAATCCAGACGCTCCCAGGGAGATTCGTGGAGGAAACGGTAGGCCACGTCGAAGGTGGCGCCGCCCCAGCACTCCAGAGAGAAGGCGTCTGCCAGAATTTCGCTGGTACCCTCCATGCCCTTGACGATATCGCGGGTACGGACGCGGGTGGCCAGCAGGGACTGGTGAGCGTCCCGGCAGGTGGTGTCGCAGATCAGCAGCTTCTTCTGATCCAGCACCCAGTCGGCCACGGCCTTGGGGCCTTTGGCGTCCAGCAGCTGCTTGAGACCGTCAGGACGGTGGCCGGTGACCGGCGGGAAGCGGGGGGGATCATACAGCTTCTGATTCCGCTCCTTTACCACGATGTTGCCGATGTATTTAAGCATCTTGGTGGCGCGGTCCTGACTGTCCTTCAGGTTGAACAGCTCAGGGGCCTCGTCGATGAACTTGGTGTGGCACTTGCCCGCAAGGAAGGTGGGGTTGCTGAGAATGTTCAGAATGAACGCAATGTTGGTCTTGACGCCACGGATGTGAATTTCCCGGATGGCGCGGGCCGCCTTGTAGCACACGCTCTGGAACGTGGTGTCCCAGGTAGTGACCTTCAGCAGCAGGGAGTCGTAATAGGGAGAGATCTCGCTGCCCACGCCGGCCGTGGCCGCGTCCAGACGGACGCCGAAGCCGCCGGGGGAGCGGTAAGAGGTGATCTTGCCGGTGTCCGGGGCAAAATTGTTGGCGGGATCCTCGGTGGTGACACGGCACTGGATGGCATAGCCGTTCTGATGCACGTCCGCCTGACTGGCGATGCCGATGCGGGGATCGCTGAGGGGATAGCCCTCGGCAATCAGAATCTGGGAACGCACCAGATCGATGCCGGTGACCATTTCCGTGACGGTATGCTCCACCTGAATCCGGGGGTTCATCTCAATGAAATAGTGGTGGCCCTCTTTATCCACCAGAAATTCCAGCGTACCGGCGTTGACGTAGCCGACGTATTTGGCGATCTTCACGGCGTCCCGGTACAGCGCCTCCCGGATCTCAGGAGCTACGGAGAAAGCGGGGGTGAATTCCACCACCTTTTGGTAGCGGCGCTGGAGGGAGCAGTCCCGTTCGTAGAGGTGAACCACGTTGCCGTGTTCATCGCCCAGAATCTGCACTTCGATGTGCTTCGGCTCCACGAGGAACTTCTCCATAAAGATGTCGTCGTTGCCGAAGGCCTTCTTGGCCTCAGCCTTCACCATGTCGAAGTTGGTGCCGACTTCCTCCACAGTGTCGCAGCGGCGCATACCGCGTCCGCCGCCGCCTGCGGCAGCCTTCAGGATCACCGGGAAGCCGAACTCCATAGCCAGCTTCTGGGCGGCCTCGCGGCTTTCCAGAGGCTTGGAGGTGCCGGGGGTGGTGGGAACGTCGCAGGCCAGAGCGATCTGCTTGGCAGACAGCTTGTCACCCATCATATCCAGCACGCGGGAGCTGGGGCCGATGAATTTAATGCCGTTTTCTTCGCAGGCACGGGCAAAATCGCCGTTTTCACTGAGGAAGCCGTAGCCGGGGTGGATGGCGTCCGCGCCGTGCTTCTTGGCCAGTTCAATGATCCGGGGGATATCCAGATAAGCGCCCAGAGGGCTGAGATTCTCGCCGATCAGGTAGGACTCGTCCGCCGCCGTGCGGAACATACTGTAGGTATCCTCGTTGGAATAGATGGCGATGGTCTGCAAGTCCAGGTCATGGCAGGCCCGGAATACGCGCATGGCGATCTCGCCGCGGTTTGCTACCAGTACTTTTTTGAAATCCTGGCTCATGTTGCTGTTCCTCCTTATTCTGCAAGCGCCGGGGGCGGCCGTCCTGTTTTCGGATTGGACGGACAGAGCGCTCCTTCATGCTTTTCCATTCTGAGTATACGCCTGAAAAGCAGTCGGTTGCAACGTTTTCTCGCCTTATTTATATAAATTAGGAGCGTCCCACATACATTTGCGTAAAATTACTTATGCGATTTGTTGATTTTAACAGTGCAGATATCAGCCATAACCTGAGCGAAAGGCAGAAGATCCGACCGGCAGGAGAACTTCTGAGAACTCCCTCTTGACAAATACCCGGTGGGGGTATATAGTGACAGACGAAATAGGAAGCGTGAAATTTGGGAAAGTTGACAGAAAAGCATTTTTACCGACAAAAGGAGGTCCCCTATGCGGGAAGAAGTATATGACATTTCCGGGATGCACTGCGCGGCGTGCAGCGCGTCCGTGGAAAAAGTGACCCGGCGGCTGCCGGGGGTGGAGCGCAGCGATGTGAATCTGGTGGCGGAACGGATGACCATCGTCTATGATGAGAATCGGGTGACGCAGGAGCAGATCATTGCCAAGGTGGAAAAGGCGGGCTTCGGCGCGAAGCTCCATCAGGAAAAGCAGGAGGCCGCTCCGGTGCAGACCGGCGAGGATCCGGAGGAGCAGGCGCTGCGGCGGAAAAAGCGGGAGCTGATCGTTTCCGCCGTGTTCTCGGCGCTGCTGCTGTATGTGTCCATGGGGCAGATGCTGCCCTTCGGACTGCCCAGCCTGCCCCTGCCGGATCTGTTCTCCATGCACACCCATCCCATGAACTTTGCGGTTTTGCAGCTGCTGCTGGCCATCCCGGTGCTGTACTGCGGCCGAAATTTCTTCATCAACGGCTTCAAGGCACTGTTCCACGGCAACCCTAACATGGATTCACTGGTGGCCATCGGCTCCGCCTGTTCGTTTATTTACAGCGTGGTAATGACCTTCCTCATTACCGACGATGTTCACGGTCATGTCCACAACCTGTACTATGAATCCGCCGCCGTGGTGCTGACGCTGGTCTCTCTGGGCAAGTTCATGGAGAGCCGGAATATGAAAAAGACCAAGAGTGCCATTACGTCCCTGATGCGTCTGGCGCCGGACACCGCCATTCTGGCGGACAGCGGCAGAGAGGTTCCCACCGCCTCCGTGAAAGCCGGAGACGTGCTGCTGGTAAAGCCTGGCGCCCGGATTCCGCTGGACGGCGTGGTGACGAAAGGCGAGAGCAGCGTCAACGAGGCCATGCTCACCGGCGAGAGCCTGCCGGTGGAAAAGACGGCGGGCAGCGAGGTCATCGGCGGCAGCGTCAATGAAAACGGCGTGCTGTATGTACAGGTCACCCGTGTGGGAGAGGACACCACCCTGTCCCGGATCATCCACTTTGTGGAGGACGCGCAGGGAAAAAAGGCCCCTATTTCCCGGACGGCGGACAAGGTTGCCGGTATTTTCGTTCCCACGGTCATCGGCCTTGCTGTGCTGGCGGCGGTGATCTGGGCCGTGGCGGGGAAGGACTTCTCCTTTGTCCTGCGGGTGTTCACGTCTGTGCTGGTGATCGCCTGCCCCTGCGCGCTGGGACTGGCCACCCCCACGGCCATTATGGTAGGCACGGGGTTGGGGGCCAGACACGGCATCCTCATCCGCTCCGGCGAAATTTTAGAGGTGACCCACTCTGTAGATACCGTGGTACTGGATAAGACCGGCACCGTGACCAAGGGCGAGCCTGCGGTGACGGAGGTCTGTCCCGTAGGCGGCACTGCCGACGGCCTGCTGACCATCGCAGCGGCGGTGGAGTCCGTGTCCCAGCATCCGCTGGCGGCGGCCATCGTACAGGCGGCGCAGAACAGAGGACTGGATCTTTCCGGCAAGCCGGATGAATTTGAAAACCTCTCCGGCCGGGGAATCCGGGCCGTCCGCTCCGGTGTGACGGTGCTGGCGGGCAACCGCCGGCTTATGGAGGAAAACGGCGTGGATATTTCCGCGCTGACGGAAAAGGCAGACACGCTGGCCGCTCAGGGCGAAACGCCCATGTACTTTGCCGCCGGAGGCAAAGTGCTGGGGCTGATCTCCGTGGCCGACCCTGTTAAGGAAACCAGCGCTGACGCCATTGCTGCGCTGCACCGGCAGGGCATCCGGGTGGTGATGCTCACCGGCGACAGCAAAGCCGCCGCAGAGCATATCGGCTCCGTTGTGGGGGTGGACGAGGTGATCCCCGAAGTGCTGCCGGAGGAGAAAGCCCTCCATGTCCAGAAGCTGGAAGCCGAGGGACGCAGGGTGATGATGGTGGGCGACGGCATCAACGACGCCCCGGCCCTCACCGCCGCCACCGTGGGCTGCGCTATCGGCAGCGGCAGCGACATTGCCATCGAGTCTGCGGATATTGTGCTGATGCGGTCCGATCTGGAGGACGTCCCCCGCGCCCTGCGGCTGTCGGCCCTGACCCTGCGGGACATCAAACAGAACCTGTTCTGGGCTTTCTGCTACAACACGGTGGGCATCCCCATTGCCGCCGGTCTGCTGTACGCCTTCGGCGGGCCGCTGCTCAGCCCCATGTTTGCGGGCGCGGCCATGTCCCTGAGTTCCGTGTGCGTGGTGGGCAACGCCCTGCGCCTTGGTACGGTGAAGCTGTAAAAGGAGGAGACTCATGGCAGAGGAAAAGAAAGAATGCTGCTGTTCCCAGCGGCGGAAGGTCCGGGAACGGACGGAGGAGGAAGCCCTTCTGCAGCGGCTCAGCCGCATTGAGGGGCAGGTGCGGGGCGTCCGGGGCATGGTGGAAAATTCCGCTTACTGCACGGATATTCTGACGCAGGTATCCGCCATCCAGTCGGCGCTGAACGCCTTCAACCGGGAGTTGCTGGCCCGCCATATCCGCACCTGCGTGGTGACGGACATTGAAAAGGGTGATCTGACGGTGGTGGACGATCTGGTGGCCACCATCCAGAAGCTGATGAAATAAGAAACCATTTTTATGAGGAGGAACTTACCATGACAACGATCAAAGTACCCGACATGATGTGCGAGAACTGCGTCAAGCGCATCACCAACGCCCTCACTGCCGCCGAGCTGAAGTTTCAGGTGGATCTGGCAGAGAAGAAGGTCACCATTGACGGCTGCGAAAACTGCGTGAAAACCGCCGTCGGCGAGCTGGAGGATCTGGGCTTTACCCCGGAGGTTCAGGGCTGAAAACTGGTCATACCGCGAGGAAATACCCCGGCATCCATAAGGATGCCGGGGTATTTCTGTATGCTTGCGGTGAGCAGAATGGCACAAAAAACGGGCGGGAAATTTGGTTACAAATTGTAATTTCTTTGTTAGAACTTGCAGAAAATGGGAGCCGATTTTTATAGAAAAAATCGAAATGTGGGAGTGGAGAAATGGCAGCGTGGCTGAAAACTTGACAAAAGTGGGAGATGGAGGTATACTTAGACCCAGTTTTGTATAGATTACAAAAGTAACAAAACAGTAACGGCGCTTTCGGGCGCTGTCAGGAGGTCTTGTATTTTGCGACATTTACACACCCACAAAAAGGTATGGCTGTGCCGCTGCCTGACCCTGATGCTGCTGCTGACGGTCACGGTGGCCGGGGCCACAGGCTGGGCGCAGGCACTGTATCTTTTCAGCGACGGCGACGGCTCTGCCGCCGTGCTGGATGAAACCCATTCCGGCATTGATTCCGTCCTTCTGAATCTGGAAACGGGCAAAAGCGGCGAGAACGCCATGCTGACGGCCGGTACGCTGGTGACGGTGCGGCACGGCGGCGAGACCATCACCGCCACGGCCAGACAGGAAACGGTCAAGGCATTTCTGGAACGCATGGACATTCTTCCCGGTTCCCGTGAGATGGTGGGCATCGAACTGATGGAAAACAGCGTGACCCTGACGATTTCCGACCATCTGACGGTCTATGAGCGGGTGACGGAAACGGCACCTTACAAAACGGTTTACCGGGAGACTACGTCTCTGCCGGAAGGGCAGGAGCGGGTGGCCCGTCCCGGCCGGAACGGCCAGCGGACGGCGATCTACGAGCAGACCTGGGTCAGCGGTCAGCTGGTTACCAGCCAGTATGTGGAGGAGATCTCCTCCACTGCCGTGGATGAGGTTGTTGAGCGGGGAACTGCCATGACCTCTGTGGCGGAAGGCGACACCGTGGTAAAGGTCACCACCAATGCCGACGGTTCCGGCTGCCTCACCTTTGCCTCCGGCGGAACCATGAAGTTCAAGAAGGCCGTCACCGTGACAGCTACCGCCTATACGGCGGGCCATGACGGCGTGGGAACCCGGACTGCCAGCGGCACCGCCGTCCATGAAGGCGTGGCCGCCGTGGATAAGAAGGTATTTCCCCTGGGTTCCAAGCTGTATGTCATGGCCAAGGGCATGGAATACGGCTATACCAGCGCCGAGGACACCGGCATGAAGGGCCAGAAGATCGATTTGTATATGGACACCTACCGGGAATGTATTCAGTTCGGCCGCCGTTCGGCTACGGTCTACCTGCTGGAAAACTGAGTGAACTGGCAAAAGCAGAATGTATTTGAAAAAGCATCCCGCCTGCATCAGCAGGCGGGATGCTTCTTATAGATAGCCCCATGGCGGCTGGAGACTGCCGATCAGCGCAGGAGCCTTGTGCCGGCAGGGAGAAAGTTACGAAAGAAACCAAGGGGGCTTTCGCTTGGAATTATCAGTTTTCTGAATCCTTTTGGTTCAGAAAACTTGCGGCAGCGTGTCAAAAAATCCTTGATATGCAGCAATGGCCATATCCCGTTTCCGGGATATGGCCATTGGTAAAATCAAAAGCGCCGGACTGAGGTTACAGGCTGTTGGCCTGTTCCACCACATTGCGGATGGCCTCTGCGGCGTCGTCCGGCAGAGCGTTGAAGCCGCCCTCGGCTTCCTTCAGGCTTTCCACGTAGTTCAGGCGATCCTGCATCCGCGCCTGCATCTGGGCGACGTAGGCCTTGTCAGTGAGGTCGGGCACAAAGCCGTCCCATTCCATGATCTCAATGTCGGAGAAGGGCCCCCAGGGCTTAAACTGTGCGCGGCCTTCCACCACGGCTTCCAGAATACCGAGGGTATCCTCTTTCTGAACCTTCTTACCCATGAAGTCGCCGGTGTTGATGATATAGCAGGCCACATTCTTTTCCGCCACCAGCTTCTTGAACTTTTCGTAGTCGTTCACCAGCGGGTAGGTGCGGAAGGGGTTAGCGTAAGGCTCCACCACCAGCGCGTTGGGGTCAACGCCCTCCTTGAGCCGCTCGGCGGAGGAACGCTTGGTGGCCAGTGTAGCGCCCATGACGGAAGCCAGAGACGCGCCCTTCAGCTTCACGATGGGGGGGATGGTGGGATCCTTCATGATCCAGAAAATAGCGTTGACGGGGGATTCAATCTTATCCACCCGGTTGGGGGACCACAGCTTGCTCTTGATAGCCCGGCCGTTGCCGTTACGGACGTCCTCCGTCACCAGCACCACCTTGCCGTCCTCGTCCAGCGTGGCGGAGCAGTTCTGCGCCGTCAGCAGATACTTGTTGTCCGGGGAATCCACCGGATAGTCGGCAGTCTTGTCGAAATAGGTGGGCTCCAGAGCGATGGAAGCGCAGGTATCGGAGTTGATGATGAAGGCATCGTCATGGAGTACCTTGATGGAGGGGTACTTGCCGCCATGCTTGGCGTGGGTCAGGGTGGATTTGCCGGAGCCGGACAGACCGAACACGGCAGAGACGAACTTGCGGCCGTCCGCCAGCGTGTATTCCTTCTGGCCGCCGTGGCAGCTGGCGTAGCCATTGCGGTTGGCAATGGCCCAGGCCAGGGTCAGGGTACCCTTCTTGTGCTCGCCGAAGTAGCGCATACCCAGAATGGCGGCGCAGTTGGTCTCCGTGTTGAAGTAGCACAGGCACTTGGGGTCGCAGACCTTTTCCTGACCGGGTGCGCCGGTCCACTGGGGATCGGAGAAGATGTAGATGTCAGGCTCTTTGCCATCCCCCACGGGCTTGGAACTCTTGTACATCTTCACATATTCCGTGGACATATACTGGAAGTTCAGCATCCAGTTGTAGAGGATGTTTTCCTCGCCCTCTGGAATCAGCAGATGGGCCTTGACCATGAATTCCGGATCCAGACCGATGAATACTTCGGCGTGGTACAGCGTTTTCCAGCGGGTATCGTATACTGCGTCCATGACGATTTTATCCAGCGCGGCGGTATCCACGCCGGGCTTGCCGGTGATGCGGCGGGCAGGGGCGTAGCGGCCGGTGATGGAGCCGTCATTGAACAGGAGAACCTTGGCGTCCGGCTCCAGACCGAACTCCTCGCCCCGGTAAACGGGCATATCGGTGACGACCGTGCCGGGAGAGTTTTTGGCCAGCTCATAGGCTTCCTTCAGCGTGTTGACCTTGATGACGTTGTTGCCGTAAAACGGTGCTTCAATAATGGAGCGGGTTTTGGAAAAGCCGACTTTGCCGGGGCCGATCTCCCCGCGGGAATAATATGCCTTTGTGGACATGGAAGTTACCTCCTTGATGAATCAGTGGCTTCTGACAGATAGTATCATACTGGAAAAATCCCGGAAAAACAAGGCGCGAACTGGCTAACTTCCCAGAGGAAGCGGCGCTGAATTTGTGGAAATCATCGGGTAAACGATTGAAAACAGATCAGCTTTTCTGCACTTTTGCCAGCGCATCGCTCAGCGCCGCAAAATCCGCCAGCGTCAATGCCTCGCCCCGGACGGCGGGGGGCAGGCCGCAGGCTACGATGGCGTCTGCGATCCCGGCTTTTTCCATACCGGGCAGGGCAGAGGACAGGGAGTTGACCAGCGTTTTCCGCCGCAGCAGGAAAGCGCCCTTGATGACTTTGAAAAAGAACGCCTCGTCCGCCACCTCCACGGCGGGCTTTTCCCGCCGGACGCACCGCAGCACGGCGGAAGTGACCTTGGGAGAGGGGAGAAATTTCTCGCGGGGTACGTCAAAGAGACAGCTGGTTTCCATATAATACTGAAGATACAGGGAAAACGCGCCGCCGTCCGCGCTGCCCTGTGGGGCTGCCAGCCGCTGCGCCACTTCCTTCTGGATCAGGACGGTGACGGTCTCAATGGCGGGGGTCTCCACGAATTTCGTCAGCACCGGGGTGGTGATGTTGTAGGGGAGGTTGGCGCAGACAATGGGGCGCAGGCCCTGAAATTTTTCGGCGATCAGAGCGCTGAGATCCAGCCGCATCACATCGCCGGGAACGATCTCCACGTTGGGATGCGCTGCCATGGTCTCGGCCAGTATCGGCAGCAGGGAGCGATCCAGCTCCACAGAGACCACCTTGCCCGCCCGCTGGGCCAGTTCCGCCGTCAGCGGGCCGATGCCGGGGCCGATTTCCAGCACGCCGCAGTGTTCATCCGCCTCGGAGGACGCCGCAATCCGGGCGGGGATCTCCGGGTCGATCAGGAAATTCTGCCCCATGGATTTGGAAAAATGGAAGCCGTGGCGCTCCAGCAGCGCCCGGATGGTGAATTCGTCGCAGAGATTCATGGCTCTACCGCCTTTATCGGAGATTCCGGATATAGTCCGGGCAGAAAACAGGGAGTGGTTCTCAGTATACCCGGTTTCCGGCAGGATTGCAAGCCAAGCCGGAACAGGGGGCAGAAAAGCGGCTGAAAGTTGGAATTTGTGCTTGTATTTGATCCGCAACTGTGGTAAGGTAAGCGTTGGTTACGGAATGCGGTGCGAAGGGGAGCGCCTTGGCGCCGCGCTCAACATTGATGACGAAACCAGATTGCGAGGGAGCCCGTGTTCCGGGTTGAGAGGATTCCAGTAAGAATCGACCGTCCCCTGTTTTTCCCGATCATACGGGAGAACTGTCAGCATCTGCTTGAGGTCAAATTCGGTATGTGCTGCAAGGCACATACTTTTTTGCTTTTCAGGCAGAAAATCAAATCTGGAGGTACTCTTATGAAAAAAATCCTTGCAAGCATCCTGACCCTGACCCTGTGTCTGGGATTGACTGCCGGCTGCGGCAGCCAGAGCGCGGCGGCGCCTGCCGAAAGCAATTCTGCGGACGGCAGCGGCGTTACCGAAATCCCCTCCCTGAAAATCGCCTTCTCCCCCTACGCCGACGCCGACCAGATCACCACGGCCACGGAGCCGCTGGAACAGCTCCTTCAGGCAAAGCTTCTGGAAAAGGGCTATGACGTCAAGGAGATCGATATGACCGTCGGCACCAGCTACACGGCTGTGGGTGAAGCCCTCAGCGCCGGCAGCGCCGACATCGGCTTTATTTCCGGCGGCAACTACGTCCTGTTCTCTGAGGACTGCGATGTGCTGCTTACGGCTTTGCGCTACGCCATCAACAAGGACTCCGAAAATCCCGCCGACTGGAACGACGGCACCATCGAAGAAAATACCGAAGATATGAGCACCTATTATCGGTGCATTATTCTGGCAGGCCCCAGCGAAAAGGGACAGGAACTGCTGGCCAAGGTCAACAACGGCGAGGAGCTGACGTGGGACGACCTGAACAGCGCCACATGGTCTGTCCTCGGCCCCACCTCCGCATCCGGCTATATCTATCCCTGCCTGTGGCTTCAGGATCATTACGGCAAGGGCATCAGCGACCTGGAACACGTGGTGCAGTCTGACTCCCATACCACCTCTGTGGCCCGGCTGGCTTCCGGCCAGGTGGACGTTATGGTTTCCTACGGCCATATCCGCATCAAGAACGCCCCCATCTGGGAGAGCGACTTCGGCGGCACGGCGCCCATGGTGGAGCAGACCGGCGTGATCGGCGTCACCGACGGCATCTACAACGACATGATCGCCTACAGCAAGAACTCTGACACCATGGCGGACGAGGCGTTCCGGCAGGCGCTGGGCGAGGCGTTTATCGAGATCGCGGAAACCGACGAGGGCCGGGACATCATCAGCGTGTTCAGTCAGGTGGGCTATACCTGGGGCAAGGACTCCGACTATGACGGCGAGCGGGCCGCACAGGAGCTGCTGAAGTCCGTGGAGGGCTGATCCGTTTCAAAATAATTTGCCCCGCAGTTCCGAAAGAGCTGCGGGGCTGAAAGGTTTTCTATGCTGCTGGAAGTCCAACGCGTCTGTAAGACGTTTCAAAATCATACCCGCGCCCTGACCGACGTGAGCTTTTCTGTTGGAGAGGGGGAATTTGTGTCGGTCATCGGGCCGTCCGGCGCGGGAAAAACCACCCTGTTCCGCATCCTTAACGGCTCTGACCGCTGCGACAGCGGAGCGATCGTGATCAACGGCGTCCATTTTGAAGCGGCCGGACGCCGGATCCGCCGTTCCATCCAAACCGCCATCGGCACGATCTATCAGGATTTTGCGCTGGTGGAAAATGCCGACTGCCGGCAGAATGTACTCAATGCCTGCCTGCCGGATATGGCTTTCCTCCCGGCGGCGCTGGGCCTGTTCGGAAAGGAACGTGCTGCGGAAGCGGACGCGCTGCTGGAACGGGTGGGACTGGCGGACAAGGTGGATGAGCCGGTCAAAAACCTCTCCGGCGGACAGAAGCAGCGGGTGGCTATCGCGCGGGCGCTGATGCGGCATCCGGCACTCCTGCTGGCGGATGAGCCGGTGGCCTCGCTGGACCCGGTCACCGGTCGGCAGATTCTGGAGCTGCTGCGGGACATTCAGCAGGATCGGAAATTGACCATCCTGATGAACAGCCACAATCTGGAGCTGTCCAGAGAATTTTCCAACCGGCTGATCGGGCTGAATCAGGGCCGCGTGGTTTTCGACGGCCCGGCGGATACGCCTGCGCCGGAGATCCTTTCCGCCGTGTATCAAAGTCAGGAGCAGAGCGTATGACCCGCCGTGCTGGAAAGCGCTGGCTGTGGGCGCTGGCTCTGCTTCTGCTGTTTCTGGCGGCGGCATGGTTCACGGAGTGCTCGCCCGCCCGGTTCTGGGCGCGCCGCGGCCATCTGACGGATCTGATCTCCGCCATGTTCCCGCCGGACTGGGGCTATACATCCCGGATCCTGACGCCCCTGCTGGCTACGGTGCAGATGTCTGTGACCGGCACGGCGCTGGGGGCGTTCCTTGCGCTGCTGGCAGCGCCGCTGTGCGCGGAAAACCTTCAGGCGTTCGGGCCTGTCCGATTCCTGCTGCGGCTGCTTATTCAGATCCTCCGTTCTTTCCCTGCCCTTATTCTGGCGCTGCTTGCAACCTTTGTGTTTGGACTGGGGACGTTTTCCGGGACGGCGGCCATCACCGTGTACACCTTTGCCATTTTGACCCGGCTGACCTATGAGGACATCGAGGCTGCGCCGCTGGCCCCCTATCAGGCGCTGTGCGCCATGGGAGCCGCCCCGGCCGGAGCCTACTGGCGGGCCGTTGTGCCGGGGATCGCGCCGTCCTATTTTTCCAACGTTCTGTATCTGCTGGAAACCAATGTGCGCCACAGCGCTATTTTGGGCTATGTAGGCGCAGGCGGCATCGGCCTGCTGCTGAACGAGAAGATCTCATGGCTGGAATACAGCAGGGTGGGTATGATCCTGCTGCTGCTGTTTCTCACCGTCTGCATCATCGAGGGGATCAGCAGTCTGCTCTCGCAAATGATCCGGGAGGAGCGGCGGCTGTCCCGCAGGGAAAAACGCGCCCTGACCGGTACAGCTGTTTTCCTGCTGCTGGCCTGCACCCTGTCCCTCCAGCCGCCGGATTTTTCCCACACCAGTCTGCGGACTGTGCAGGCCATGGTTTCCGGCCTGCTGCACCCCGACTGGGCCTTCTTTTTTGAGACGGACGCCAGCGGACTGGGATATCTGCTGCTGGAAACCGTCTGCATCGCGCTGGCAGGCACCTGCCTGGGAACGGTGCTGGCGGTGCCGCTGTCCTTTCTCGGCACCGGCCGCCTGATGCCGAAGCCTGTGGCGCTGGGCTTCCGTCTGGTCATCATGGCGATCCGCTCCGTACCGTTTATGATCTACGGCCTGATCTTTATCCGGGTCACCGGCCCCGGCCCCTTTGCGGGCGTGCTGACGCTGGCTGTTTGCAGTGTGGGGCTTTTGAGCAAGCGGTTTATGGAAGCCATTGAAGCTATGGATTTCCGCGCCTTTCATGCGCTGGAAGCCATGGGCGTTTCAAGGCTTCTCCGCATCCGATATGCCGTGCTGCCGCAGTTTCTTCCCGCTTTGGCGTCGGCGGTGCTGTACCGCTTTGACGTCAATATCCGGGAGGCGTCGGTTCTGGGACTGGTGGGCGCGGGCGGCATCGGTGCGCCGCTGATTTTTGCCATGAATCACTATGCGTGGAACGAGGCCGGAGCCATTGCGCTGGGACTGATCCTCCTTGTCTGGGTCATTGACCGGCTGTCTGCGGCGCTGCGGCGTTGAGCCGTTCGGCGCAGCGCCGGGGGCGGTTTCCCGGATTGGGCAGCCTTTCAGCTTTTGCCCCGCTATTCCCCATAAAATCAGTGCAGCTTCCAAAGCCGGAATGGGTTTTGGGAGCTGCACTGCTGAAAAGGCGGACGAAAAACAGGATTTCTGTTGCATTTCTGCTGGAAGCCCTGCTATAGTGGAGAGGAGAAAATCTGCCCCTTGGCATGAAACGGAGGAATCCTATGAAAATTGTAGTACTGGACGGATATACGGAAAATCCCGGCGATCTGAGCTGGGCGCCGCTGGAGGCGCTGGGGGACGTGACTATTTATGATCGGGTCGCTCTGGATGACGAGAATGAGGTGATCCGCCGGCTGGACGGCGCAGAGATCGCCGTCGTCAATAAGGCCCCGGTGACCCGGCGGGTTCTGGAGAGCTGCCCGAACCTGAAGCTGATTACCGTGATGGCCACCGGCTACAACGTGGTGGACATTGCCTGCGCCAAAGAAAAGGGAATCCCTGTGTGCAACGTCCCCAATTACGGCGGGTACTCCGTCAGCCAGTTTGCCATTGCCCTGATGCTGGAAGCCTGCCTCCATATTGGACACCATGACCGAACAGTTCATGAGGGCAGGTGGCAGAACAGTCAGGACTGGTGCTACTGGGACTATCCGCTCATTGAGCTGGCCGGTAAAACCTACGGCCTGCTTGGCTGCGGCCGCATCGGGATCCACACCGCCGAGGCCGCCAAAGGGCTGGGGATGCACGTGATCGCGTACAACCGTTCCCAGTCTCAGGCCGCAAAGGATCTGGGCGTGGAATTTGTGGAGCTGGACGAGCTGTTTGCCCGTTCCGACGTGCTGGGTCTTCAGATGCCCCTGATGCCCTTCAACACCGGGATCATCAACAAGGAAAACATTGCAAAAATGAAGGACGGCGTGATCATCATCAATAACAGCCGCGGCCAGATGGTGGTGGAGCAGGATCTGGCGGACGCACTGAACAGCGGCAAGGTGGCCTTTGCCGGTCTGGACGTGGTGGCTACCGAGCCGATCCGCGCGGACAACCCGTTGCTGAAAGCCAAAAACTGCATCATTACGCCGCATATGTCCTGGGGATCCCGCGACAGCCGTCAGCGGATCATGGACTGCACGGTGGGCAATGTGCGGGCATTCTTGAACGGCAAGCCCGAAAATGTGGTCAATTTGTAGTCGTATGAAGAAATGTGTGGTGATATCAGACTCCTTCAAAGGCTCTTTGAGCAGTGAGGAGATCTGTGAGATTGCAAAGCAGAGCTTTGGAAAGATTTTTCCTGCGTGCCAGCTGACGGCCATCCCCGTAGCGGATGGCGGCGAGGGAACGGCGGCCTGCTTCCATGAGGTTTGCGGCGGGCGGGAAGTCCGCGTCACGGTTCAGGGGCCTTACGGACAGGATATGGAAACCGCCTATTTGCAGCTGGACGGCGGCCGGGCCGTCATTGAAATGGCGTCCTGCGCCGGACTGCCGCTGGTAAGCGGCTGCAAGGATCCCTGTGCTGCCAGCACCTACGGCGTGGGCCAGCAGATTCGCCACGCGGTGCAGCAGGGGAACCGGCAGATCCTGCTGGGACTGGGCGGAAGCTGCACCAACGACGGCGGCTGCGGCTGCGCGGCGGCTCTGGGCGTCCGCTTTCTGGATGGGGAGGGGCGCTCCTTCATCCCGGTGGGCGGCACGCTGGAGCGGATCGAACACATTGACGTCAGCGGCGCTGAGGAACTGCTGTGCGGCGTGCATATTACCGCGATGTGCGATATTGACAACCCCATGCACGGCCCTGCCGGCGCGGCCTGCATCTTCGGCCCCCAGAAGGGCGCCGATCCTGACACGGTGGAATTTCTGGATGGCCAGCTGAAGGCTCTGGACGAGACGATCCGGCGGGAACTGCATATGTCCGTGGCGGACGTTCCCGGCTCCGGCGCTGCCGGCGCATTCGGCGCGGGGATTCTCGCGTTTCTGGGCGGGACGCTTTGCCCCGGCATAGAAGCGGTTTTGGATCTGGTGGATTTTGACGCAAGGCTGAAGGGCTGC
Organism: uncultured Oscillibacter sp.; assembly: GCA_900544615.1. Classification (GTDB taxonomy): domain Bacteria; phylum Bacillota; class Clostridia; order Oscillospirales; family Oscillospiraceae; genus Oscillibacter. The sequence goes on along the minus strand of UQVS01000008.1, from coordinate 25,949 downwards.
GACCTCGTGATTACCGGCGAGGGACGCTTTGACAGCCAGAGCATCCGGGGAAAGGTGATCAGCGGCGTGAGCAGGCGGGCCAAGGTGCAGAACGTGCCGGTGATGGTGGTGGCGGGAAGCGTGCTGGAGGAGATGGAATCCGTCAGCAGCGACCCGGACTCCGGGATCACGGCCGTATTCTCCGTCAACCGTCAGGCTATGGATTACAGCGAGTCCAAAAAGTTCAGCAGGCAGAATTATCAGTATACGCTGGAAAATATTCTGCGCCTGCTGCAATGCACCGAGCGCAAAAACGCTGCCGCCTGTCCTGACGGCGGACGCGCGGTTTGACCAGAATCATGCAAAAGGCCGGATACGGGATTCCCGTATCCGGCCTTTTCGGCCGCGCCATGAGAGAATGAGCGCTGCCGGAAACATATTTTTAAATGGGAAGATGAAACAAACAGGGGATGGGTACCGTCTTATACGGTGAAGCCGCCAGTGAGCGATACCAGGTGAGGAGATATGAAAAAATGCGGAATAATTGGATGAAACGGATTTTAACGGCTGCCTGTATCATGGCGCTGCTGACCGGCTGCGGCGCAAAGACCCCGGCGGATACGCAGCAGCCGGGAGAGGAGCCTGCGCCGGAGACTCCGGCAGAGGAGACGAAGCCGGATATGACGCTGGGTCAGGTGATGGAAGCCAATAAAATCGAGAATCTGCTGAAAAACCACAGCGCCGTGGAGATCAAAACGGAACTGTATGAGCAGGAGGGCGACGAAACACCTGTCAGCTCCACTCTGAGCAGTTATACCATGGAGAACGGCTTTTTGCAGTCCTTCCGGGAGTTTACCGACCGTGACGGCGGCAAGTATTATGAGGAAGGCCATGCGGATCAGGTGTATTCCGGCGCACTGTATGCCATGGACGGGGATGGCGGCAATCTCTATATGACCGTCTGCCCGGCGGACGAGTATGACGGCATCATCACGGTGGGAGACGATCCGGCGATGCAGGACGGCGCGGAAGCAGTGCTGACGGATGCCTCGTGGCAGGACGGCGCGGCGATCCTGACGGTCAGGGTCACATATCGGGATGTATCGGACAGCTACGATCTGATCTACTACTATGCAGACCCGGACACCTGCGAGCTGTATGCGATGGACGTTTACAGCTACAGCACGGCGGACGATTCCCCCATGGGCGTGACGCAGATCCAGTACGCCTATGATGAGCCGGATTCCCCGGCGGTCTCCCCGTTCCAGACCATTACCGGCGGCACGGATTATTGCGAGCTGAGCGTGATCGTGGACTATATGGGTGAAAATCAGGCAGTGTACTGGTATCCTGTGGCCCATGATACGCAGGTCTATTTCCAGACCGCGCGGGAGGGCGTCCACTTATATAAGGATGAGAATATGACCGAACCCGCAGAACAGTACGACACGATCGACGTTTCCGGCGACGTGTCCAACCTGTTTGTGGTGTTCGGGAAGCAGACAGGCGCAGAGCTGCAGTAAACGGGGGAATCCGAAAAATGCGCCCTGCACCATTCACATCGGGCGTGATTCAAAACGTCTGCAATATTTGAAAGCTTGCTTGGCGGGAAGAAAAAGCTTTTTCGGCACACTGACGGCGTGACTTCGGTCACGCCGTTTTCTATTATGAAATGTCATTGGGAAACGGGGCATATCCTTACGGCGGGGAGAAATCCTGCATTGCTGAAAAAGCGGGTTTCTCGTCGGGAAAAGTGGTAGCAGCTATAAGAAGAACTAATATATATGCAAAATTATAAAAAAATCAGTAATGGAGGCGGCGGGATTCTCCGTCCTGCCGAATGGACAAATAGGTAATACCATGCTATATTTTTAATGCAAAGCCGCTGCCGCGTTCCGGGGCGGTCAAACTGATTGGAGCAGGAGGCGCTACCATGAATAAGGTTGCAGTTGTGATGGGCAGCAAAAGCGATCTGCCGGTTGTGGAAAAGGCGATCAATGTGCTGAAAGACTATCATATCCAGACGGAAGTACGCGTGCTGTCCGCCCACCGGTGTCCGAATGAGGCAAGAGAATTCGCCGCCTCGGCACGGGAGGGCGGTTTTTCTGTGATCATTGCGGCGGCAGGAATGGCGGCCCATCTGGCCGGGGCCATGGCGGCCAATACCACGCTGCCGGTGATCGGAATCCCGTGCAGCAGCGCCAAGCTGGACGGCATGGACGCCCTGCTGGCAACCGTCCAGATGCCCAGCGGCATCCCGGTGGCCACGGTGGCCATCGACGGGGCGAAGAATGCTGCCCTGCTGGCGATCCAGATCCTGGCGGTGTCCGACCCGGAGCTGGTCCGGCAGCTGGACGAGGCCCGCGCCAGAGAAAAGGCCGCCGTTCTGGAAGCAGATGCGGAATTACAGGCGCGGTTTCAATAAAAAATAGGAAGCACCTTTCAAACTGACAAATCAATTTTACATAAGGAGAATGTATGATGGAAAAGAAAGAGCAGCTGTACGAAGGAAAGGCCAAGAAGGTTTATGCAACGGAGGATCCCACCCTGGTGATCGTATCCTACAAGGATGACGCCACCGCACTGGACGGCCTGAAAAAAGGCACCATTGTGGGCAAGGGCGTTATCAACAACCAGATGACCAACCGCCTGATGGCGAAGATGGAAAAGGCCGGGATCCCCACCCATTTTGTCAAGGAACTTTCTGAGCGGGACACCGTGGTGAAGAAGGTCTCCATCGTGCCGCTGGAGGTCATTGTCCGCAATATTTCCGCCGGTCACTTCGCCTCCCGCTACGGCGTGGAGGAGGGCATCGTGTTCGATCAGCCCACCATCGAGTTTTCCTACAAGAACGACGATCTTCACGATCCCCTGCTGAATGCCTACCATGCCGTGGCGCTGAAGCTGGCTACCTGGGAGGAGATCGAGCTGATCAAGAAGTACGCCTTCGCCGTCAATGAGACCCTGAAGGCTTTCTGGGCTGAATGCGGTGTGACGCTGGTGGACTTCAAGCTGGAATTCGGCAAGACCGCCGACGGCCAGATCGTTCTGGCGGACGAGATCAGCCCCGACACCTGCCGCCTGTGGGACGCCAAGACCCGCGAAAAGCTGGACAAGGACCGCTTCCGCCGGGATATGGGCGGCGTGGAGGACGCTTACGCCGAAGTCATGAAGCGCCTGCTGGATCACGATGCGGACTGAGCGTACCGCCGCCCCGGACGGCGTGATCCGGGAACGCCACATCCATGAGGAATGCGGCGTGTTCGGCGTCTTTGCAAGGGAGACCACGGATGTGGCGTCCCTTGCATACTACGCACTGTATGCTCTTCAGCACCGGGGGCAGGAAAGCGCCGGCATCGCTGTGAACGACGACGGCGTTTTTACGGCCTACCGGGACGTGGGGCTGGTCAGCGAGGTATTCCCCAAGGAGCGGCTTCAGGCGCTGGGAACCGGCAGCATCGCTGTGGGCCATGTGCGCTACGGCACCACCGGCAGCGACAACAAGCGGAACGTCCAGCCCATTCTGGTGAACCATTTCAAGGGCCGGATGGCGCTGGCCCACAACGGCAACCTCACCAACTCGCAGGAGCTGCGGCAGAAGCTGGAGAGCAACGGCTCCATTTTCCATACCACCACGGATTCCGAGGTTATCGCCTATATCATTGTGCAGGAACGGCTGAAAACATCCTCCATCGAGGCGGCCGTTTCCGCCGCCATGGGACACATCGAGGGGGCCTATTCGCTGGTGATCTCCTCGCCCACCAAGCTGATCGCCGTCCGGGACCCCCACGGGTTCCGCCCGCTGTGCATGGGACATCTGAAGGACGGCAGCGTGGTGTTTGCCTCCGAATCCTGTGCGCTGGACGCCATCGGCGCGGAGTTTGACCGGGATATCCTCCCCGGCGAGATCGTGGTCGCCGACAAAAACGGCGTCCGCTCCGACACCTCCCACTGCGGCAAGGCCGAGAAGCGGCTGTGCGTGTTTGAGTTCATCTATTTTGCCCGGCCCGATTCCGTGATCGACGGCAGCAGCGTTCACATCGCCCGCCAGCGGGCCGGCGCATTTCTGGCGCTGGAGCATCCCGTGCAGGCGGATATCGTCATCGGCGTGCCGGATTCCGGGCTGGATGCCGCCATGGGCTATGCCCGGCAGTCCGGCATCCCCTACGGCATGGGCTTCATCAAAAACAAATACATCGGCCGCACCTTTATCTCCCCCACGCAGGATATGCGGGAAAACGAGGTCAATATCAAGCTCAACCCCATCCGCTCCGTGGTGGAGGGCAAGCGGGTGGTTCTGATCGACGATTCCATCGTTCGGGGTACCACCTGCCGCCGCACCATCGATCTGCTGCGAAAGGCCGGGGCCAAGGAGATCCATATGCGGGTCAGTGCGCCGCCCTTCGTGTCGGAGTGCTATTACGGCACGGACATCGACGACAAGAACAAGCTCATCGCCAACCACCACACCGTGGAGGAGATCGCCGAGATCATCGGCGTGGATTCTCTGGGATATCTCAGCATTGAGGACGTGGTGAAGCTGGCGGACAACACGCAGGGCGGCTTCTGCACCGCCTGCTTCGGCGGCGGATATCCCACAGCCATTCCGCAGGACAGCGGCAAGGACCGTTTTGAATGCAAAATCAGTGAAAGGAAAGCGTGATATGCGTAGTTTTTCTGACAGCTACCGGGAGGCCGGAGTCAATATTGAAGCGGGCTACGAGGGCGTCAAGCTGATGCGGCGCCATGTGGCGCGGACGATGATCCCCGGCGTGGTGTCCGACATCGGCGGCTTCGGCGGCCTGTTTGCCCCTGATATCAAGGGCATGGCGGAGCCTGTTCTGGTGTCCGGCACCGACGGCGTCGGCACCAAGATCCGCATTGCCCAGCTGCTGGACAAGCATGATACCATCGGCATCGACTGCGTGGCCATGTGCGTCAACGACATCATCTGCTGCGGCGCAAAGCCCCTGTTCTTTCTGGACTACATCGCCATCGGCAAAAACGAGCCGGAGAAGGTGGCGTCCATCGTCTCCGGCGTGGCAGAGGGCTGCGTGCAGTCCGGCTGCGCCCTCATCGGCGGCGAGACGGCGGAGCATCCCGGCATGATGGCCGCCGGCGACTATGATCTGGCCGGTTTCTCCGTGGGCATCGTGGATAAGCCTAAGGTCATTGACAACAGCCGCATGGCCCCCGGCGACGTGATCCTTGCACTGCCCTCCAGCGGCATCCACTCCAACGGCTTCTCTCTGGTTCGCAAGGTCTTTGACGTGGAGCACGCCGCATTGGACTGGCACGTTCCCGAACTGGGACGCACGCTGGGCGAGGCGCTGCTGGAGCCCACCGTGATTTATGTCAAGCCGGTTCTCCGCTGCATGGAGGCGGCGGACGTCAAGGGCGTCAGCCATATCACCGGCGGCGGCTTCTTTGAAAACATCCCCCGCTGCATCCCGGAGGGACTGGGGGCCAAGATCGACAAGGCCGCCGTCCGCACCCCTGCCATCTTCAAAATGCTTCAGGAGCAGGGTAATATTTCCGAACATGATATGTTCAACACCTTCAATATGGGCGTGGGTATGACCGTGGTGGTGCCGAAAGAGGACGCCGACCGGGCCATTGCTGCACTGGACTGCGGCGCTTATGTCGTCGGCGAGATCGTCTCCGGCGGCGAAAAGGTGACGCTGTGCTGAGACGCGCCGCGCTGCTTTCCCTGCCGGCGGGGGTATTCATCGGCATCGGCGGCACGGTGTTTCTCTCCTGTGAGAACCGCTATGTGGGGGCGGTCCTGTTTTCCGTGGGACTGCTTGCCATCTGCTGCATGGGACTGTTTCTCTTTACAGGCCGGGTCGGCTATCTGGCGGAGGAGCGCAGCGGCGCATACGCGCTGTCGCTGCTGGTCACGCTGGCGGGAAATCTGGCCGGCACGCTGCTGACGGGCCGCCTGATCGCCTGTGCGCGGCCGGAGCTTGCGGAGAAGGCCGCGGCACTCTGGGAAAAGAAGCTGTCCATGGCGCCGCTGCCGGCACTGATTGCGGCTTTTTTCTGCGGCGTCTTGATGTATACCGCCGTGGCGGTGTATAAAGAGAAGGGAACCCTGCTGGGCGTGATCCTCTGCGTGCCGGTATTCATCCTCAGCGGATTTGAACATTCCGTAGCGGATCTGTTCTACTGGTTCCTTGCGGGGAAGTTCACGGCCGGGGGGACTGTTTTTCTGGCTCTGGTGATTCTGGGGAATACGCTGGGCGGTCTGTTTGTCCCGGCGCTCCGGCTGCTGGCAAAGGAGGCATAAAACATGAAGAAAGCGAATATTGCCGTGCTGGTTTCCGGCGGCGGCACCAATTTGCAGGCTCTGCTGGACGCGCAGGCGGCAGGGAAACTGCCCCACGGCGAGATCGCGCTGGTGGTCTCATCCAATCCGGGGGCTTATGCGCTGGAACGGGCGGCGAAGGCCGGCGTTCCGGCCTGCACGGTTTCCAAGAAAGCCTGCGGCAGTCAGGAAGCCTTTGAGGTCCGGCTCTCCGAAGAGCTGGCCGCGCATCAGATCGACCTTATCGTTCTGGCGGGCTTCCTCACCATCCTCAGCGCGGCGTTTACCGCGCAGTGGCCGGAACGGATTCTGAATATCCATCCCTCCCTGATCCCTGCGTTCTGCGGCAAGGGGATGTACGGCCTGAAGGTACACGAGGCCGCCCTGCGCCGGGGCGTAAAGGTCACGGGGGCGACGGTGCATTTTGTCAACGAAATCCCGGACGGCGGAAAGATCCTGCTGCAAAAGGCGGTGGAGATCGAGCCGGACGACACGCCGGAGACCCTGCAGCGCCGGGTCATGGAGCAGGCGGAATGGAAGCTGCTGCCGCAGGCGGCGGAAATGATCTCGGAACAAATTGGAAAGGAGCAGGACAATGCTTGATTTTCTTACCTTCCTGCGGGAAAATCCTTACCCCGGCCGGGGCATTCTGGTGGGGAAGGGCCGCGTGTATTATTTCATCATGGGCCGCAGCGCCAACAGCCGCAACCGGGTGTTTGTAAAAACGGAGGACGGCATCCGCACGGAAGCCTATGATCCCGCTCTGCTGACGGACCCCAGCCTCATTATTTACCACCCCGTCCGCAGGATGGGAGACGCGCTGGTGGTCACCAACGGCGACCAGACGGACACCATCTGCCAGTACGGCGATTTCCGCAAGGGCCTGATGACCCGGAAGTATGAGCCGGACGAGCCGAACTGGACGCCCCGCATTTCCGCCCTGATCAACGGCGACGGCTCCTTTGAACTGTCCATCCTGAAGCATAACCACGGCCGCTGCCTGCGGGAATTCTTCTGCTATGAGGGCTGCGATGAGCAGACCGGCTATTTTATCAGCACCTATCAGGGAGACGGCAGCCCGCTGCCCACCTTTGCCGGCGAGCCGCTGGAGGTCACCGTCCCGGAGCCGGAGGAGGTCTGGACGGCTCTGAATGCGGACAATAAGGTGTCTCTCTATACCAATGTGAACGGCAACGTCAGACTGTTCAACAAGAATTCCGGGGATTGAGGAGTGTGTGATATGAACGAACTGGAACTGAAATACGGCTGCAACCCCAACCAGAAGCCCGCCCGCATTTTCATGAAGGACGGCAGCGACCTGCCTATTCAGGTTCTGAACGGCAAACCCGGCTATATCAATCTGCTGGACGCTTTCAACTCCTGGCAGCTGGTAAAGGAACTGAAGGAGGCCACCGGCCTGCCCTCTGCCGCCAGCTTCAAGCACGTCTCTCCCGCCGGCGCCGCCGTGGGTCTGCCCCTCAGCGATACCGACCGGAAGATCTACTTTGTGGAGGACGATGCGGATCTCAGTCCCATTGCCTGCGCCTATATCCGCGCCAGAGGTGCCGACCGGCTCTGCTCCTACGGAGACTGGGCGGCGCTGTCCGATGTCTGCGATGCCGACACCGCCCGGTATCTCAAAGCGGAGGTGTCTGACGGCATCATTGCGCCAGGTTATACGCCGGAAGCACTGGAGATCTTGAAAACCAAGAAAAAAGGCTGCTATAATGTGATCCAGATCGACCCGGCCTACATCCCCGCGCCGCAGGAGTGCAAGGATGTGTTCGGCGTCACCTTTGAGCAGGGACACAATAATTTCAAAATCGATGAGAGCCTGCTGACCAACCTTGTTACAAAGAATAAGGAACTGCCGGAGCAGGCGAAGATCGACATGGTCGTGTCCCTCATTACGCTGAAATATACCCAGTCCAATTCCGTCTGCTATGTGAAGAACGGACAGGCCATCGGCGTGGGCGCCGGGCAGCAGAGCCGCATCCACTGCACCCGTCTGGCCGGCCAAAAGGCGGATAACTGGTATCTGCGCCAGCATCCCAAGGTGCTGGGCCTGCAGTTTGTGGACAACATCCGCCGCCCGGACCGGGACAACGCCATTGACATCTATACCTCCGACGAATATGAGGATCTGCTGGCGGACGGCGTGTGGCAGAACACTTTCAAGGTGAAGCCTGAGATCCTGACGGCGGAGGAGAAGAAGGCGTGGATCGCCACCCAGTCCGGCGTCACCGTGGGCAGCGACGCATTTTTCCCCTTCGGCGACAATGTGGAGCGGGCGCGGAAGTCCGGCGTTGCGTATATCGCCGAGCCGGGCGGCTCCATCCGGGATGATCACGTCATCGCCACCGCCGATAAATACGGCATAGTGATGGCCTTTACCGGGATGCGGCTGTTCCACCATTAACGCACCGTAAGTTCCGGATTCTTCGCGTCCGGACAAACCCGGACGCTGATTCATTTCGCTGCGCCTCGTTCTGCGCCGGTTTGCGCCGGAGTGAGAACAGGCAATCTAATTCAAGGAGGCCGACCATGGATATTCTTGTGATTGGCGGCGGCGGGCGGGAGCACGCCATCGTAAAAAAACTGAAGGAAAATCCCGGCGTAGGGACGATTTATGCACTGCCCGGAAACGGCGGTATGACCGCCGACGCCGTCTGTGTGCCGGAAATCGGCACCAAGGATATTTCCGCGCAGGTGGAGTTTGCCAAGGCGCATCAGATCGGCTTTGCCGTGGTAGCGCCGGACGATCCGCTGGTGCTGGGCGCGGTGGATGCGCTGGAAGATGCAGGTATTCCCTGCTTCGGCCCCGAAGCAAAGGCTGCCGTTATTGAAGGCAGCAAGGTTTTTTCCAAAAACCTGATGAAAAAATACGGGATTCCCACCGCACAGTATGAGGTGTTCGAGGATGCCGCTGCAGCGCAGGACTATGTAAAGACCTGCCGCCTGCCCATTGTTATCAAGGCCGACGGCCTTGCGCTGGGCAAGGGCGTCCTGATTGCGGAGACCCGCGAGGACGCGCTCCGGGCAGTGGAGACCATCATGCTGGACAAGGCCTTCGGCGACAGCGGCAATCAGGTGGTGATCGAGGAATTCCTCACCGGCCCGGAGGTCTCTGTCCTCAGCTTTACCGACGGCAAGACCGTTGTCCCCATGGTTTCTTCCATGGATCACAAGCGGGCTCACGACGGCGATAAGGGACTCAACACCGGCGGTATGGGGACGATCGCCCCCAACCCCTATTACACGGACGAGATTGCACAGACGTGCATGGAGACCATTTTCCTGCCGACCCTGCGGGCCATGAACGCGGAGGGACGCACCTTCCGGGGCTGTCTTTACTTCGGACTGATGCTCACGCCTGACGGCCCCAAGGTCATTGAGTACAACTGCCGCTTCGGCGACCCGGAGACGCAGGTGGTCCTCCCGCTGCTGGAAAGCGACCTGCTGACGATCATGCAGGCCTGCCGGAACGGCACGCTGGCGGAGACGGAGGTGCGCTTCTCCAAGGGAGCCGCCTGCTGCGTGATCATGGCCTCCGAGGGCTACCCGGAACACTACGAAAAGGGCTTTGAGATTACCATCCCCGCCGAAGCCGCGCCGTATGTATATGTGGCGGGCGCAAAAACCGAAAATGGCCGCCTGCTGACCAGCGGAGGCCGGGTTTTGGGCGTGACCGCCACGGCGGCAGATCTGAAAAGCGCTGTGGCGCAGGCCTATGGGCGGGTGGAGACCATTCACTTCGGAAATGTATTCTACCGGCATGATATCGGCCAGCGGGCTTTGAAAGCGCTGGGACACTGAAGGGAGACACCACCCATGGTTTACAGAGTTTATGTAGAGAAAAAAGCGGAGCTGGCCAACGAGGCCCGCGCTTTGCAGCATGATCTGCGGGCGTTCCTCGGCATCCGTTCCCTGACAGGTCTGCGGCTGTACAACCGCTACGATCTGGAGGGGATCAGCCGGGAGCTGTTTGATTACGCCGTGAAAACGGTGCTCTCCGAGCCGCAGCTGGATCTCGTGACCGATCAGGTCCCTCAGGGTGACGCGGTGTTTGCGGTGGAGTATCTGCCGGGTCAATTTGACCAGCGGGCGGATTCCGCCGCCCAGTGCATCCAGATTCTCTCTCAGGGGGAGCGCCCCGCTGTGCGGACGGCCAGAGTCTACGCGCTGGAGGGGACGCTGACCCCGCAGGAGCTGGAAGCTGTCAAGCAGTATGTCATCAACCCGGTGGAGAGCCGGGAGGCGTCTCTGGATCTGCCGGAAACCCTGCGGATGGAGTACACGGTTCCCACCTCCGTCCGCACCATCACTGGCTTTACCGCCATGGACGCCGCCGGACTGGACGCCCTGCGGGAAGATCTGGGCCTTGCCATGGATCTGGACGATCTGAAGTTTTTGCAGGCCTATTTCCGGGATGAGGAGCGGCGGGATCCCACCATTACCGAGATCCGGGTGGTGGATACCTACTGGTCCGACCACTGCCGCCACACCACTTTCTCCACCCATCTTGACCGGGTGGAGATCCACGACGAGGCCATTGAGGCCGCCTACCGGCGCTATCTGGATGCCCGCGTGGAGGTCTACGGCGCGGAAAAGGCGGCAAAACGTCCCCAGACCTTGATGGATCTGGCCACCATTGGCGCAAAAGTCCTGAAAAAGCGGGGGATGCTGCCGGAACTGGACGAGAGCGAGGAGATCAACGCCTGCTCCATCCATGTGAAAGCGGATGTCAACGGCCAGACACAGGACTGGCTGCTGATGTTCAAAAATGAGACCCATAACCATCCCACAGAGATCGAACCCTTCGGAGGCGCGGCCACCTGCATCGGCGGCTGCATCCGTGATCCTCTGTCCGGCCGGGCTTATGTGCATCAGGCCATGAGGGTCACGGGAGCGGGAGACCCCCGCGCACCGCTGGATCAGACCCTGCCCGGCAAGCTGCCACAGCGGAAGCTGTGCCAGACTGCGGCGGCGGGCTATTCTTCCTACGGCAATCAGATCGGCCTTGCCACCGGCCATGTGGCGGAGCTGTATCACCCTGGCTATGTTGCCAAGCGGCTGGAATGCGGCGCGGTGGTAGCCGCCGCACCGGCCTGCAACGTCCGGCGGGAAGCCCCTGTCCCCGGCGATGTGGTGATCCTGCTGGGCGGCCGCACCGGCCGGGACGGCATCGGCGGCGCAACCGGCTCCTCCAAGAGCCACAACCTGAAATCCCTCAGCACCATGGCTTCCGAGGTGCAGAAGGGCAACGCCCCGGAGGAGCGGAAGATCCAGCGCCTGTTCCGCAACGGGGATGTCACCCGGCTCATCAAGCGCTGCAACGATTTTGGCGCAGGCGGCGTGTCCGTGGCCATCGGCGAGCTGGCAGACGGTCTGAAGATCAATCTGGATGCCGTCCGCAAGAAGTACGATGGTCTGGACGGCACGGAGCTGGCTATTTCCGAATCTCAGGAGCGGATGGCTGTGGTGGTGGCCCCAGAGGACGCGGCAAAGTTCATTGCAGCCGCCGAAGCGGAAAATCTGGAGGCTTATCAGGTGGCCGTGGTCACGGAAAGCCCCCGGATGGTCATGGAGTGGAACGGCACCGTCATTGCCGACCTCTCCCGCGCGTTCCTGAACACCAACGGCGCTGTGAAGCACGCGGAGGTACGCGTGGCTCGGAAAGACCGCACCCCTCTGGAAAAAGCGCAGTTTACCTCTCTGCGGGAGATGGCAGGCAGCCTGAAGAGCGCCTCCCGCCGGGGACTGACGGAGCGGTTTGACAGTACCATCGGCGCAGGCTCCATCCTGATGCCTTTCGGCGGAAAAAACCAGCGCACGCCTGCTCAGGCCATGGCTGCGGTGTTCCCGGTGCTGCCCGGCGAAGAAACCGATCAGGCCAGCGTGATGGCGTGGGGCTGCGACCCGGAGCAGACCTGCACAGACCCCTATACCGGCGCATACAACGCCGTTTATACCTCCATGGCAAAGCTGGCTGCTGCCGGCGCTGATTATCGGAAAGCCTACCTGACGTTCCAGGAGTTCTTTGAAAAGCTCCGCAGCGAGCCGGAGCGCTGGGGCAAGCCCTTTGCGGCCCTTCTGGGTACGGTGGACGCACAGCTGGAGCTGGGCGCTGCCGCCATCGGCGGCAAGGACTCCATGTCCGGCACCTTTTTGGATCTGGACGTGCCGCCCACGCTGATCTCCTTTGCCATTGCCCCCCTGAAAACCGGCGAGGTGCTGTCTCCCGAATTCAAGGAGGCTGGACACCCTGTTTACCTCTTTGCCGGTACGGATGCCGAAAGCACAAAGCGCGCGTGGGAGGAGCTTCACGCGCTGGCGCTGAACGGCCGGGTGAAGGCCGCGTGGGCCGTGGAAAACGGCCTTGCGGAAGCGGTCATGAAGATGTCCTTCGGCAATGAGATCGGCTTCACCGCGGAAACTGCCGCCCTTGACTGGAATACCCTGCGTCCCGGCGCCATTGTGGCGGAACTGACGGAGGATGTGGACTGCGCTGTGAAGCTGGGTGTTACCACTGCGGAGCCGGTCATCACCATCGGGGAGGACACGGCCTCCATTGCCGAACTGCTGCGGCTGAATGAAGAAGTTCTGGAAACCGTCTATCCCACCCGTACCGCGGCGGATGAAACGCCGGTCCCGGTTCTCTCCGCCCCGGCGGTGTCCCGCGTGACCCCCAAGGTGGGGGCGGCGGTTCCCAGAGTCCTGATCCCCGTGTTCCCCGGCACCAACTGCGAATATGATTCTGCGCGGGCTGTCCGGCGGGCCGGACTGGCCCCTGAGATCCTTGTGATGAACAACCAGTCTCCGCAGGGCGTGGCCGATTCGGTCAGCCGATTTGCACAGGCGGCCCGGAAGAGCCAGATCATCTTTGTCCCCGGCGGCTTCTCCGGCGGCGACGAGCCGGACGGCTCCGCCAAATTTATCACCGCATTTTTCCGCAACCCGGAGGTGCGGGACGCCACCATGGATCTGCTGAAAAACAGAGACGGCCTAATGCTCGGCATCTGCAACGGTTTTCAGGCGCTGATCAAGCTGGGACTGGTTCCCTTCGGCGAGATCATCGACACGGACGATGCCTGCCCCACGCTGACGTTCAACACCATCAGCCGCCACCAGTCCCGTCTGGTACGTACCCGGATCGCCTCCAACAAGTCCCCGTGGCTGGCAGGCACCGAGGTGGGCGACGTCTATACGGTTCCCATTTCCCATGGCGAGGGCCGGTTCCTGTGCCGCCCGGAGCTACTGGAAAAGCTGGCGGCCAACGGCCAGATCACAACGCAGTATGTGGATCTGAACGGCGTTCCCAGCATGGATGTGGACGTGAACCCCAACGGTTCCGCCTGGGCTGTGGAGGGCATAACCTCCCCGGACGGCCGCGTGCTGGGAAAAATGGGCCATTCCGAGCGCATTGCCGACGGTATTTACAGAAATATCAGCGGCGTGTATGATATGAAGCTGTTTGCTTCCGCAAAGAAGTATTTTGACTGATCTGAGATGTAAGGGAGGATTCTGAGAAGATGACTGATATTGAAATTGCCCAGCAGTGCCGGATGCGGCCCATCACGGAGATCGCCGCGCTGGCCGGGGTTGAGGAGCAGTATCTGGAGTGCTATGGCCGCTATAAGGCCAAGGTGGATTACCGCCTGCTACGGGACAGCAAGCGCCCGGACGGCAAGCTGATTTTGGTGACGGCCATCAATCCCACGCCCGCAGGCGAGGGCAAGACCACCACCACCGTCGGTCTGACCGACGGCCTGCGGCGGCTGGGCAAAAACGCCATTGCCGCCCTCCGGGAACCCTCTCTGGGGCCGGTGTTCGGCGTCAAGGGCGGCGCAGCCGGCGGCGGCTACGCGCAGGTGGTGCCTATGGAGGACATCAACCTCCATTTCACCGGCGATTTCCACGCCATCGGCGCGGCCAACAACCTGCTGGCCGCCATGCTGGATAATCACATTCAGCAGGGCAACGCGCTGGGCATTGACCCCAAGCAGATCACATGGAAGCGGGCGGTGGACATGAACGACCGCCAGCTCCGCCACATTGTGGACGGTCTGGGAGGCCGGATGCAGGGCGTTCCGCGGGAGGACGGCTTTGATATCACCGTGGCCAGCGAGGTCATGGCGGTGCTGTGCCTTGCGTCGGACATCCCCGACCTGAAAGCCCGGCTGGGACGGATGGTGGTGGCCTACACCTATGACGGGAAGCCCGTCACCGCTCACGACCTGAAGGCGGAGGGCGCCATGACCGCTCTTTTGAAGGACGCCCTGAAGCCCAATCTGGTTCAGACGCTGGAGGGAACCCCTGCCTTCGTCCACGGCGGTCCCTTTGCCAACATCGCCCACGGCTGCAATTCAGTTACCGCCACCCGGATGGCTCTGCGTCTGGGAGACTATGCCGTGACCGAGGCCGGATTCGGCGCAGATCTGGGCGCGGAGAAATTCCTGGACATCAAGTGCCGTCTGGCAGGACTGAAGCCCAGCGCCGTGGTGGTTGTGGCCACCGTCCGGGCCTTGAAGCACCACGGCGGCGCAGCCAAGGCGGAGCTGAACACGGAAAATCTGGACGCGCTGGAAAAAGGCCTGCCCAATCTGCTCCATCATGTGGATACCATTCAGAACACCTTCCATCTGCCCTGCGTGGTGGCTGTCAACGCATTCCCCACCGATACGGAAGCCGAACTTCAGCTGGTGGAGGACAAATGCCGGGAGCTGGGCGTCAACGCCGTGCGGTCCGAGGTGTGGGCCAAGGGCGGCGAGGGCGGCATGGCGCTGGCAGAGGAAGTGGTGCGGCTGTGCGAAGCGTCCCGGCCGGAGGCGTTTTCCTTCGCTTATCCGGATGATGCGCCCCTGACGGAAAAGCTCAACGCCATTGTGCGCCGGGTTTACGGCGGCGCACAGGCAGTGCTGACGCCCAATGCCCGGAAGCAGGCGCAGCAGCTTGCGGAGCTGGGCTTTGGAGATCTGCCTATCTGCATGGCCAAGACCCAGTATTCCCTGTCGGACGATCCCACGCTGCTGGGTGCGCCTGAGAATTTCACCGTCACGGTGCGGAATCTGAAGGTCAGCGCCGGTGCCGGCTTCATCGTGGCTCTCACCGGCGACATCATGACCATGCCGGGCCTGCCCAAAGTTCCTGCCGCCGAGAAAATCGACGTGGACGAGAACGGGGTCATCACCGGCCTGTTCTGATCCGGTCTGCCATATGTAAGGCGGTTTCCGGCGGCCAATCAGGCAGATCCTGCGCTGCGGCAGGCGTTTTGCCGCGCAGCAGACAGGCCCGGACTTTTGTCCGGGCCTGTTTGCAAAGAAACGCTTACTTACGGTCGTTCTTCTGGTTCTTCTGCTCGCTGGGATCCTTCTGGGCATTTTTCTGATTGGTTTCCCGATTTTTCTCCTGCATGGAACGAACCTCCTTTCACAGTCTGCGTACAGAGCATAGTTTTTCCAGACTTCTGATGGGTTATTCCTCCAAAAATGCAAAAAAAACAAATTATTTTTTGACAAAAACCGTTGACAAGCAGACTGTCCGCAGATATAATAATAGAGCCGCTTTGAATGGGTCTGTAAGTGCGCCCTGCGCGCCGCCCCCGACAGCGAGCCCGTAATGAAGGAGTTGAAACAAATGAACGCAATTATCGTGACTGGCGGCAAGCAGTACAAGGTGTCCGAGGGCGATGTGATCTACATCGAGAAGCTGGACAACGAGGCTGGCGATACCGTGAAGTTCGAGCAGGTCCTGGCCATCATCGACGGTGAGAAGGCTACCTTCGGCACCCCCGTTGTGGAGGGCGCTTCCGTGGAGGCCAAGATCGTGAAGAACGGCAAGGGCAAGAAGATCCGCATCTTCAAGTATAATCCCAAGAAGGGTTACCGCAAGCGTCAGGGCCATCGTCAGCCTTACACTAAGGTTGAGATCGGCAAGATCTCCGTCTGAGCATGACCACCATCACCTTCTACAGTCAGGGCAGCCGCGTGACCGGCTTTGAAGTCAAGGGCCACAGCGGATATGCCGAAGCCGGTGCGGACATTGTCTGCGCGGCGATTACCAGTGCCGTTCGTCTGGCGGAAGCCACGGTGAACGATGTGCTGGGACTGGCGGCCACCGTGAAGGTGCGGGAGAGTGACGCATCCATTTCCCTCCATCTGCCAGGAAGCCTCGGCCAGACGGCGGAGAGTACCTGTCAGGCGCTATTGACGGGCATGATGGTCTACTTCACCCAGCTCCATGACGAGTATCCTGAAAACGTCGAAGTTCTGGAGGAGGAGTAAATCCTCCCTGAAATCTCTAAGAAAGGATGGTCCTTTATCATGATGATGATCGGTTTGCAGTTCTTCGCCCATAAGAAGGGCGGCGGCTCCACCAAGAACGGTCGTGACTCCAACTCCAAGCGTCTGGGCGCCAAGCGTGCAGACGGCCAGTTCGTCAAGGCCGGCAACATTCTGGTTCGCCAGCGCGGCACCAAGATCCATCCCGGCACCAACGTGGGCATCGGCACCGATGACACCCTGTTTGCCAAGGTGGACGGCACCCTGCGCTTTGAGCGTCTGGGCAAGGATCGGAAGCAGGCTTCCGTCTATGCCGCAGAATAATCTGCAAGGATAAAAAACTCCGGCCCATGGGCCGGAGTTTTTTTGCGCAGAAACGGCCTGCGGCGCTGGCAGGAGCGCTTCGGGATCGATGCGCCGTGCGCCGCGCAGGTATGAACCGGCGGCGCGATTGCTGAAAATCCCATTAAGCAGGTGGGAATTGTACAGTTTTCCTGTTGCGCTGCCGCAGGCGGCTGTGCTACAATAGCCGCAGTATGAAAAACGATTGCGAGGAAAACCATGTTTACCGGATTTACCGATGCTACGGTGGACTTCATGTGGGGGATTCGCTTCAACAACGAGCGCCCATGGTTTGAAGCCCACAAGGAGATTTATCAGAAAGAATTTTACAACCCCATGAAGGAGCTGGGCGGGGAAATTTATGAATTCCTTTCGGAAAAGCGGCCGGATGACCCCATGGTGTGCAAAGTGACCCGGATTTACCGGGACGCCCGGCGGCTCCATGGCCGCGGCCCCTACAAGGATCACCTGTGGTTCTGCGTGGAACGCCCTGCGGAGGACTGGACTACCCGGCCTACCTTCTGGTTTGAGCTGGGGCCGGACTACTGGGGGTACGGCATGAGCTGCTGGATGGCCCGCCCTATGGATATGGCCAAGCTCCGCGCCCGGATCCAGCGGGACCCCAAGCCCATAGAAAAGCTGACCCGCGCCCTGCACGACCAGACGGAATTCACTCTGAGCGGCAATACCTACAAGCGGCCCAAGGCCGGTGCGCCGTCAGAACTGCTGGAGCCGTGGTTTCAGCTGAAGTCCATCGGCATCACCCATGAGGACAAGCTGACGGACGAGCTGTTCTGCCGGGATGTGGTGGATCGGATCAAGAGGGGCTATGAGTTCCTGCTGCCCTATTACGACTATTTCCTGACACTGCCCTCCGACCCGGAGCCGGAGACATTGAAATAAGCGGACGATCAAAGGAGAGATATGAAATGAAAGCCTGCCCTGCCAGAGAAGAAGCCCTGGCGCTTCTGAAAAAGTACAACAAGGAACCCTTTCACATCCAGCACGGATTGACGGTGGAGGGCACCATGCGGTGGTATGCCAACGAACTGGGGTACGGCGAGGACGCCGATTTCTGGGCCACCGTGGGACTGCTCCACGATGTGGACTTTGAAAAATGGCCGGAGCAGCACTGCATCAAGGCCCCGGAGCTTCTGCGGGAGATCGGCTGCTCCGAGGAGCTGATCCACGCCGTTTGCTCCCATGGCTACGGGATCTGCTGCGATGTGGAGCCGGAGCATGAGATGGAGAAGGTGCTTTTTGCCGCCGATGAGCTGACGGGCCTGATCGGCGCCGCTGCCCGGATGCGCCCCAGCAAGTCCGTGCAGGATATGGAGGTCAGCTCTCTGAAAAAGAAGTACAAGGACAAGAAGTTTGCCGCAGGCTGCTCACGGGATGTCATCAACACCGGCGCAGAGCGTCTTGGCTGGCCTGTGGAGGAGCTGATGGAAAAGACCATTCTGGCCATGCGCTCCTGTGAGAACAGCGTCAACGCGGCCATGGCGGCGCTGTAAAGCGGGAGAGAACGGGAAAGATTTGCCGATCGACAAGGCTGCGCCAGCATTTGCAGCGTAGAAAAGGGGAAGCGTACCGCTATGGAGAAGCTATGAAGCGGAAATATGGCTCTCTGTGGCGGGAGGGCCGAAAGAGTGGAGCGGAATCAACACACGGTTACTTTTAAAAGACTTGCTCAAAAGCAAAGAGCCGGTCTGACGACGGTGCAGGACGTTGAATGATACTGCCTAAGCATGATATACTGATTCTTTCACGTTATCGATTGCGCCCCATGATGCAGGATGATTCCTGCATCATGGGGCGCTTTGCTGCTTGCTCGGCCTGACTTGAAACTGTCTGCCGGGACTTTGCTTTTCTTATGGCGGGGAACAGGAAGATCAGGCATTCCGCCCGGTCAGGCTGCGGATCACAAACAGAGCGCCGATCAGCAGCACGAAGCTGACGGCCCATGTGATAAATACGTTCTGGACGAAACCTGCCACGACGAAGCCGACAATGCAGACGCAGGCTACGGTCAACACATAGGGAAGCTGTGTAGCCACGTGTTCCAGATGGTTGCACTGGGCGCCTGCGGAGGCCATGATAGAGGTGTCGGAAATGGGGGAGCAGTGGTCGCCCATAACAGCGCCGGCGCAGCAGGCGGAGATGCCGATGATGAGCAGCTCACTGGAAGCGGGGAAAATGGCGGTGACAATGGGGATCAGAATACCGAAGGTACCCCATGAGGTGCCGGAGGCAAAGGCCAGAACGCAGGCCACGATGAAAATAACGGCCGGCAGCATGGAATACAGAGCGGCGGCAGCGCCCTCCATCAGATCATGGACATAGACGCTGGCGCCCAGGGAGGTAATGGTGGCTTTCAGGGATACAGCTAAAGTCAGAATCAGGATGGGGGAGATCATGGCGTTGAAGCCCTTGGGGATGCAGGCCATGGCCTCCTTGAAGCTCACCACCCGGCGGGCCACCAGATAAATGACCGTGAACAGCAATGCGATGATGCCGCCCCAGGGCAGACCGATGAAGGCGTCCGTATTGCCGAAGGCACCGATGAAGTCCCCGGCGCAGTCTGTGCCGCCCCATGCGTCTGTGCCGAAGAAACCGCCTACATAGATCATACCGATGGTGCAGACCGCGATCAGCACCAGAACGGGGAGCAGCAGGTCAATGACCTTGCCCTTGGGGCTGCCGCTTTCCGTTTCGCTGTTTTCCAGAATACTGAGATCGCCGGTTTCCCGCGCCTTGCGCTCGCAGGCTTTCATGGGGCCGTAATCAAACTGCATGACAGACAGGGCAATGATGAACACAAAGGTCAGCAGGGAATAGAGGTTATAGGGAATGGCCTTGATGAACAGCTGGATGCCGCTGATGCCGGTGTCCAGACCTTCCGCCGTGGAGGACACAGCGGCGGCCCAGGAGGAGATGGGCGCGATCATGCAAACCGGCGCGGCGGTGGCGTCAATGAGATAGGCCAGCTTGGGACGGGAGATCCGATGGCTGTCTGTAACCGGCCGCATGACAGTGCCGACGGTCAGGCAGTTGAAATAGTCGTCAATGAAAATGAGGATTCCCAGAACGAAGGTGGCCAAAGAAGCGCCGACCTTGGTCTTGATGTTTCTGGCTGCCCAGCGGCCAAATGCGGCGGAACCGCCGGCAGCGTTTACCAGAGCCACGATGATGCCCAGCAGCACAAGGAACAGGAAGATGCCGGCATTGTCGGAAATGGCGGCCACCAGACCGTCGTTAACGATCATGTCCAGTGCGCCGATGGGGGAGAAATTCTGTGCGAACAGTGCGCCGACGGTGATGCCGATAAACAGGGAGCTGTAGGCTTCCTTGGTGATCAGAGCCAGCGTAATGGCAATGACAGGGGGGATCAACGCCCAGAAAGTGCCGTACATATTGTTGACGGCAGTTTCGTCCCCGGCGGCCAGAGCGCTGACGCTCAGCAGGGCGGCGGCCATCATAACCAGAATGGCTGTCCGCAGAAGGGGGTGCTTTTTCATGGAGGTTCTCCTTTCGTTTCGGGCCACAGCCCGGTCAACCAGATCCTGCACAATGACTCACGGACATGGCGGAAGCCAGTTCCGCCGTTCTGCTGTATAAAAAATGGAGTCATGACGAACATCATGACTCCATTTGAGGGGGTGTTCAAACAGATCCATGACAGCGCCCCGTCCGTTCCCGGACGACAGACCGCCGGATCTTTTCCGGCGACCCAGGCATCGGTTCGCCAGGCAGCGTTCCGACCCTTCGGCGGCGGATCCTTTCCCCATCCGCAATGCCTGTCTGCCGGATGGTTACTTTTATCAGCCGCACCTCTATCATGCGTTATCCAGTTGTTTCGTGTCTTATTATATGGGATTTTTGCGGCTTGTCAACGGTTTGCTCACAAAATACCGCAAAATGTGCCGAAAGAAAAGGAACGCCGTGAAAACGGCGTTCCTCCATTTAATAAGGAAAGGGAAAGCTTAGTAGCTGCCCAGATCGGCGGACTTGTCGCCCTGCACAGAAGCGCCGAACACATAGTCGTTGCCGGGCAGGATAGCATTGAGGATCACGCCGCACAGCGCCGCGATGGCAAGGCCGGACAGGGTAACGGCTGCGCCGCCTACGGTGAAGGTGATGCCGCCCACGGAGCTGAAGCCCAAGCCGCTGACAAACATGACAGCGGCGATGATGAGGTTCCGGGACTTGGTGAGATCCACCTGATTTTCCACGATGTTCCGCACGCCCACGGCGGAGATCATACCGTAGAGAATGAAGCTGACGCCGCCCACGATGGCGGAGGGGATGGAGTTCACCAGTGCGTCAAACTTGGGGGAGAAGCTGAGGATGATGGCATAAATAGCGGCCAGACGAATCACGCGGGGATCGTAAACCTTGGAGAGAGCCAGCACGCCGGTGTTTTCGCCGTAGGTGGTGTTGGCGGGGCCGCCGAACAGGCCGGCGAAAGCGGTGGCCAGACCGTCGCCCAGCAGGGTGCGGTGCAGGCCGGGATCGGCAATGAAGTTGTTGCCGGTGGTGGAGGAAATGGCGGAAATATCGCCGATGTGTTCCATCATGGCGGCGATGGCGATGGGGGCCATCACCAGAATGGCGGAGATGTCAAACTTGGCGAGGATGAACTTCTGAAGACCGATCAGATGCGCCTCGCTGACGGTGGTGAAGTTCACCAGCGGCTGCATGACGCCGTTGGCGTCCGGCAACTGTGCGCCGCAGGCAGTGGCAATGACGGCCACAATGTAGGAGCCGACCACGCCCAGCAGGATGGGGATGATCTTGATCATGCCCTTGCCCCAGATGTTGGCCACCACAATGATGGCCATGGCCACCAGAGCCAGCCACCAGCAGGTCTTGGCGTTATTGATGGCAGAGCCGGAGAGGTTCAGTCCGATCATGATGATCATGGGGCCGGTAACAATGGGGGGAAAGTAGCGCATGACGGTCTTGGCCCCCAGCACCTTGAACAGCAGAGCGAGGATCAGGTACAGCAGACCGGCGATCACGATGCCGCCCAGAGCGTAAGCCAGCTTCAGTTCAGGATCCAGCCCCTCATAGGCGGGCATGGAAGCCACGGTGGAAAAGCCGCCCAGATAGGCAAAGGAAGACCCAAGGAAGGCAGGCACCTTGAACTTGGTGCATACATGGAACAGCAGGGTTCCCAGACCTGCCATCAGCAAAGTGGTCTGGATGCTCAGGGGCAGGCCGTAGTCCTGCACCAGAATGGGAACCAGAACCGTTGCGCCGAACATGGCGAACAGGTGCTGCAAGCCCAGAATCAGCATCCGGGGCACGCCCAGCGTGCGTGCGTCAGTGACGGCCTCCTGACCAAGGACGGGTTTCTTTTTCTCGTTCATGTTTTACTCCTCTCGTACACACAAAACTTCTATCTAAACTATTAAATAGACAAACAGGATAGGGAAATGGGCAAAAAAAATACCGGCTCCAATAGCCGGTCAAAAAAGGGAAACGGAAATAACGGGATGCTCCATCCCGGAAATAAAGGAGACGGCACGCAGCTTTTTCGTGCAGAACAGCGTCATGGTGCTACCTCCTCAAAAATTCATTGGGCTTATTATACAGAAGCGATCTTCGGATTGCAAGTCCCAATTTTTATGATTGCTGTCAAAAAATAGAGACGAAAATTGTCAAATTTGGCAGAAAAGGCAGGGGCGCCGTCGGATTTGTCCGGCAGCGCTCCGCGGCTGCATCACGCCTGTAGGCCAACGGTCCGCATGACCTCCTCCACCAGATGGGCGGTATCGTCCTCCCCGTCCCGGCTGGCCACAATCAGGTCGGCATATTTGGCATACAGATCCCGGCGATCCTCGTAGATTTCCCGCAGGGATTCCCCCTTGGGGGCGGCGATCCCACGGTCATAGAGGTCGGCGGGCATCCGCTCCTGAATCTGGGTAAAAGGGGTCTGAAGCCAGACCACCACGCTGTCCTGCTTCAGATGTGCCATGGCTTCAGGGTAGAGCACCATACTGCCGCCGGTGGCGATGACCGTGTGCTGCCGGTTCAGATCGCACCCCACCTGCCCCTCGATTTTATAAAAGGCTTCCAATCCGTCCTGCCGCAGAATCTCCGGCAGGGTTTTTCCGGCCCGTTCCACGATCAGATCGTCCACATCTACAAATTCATAGCCCAGCCGGGACGCCAATGCCTGCCCCACCACGCTCTTGCCAGTGCCGGGCATCCCGATCAGCACAATATTTTTCATTTTCAGGCCCTCCTTTTCAGAGCTTGCTCTATCATATAATTTCTGCGGACACTTGTCCACCGTTAAAGTACACAAAGAATAGCTGCCGCAGAGGTCAACCTTTCATGACGGGACGGACAATACACTTTGAAAAACAGGCTTGAAATCTGTGACATCTGTCCATTGCCAAACAGGCGACAATCCAGTAAAATACAGTCACCAATGGTATTACCTATTTCGGAGGCATGAAATGAATCCAAAGCCAACACAGTCCAAGAGTATCCGCGCCCAGCTGCTTTCTGCCATGCGGGACGGGGAATATGCACACTGTGACCGCCTGCCGCGGGAGAGCGTCCTGTCGGAAAAGCTGGGCATCAGCCGCACACAGCTGCGGGATATTCTGGCTTCTCTGGATCGGGAGGGCTTTATCACCCGGCGGCATGGCGTGGGAACGATCATCAACCGCCACGTTCTGGGGGCGCAGGCCCGGATGGACATTGAGGTGGAATTTATGGATATGATCCGCCAGAGTGGCCGGACACCCGGCGTGGCCTTTGTCCGTGCGGCGGACGGCGTGGCGGACGAAAAAGCGGCGCGGCAGCTGGGGATCCCCGTGGGAACGGCCATGCTGCGGATTTCCCGGCTCTGCACAGCGGATGGCCGGCCTGCGATTTACTGCGAGGATCTGGTGGAGAAATCCAAGCTCCAGCGGCCTTATACGGATGCGGAGCTGCGGCAGCCCATTTTTGATTTTCTTCAGAATGTGTGCGGCCTGTCCTCCTATCTGGATCTGACGGATCTGCGGGCTGTGGCCACGGATCCGTTCCTTGCGGGTGTCTTTCAGGTGCCGGAGGGGACGCCCCTGCTGAGCATGGACGAGGTGGATTATGATATCGACGGCGCGCCGGTGTTTGTTTCCCGCGAGTATTTTGCCGACGGGATCTTCCGGCATACGGTTCTGCGTAAAAAGCTGTAAAGAGTTCGGATGCGGCCGCGTCTGGATCTTATTTCGGGGCTTGACCCGGCGGATGTTTTGATATATTATTAGCAAAATATATACTTACAATAAGTAAAAATAATCAGAAAGAGGTAGAAACGATGGCTTATTTCTTTCAGGAACCTTCTCACACCTTCAGCGAGTATCTGCTGGTGCCGGGGTATTCTTCTGAACACTGCATTCCGGCCAATGTCTCCTTAAAAACGCCGGTGGTGCGGTTCAAAAAGGGCGAGGAATGTCCCTTGACGATGAACGTACCCATGGTTTCCGCCGTGATGCAGGCTGTGTCCGGCGAGCAGATGGGCATTGCGCTGGCTAAAGAGGGCGGCATCGCTTTTATCTATGTGTCCCAGTCCATTGAGTCTCAGGCGGCCATGGTTCGGAAGGTGAAGAATTACAAAGCCGGGTTCGTGGTCAGCGATTCCAACCTCCGGGTAACGGATACGCTGGCGGATGTGCTGGCCCTGAAGAAGAAAACCGGCCATTCCACCATGGCTGTCACGGAGGACGGCACCGGCACCGGGAAGCTGCTGGGCCTGGTCACCAGCCGTGACTACCGGGTTAGCCGTATGGATCCCTCCACCTGCGTGGCGAAGTTCATGACCCCGGTGGAGAAGATTATCTCCGCGCCGGAGGGAACCAGCCTGAAAGCGGCTAACGATATCATCTGGGATCACAAGCTGAACGCCCTGCCCATCGTTTCCACAGAGGGGCGGCTGGTGAGCTTTGTGTTCCGCAAGGACTATGATTCCCACAAGGGCAACCCTCTGGAACTGTTGGACAGCCAGAAGCGCTATGTGGTAGGTGCGGGCATCAACACCCGCGACTATGAGGAGCGGGTACCCGCGCTGGTGGAAGCCGGCGTGGATGTGCTGGTTATGGACTCCTCCGAGGGCTATTCCTACTGGCAGAAGCACTGCCTGGAGTGGATCCGCGCCCGGTACGGCAACACGGTCAAGGTGGGTGCAGGCAATGTGGTGGACGGCGAGGGCTTCCGCTTCCTTGCAGACGCAGGAGCCGACTTCGTGAAGATCGGCATCGGCGGCGGCTCCATCTGCATTACGCGGGAAACCAAGGGCATCGGCCGGGGACAGGCGACGGCGGTGATCGACGTAGCGGCCGAGCGGGATAAGTACTTTGAGGAGACCGGTATCTATGTACCGATCTGCGCTGACGGCGGTATCGTGCAGGACTACCATATCACGCTGGCGCTGGCCATGGGCGCTGATTTCTGTATGCTGGGCCGCTATTTCTCCCGGTTTGATGAGTCCCCCACCAACAAGATTCTTGTGGGCGGCAGCTATATGAAAGAATACTGGGGCGAGGGCAGCGCCCGTGCCCGGAACTGGCAGCGCTACGATTTGGGCGGCGCGGCCAAGCTGAGCTTTGAAGAGGGCGTGGACTCTTATGTTCCCTATGCCGGCGCACTGTCCGACGGCATGGCCACCACGCTGGCAAAGGTGCGTTCCACCATGTGCAACTGCGGCGCACTGACCATCCCGGAGCTGCGTGAAAAGGCCAAGCTGACGCTGGTTTCCGCCACCTCCATTGTAGAGGGCGGCGCACATGATGTTCTGCTGAAGGATACTACCAACGGCAACCAGCGGAGCTGAGGGCAGGGAATGGCTTGCGCCGCCCTCTGCGCCGCGCGTCAGCGCGTACAAGCAATTTGCAAAGCAAATTCTTGAAATGGGCGGGCTTTGCCTGACCATTTGAGTCCGAGGCGGGGATCCCCGCGCGTCATAGGCGCGTGGGGTGCAGGCGGCGCACACGATGTTCTGCTGAAGGATACTACCAACGGCAACCAGCGGAGCTGAGGGCAGGGAA
>UQVS01000007.1 GCA_900544615.1 uncultured Oscillibacter sp. | reverse complement strand
TCATGCCGGCACCCTTCTGGGGAGGCGTGAAGCTCTTGAAGATGTTGGTGGGAGAACCCTTCAGGCCAATGGTGGTGGCATCGATCAGGGGATCGTCCTTCAGATCCTCATAGCCCAGAGTGGTCAGGGGCTTGCCATAGGCTTCAAACACGCCGCCGACGCTCATGTAACGAGGATTGTTCAGCTCCTTGATGCAGGTGATCAGGCAGGGGGTGTGAACCTTGATGGTCATATAGCCATCCTCCAGCATACGCTTGACGGTGATCTCGTCGCCAGTCTTGGTGATCTCGGCAGCGTAAGTGACCTGGGGCAGATGCAGCTTCTCAGCGATCTGGGGGCCGACCTGAGCGGTATCGCCGTCGATGGCCTGACGGCCGCACATAACGACATCGTCCTTCTCCACGCCGATCTTGTTGATGGCAGCGGCCAGAATCTGGGAAGTAGCATAGGTATCGGAACCGCCGAACTCGCGGGCGGAAACCAGATAAGCCTCGTCAGCGCCCATGGCCAGAGCCTCACGCAGCATGCCGGCTGCGGGCGGGGGACCCATGGTGACAACGGTGACCTTGCAGCCGGTGGCGTCCTTAATGGCCAGAGCGGCTTCCAGAGCGTTCATGTCGTCGGGGTTGGTGATGGTCTGCATGGAAGCACGGTTCAGGGTACCATCGGGATTGACAGCAACCTTGCCGGAGGTATCGGGAACCTGCTTAATAGAAACAATGATCTTCATTTTAACCTTTACCTCCTTCAATTATTTCACGCCCAGGTGGCTGGCAATGACCATGCGCTGGACTTCAGAAGTACCCTCATAGATCTCGGTGATCTTGGCATCGCGCATCATGCGCTCCACGGGATACTCACGGGTGTAGCCGTAGCCGCCGAACAGCTGGACAGCGCGGCGGGTCACGTCGGAAGCGGCCTCAGCGGCGAAGAGCTTGGCCATGGAAGCGTCCATGGAGTAATCCTCATGGTTCTGCTTCTTCATAGCGGCAGCATACACCAGATACTGAGCAGCCTGCATACGGCAGTGCATATCGGCCAGCTGGAACTGGGTGTTCTGGAACTGGCTCAGACGCTTACCGAACTGAACGCGCTCCTGCGTGTACTTGATGGCCTCGTTCACGGCGCCTTCGCCCAGACCCAGAGCCTGAGAAGCGATGCCGATACGGCCGCCATCCAGCGTCTGCATGGCGATCTTGAAGCCCTTGCCTTCCTTGCCCAGCAGGTTCTCCTTGGGAACGATGCAGTCCTCAAAGATCAGGTCGCAGGTGGAAGAACCGCGGATGCCCATCTTCTTCTCATGCTTGCCGGTGGAGAAGCCGGGGAAGCTCTTCTCGACAATGAAAGCGGTGATGCCGTGGTTGCCCTTGGACTTATCGGTCATGGCGAACACCACGAAAGTATCAGCCACGTTGCCGTTGGTGATGAAGCACTTGGAGCCGTTGAGAACATAATGGTCGCCCTCAAGGACAGCAGTGGTCTGCTGGCCGGAAGCATCCGTGCCGGCGCCGGGCTCGGTCAGGCCGAACGCGCCGATCTTCTTGCCGCTGAGCAGGTCGGGCAGATACTTGCGCTTCTGCTCCTCGGTGCCGTTTTCAAAAATAGGAGCGCAGCACAGGGAGGTATGTGCGGACACGATAACAGCAGTGGTGCCGCAGACCTTGGCCAGCTCTTCCACGCACATGGCATAGGACAGGACATCGCCGCCGGCACCGCCGTACTCCTTGGGGAAGTAAATGCCCATCATGCCCAGTTTCGCCATCTTCTCGACGGTCTCCATGGGGAAGCGCTCTTCCTCATCGATCTCCTCAGCCAGAGGCTTGACCTCGGTTTCGGCGAATTCCCGGTACATCTTGCGGAGCATCTGCTGCTCGTTTGTCAGATGAAAATCCATGATTCGATCCTCCTACAATTTCTTGTTCGGTTATTACAATCCTCCGGCCTTGAACGGCTCTCTCCTTCCGTTCTCACCAGAGCAAGCAATACAACCTTTCGCGGACGGCAAAACGTTTCCATTGTACGCTTTGTTACAATTTTAACATCTTTCAGCCAAATAAATCGCAACAGTGAAACTTCCCTGTTGCAGCTTCAGGCCATACGTCGTCCTGACTATGTGAAAATTATAACGCTATATGTGCAGAAAGGCAAGGAAAAGCGCCTTGTAATAGTTGCCAAAATTTTAACGTTAATTTTGTATCAGATGTCGAAGCCGACATATTTTCCATTTTTCTCTAAAGAAACTGTTGAAGTTTCACAAAAACCAGGCTGCCATACGGCAGCCTGGTCAATGGATGTATTTACTTGCTGTAGTCGTAGAAGCCCTTGCCGGACTTCTTGCCCAGCAGACCTCCGCGCACCATCTTCTTCAGCAGCAGGGCGGGACGATACTTGGGATCGCCGGTCTCGGTGTACAGGGTGTCCATAATGGCCAGGCACACGTCCAGACCGATGAAATCGCCCAGAGCCAATGGGCCCATGGGATGGTTGGCGCCCAGACGCATGGCCTTGTCGATATCCTCCACAGAAGCGACGCCGGTCTCCACCAGACCGATGGCCTCGTTGATCATGGGGATCAGGATCTTGTTGACCACAAAGCCGGGAGCCTCGGCAACCTCAACGGGATCCTTGCCGATGTCCTGAGACAGCTTGTAGATCGTATCGAAGGTCTCCTGCGTGGTGTTGGCGCCGCGGATAATCTCCACCAGCTTCATGCTGGGGACGGGATTGAAGAAGTGCATACCGATCACGGGATGCTTCAGGCCGTGGCCCATCTCAGTGATGGACAGAGAGGAGGTGTTGGAAGCGAAGATCGCCTCAGGCTTGCACAGAACGTCCAGCTCGTTCAGCAGCTCCTTCTTGGTGGCCATGTCTTCCTTGACGCACTCGATGATCAGATCGGCGTCAGCGCAGGCGGACTTCTCCTCCACCAGAATGTTAGCCAGCAGAGCGTCCACAGCCTCCTGCGTCATCTTGCCCTTCTCCACGCGTTTTTGCAGGGATGCGGCCAGCTTGTCCTTATGCTTCTGAGCGGAAGCCACAGAGCTTGCATACATCAGGGCGGTGTGGCCCTTTGCCGCGAAAACCTGAGCAATGCCGCTGCCCATGGTGCCGGCGCCAAATACTGCTACTTTCATGTGAGATTCCTCCTGTTATTTTCAATAGTGAGGTACCCGCGCCTTCGGAGCTGTTCTCCGCAGGCACTGTTCAACCTGGCTCCTATTATAAGGTCAATGCCGCAATTAAGCAAGCATCTTTTCCCCATTCCGGGCATTTTCTGCACATCACACAAACACTTCGTTAAATTTTCTACATATCCGTTAAATAATTAACGTTAAAATTATCACGCAGTTCATAAGTCCTCATAAGTTCCCATAAGTTCTTAAAAATCAGCCACCTGTAGAGTTTTCCGAACCTCGCGTTTTATAAGTGATTATAAGTTTTTATATCTTTTTAATGACCTGGTGTAAACTCTGGTGTAAATTAACAAAGGCGAATTTTGCCCTCTAAGGCTTGCATACTAATGCAATACGCCATGCAGAGCGGGTAAAACGGAAACCACACATCGCAGCCGGTTTCGCGGCAGAGCTTGCGTATCACAGGTAGGTCGCCCTTATCCGGCCCGATCACCATGCCGCCGCCAAAGAAATAGAGAATCGCGCGCTCGGACGGCTTCGGATGCTCTCGCACGATCAGACAGGGGAAGCCGCCCACTGTGATCGTCTCATAATGTGCCTTGCGGTCGGTGGGCGTAAAAACGCCACGATGCCGGTTCTGCTTTTCGATTTCCTTTTGCAGCGCATTCTCCGGCAAGGCAAACGCCTTTTTCGCGCCGGAGAGCTTATACGCCGTGCGCAGGATGGATGCAAAAATGCTCATGCTTTAGCCCTCCTCATTTCCGCGCCGTGACGCAGAGCCAGCTTCTTTTTTTGTGTATCTGCACATCGTGAAAGCCTGCCTGCTCCAGATACGCCTTTAGTTCGGCATCCTTGTAGATGGTCATGCCGCCGATGATCTCCGTCCACTTTTCGTCCCTGTCTGTGTCGCCATTGCTTTCGTTGCAGATGAGAAATGTCCCGCCGGGCTTCAGCACCCGGTAAACCTCCTGGAAGCACCGCGGCAGGTCAGGCCAGAAATAGACGGTTTCAAAGGCCGTCACCGCATCGAACCAGTTATCAGCAAACATCATATCCGCCACGCTGCCTTGCAGAACGGCGCAGCGTCCCTCCACGATGGCAGTCTCATTGACCCTTTTGGATTTCTCCACGCTGACGGGGGAATAGTCAATGCCCTTGACGACGCCCTGTGGGCATTTTTTCAGCAGCCGTCGGATGTTCGCCCCGCCGCCGCAGCCGCAGTCCAGCACCTTGGCATCCGGCGCAAGCGCCAAAAATTGAAGTCCCCACCGGGCCACAGCGCTGTGCCCGACGTTCATCATAGCGACCATGAGCTTCCCGCCAAAACCCACGGGCTTGCGGGTGTTTTCAAAGAATGACATATCACACCTCCGATTTCACACATTCCGCATAGGTCAGCGGGAACGAGGCTTTCAGCACAGCGCTTTTCCGCACCGCCCATCCGTTTTGCCACAGGAAGCGCAGGTATTCCTCGCTCGTCCATCTGCTGTGGAGAGGGAAGCCTGCCAGCTTCATGAAAAATGCCTTGACCTTGCCGGGAAACGAATTTCCCGCGTGGGTAAAGGTGGGCGCAATCAACATGCCGTCATCCTTCAGAACCCGCTTGATTTCTTGCAGGGCTTTCTCCGGCTGCGGCACGATGTGCAGCGCATTGGACACGATTACCGCGTCAAAGGACTTGTCCGCATAGGGCAGGCGGAACATATCCTGCACCGAAAAGTGCAGCTTTGCAGATTGATTATCCCGCTTTGCCTCGGCGATCATCTCCGGGGAGGCGTCTGTCGCCTCGATGTGCGCCGCCGCGTTCACAATGTGTTTTGCGATCAGCCCCGTGCCGGTGGCCAACTCCAGCACCGTCTTGGCTTTCACCTCCGGTCGGATCAGTTCATACATCTCGTCATACGCAGCCCGGTCCTTTCGCATAAAGCGGTCATACCGACCGGCATTTTTATCCCAGAAGTTCTTGTGTTCTCGCATGGCTATCGCTCCCTTTTCGGTTAGGTCACCTAACCAAAATGTATACGTTGTGCGGTTAGATGAGACTAACTCGCATTTCTTGGAAAAGCCGCATTTCTGCGGCCTTTCGGCTTATTCAAATAGCTCCCTGCAAGCGCCGTACACCAGCGTTTCCAGCACCTGCGGGTACAGTTCCCCGATCTGCTCCTTGTGAGAAACGGTAAGAATCAGTCCCCGCACCGTGGCGGCAGCCAAAGAGATGCCGCGATTCGGCACAAGGTCATATTTCTCCAAAAGCAGACGGATGTGCGTCTCGTCATCGTGGTAATGGACATTTTTGATGTCATCCGGCAATCTCTGTAAAAGCAGCTTTGCATCGTTTTCAATGAAAACCATGTCGCCGGTATCGGACAGCCGCCAGCAGACGGCAAGGACCGCCTTTGCCGCACGTTCCGATGTTGGCAGGCCGCCATTTCTGTGCAACGCCTGATCAGCCACCCCGTAAAGCTCGGAGTGGATACTTTCCAGAACCGCGAAGAAAAGCATTTCCTTGGATTCGTAGAATTTATAGAACGAGCCCTTCGCAATGCCGACCGCCTTCGTCAGCTGATCCACGGAGGTTTTCTTCATCCCCAGCGTGACCGCACAGCGCCGCGTTTCCTTCAGCAACGCCTTGCGGAGCTGCTCAGTCTCGTAATCGGTAAAAGCCAAATTTGCGCCCCCTCAAATATGACTATTTTGGTTTGTTCGGTCATATTATACCGTGCTTCTTTCTGTTTCGCAAGAGGTGCGGAGAAAAACCCGCCAATCAAAAGGAGGCAGTGTTACAGAAAGAGACGATAGAATTCCGGTAATCGTTGTCGCCGCGGTAAAAAAACCGGAGCGTAAAAGGGCATCAAACCGATGCATCCAAACGCTGCGTTCTGATACCCATTTTGTTTCATGTTGCACAGATGGGTTGATTGCAAGGAGAATAACAGGAATTCACACGACATGAATGACGTATTCACATAATACCACTGATTTTACGCTAGCGGGCGATGGCCGCGCAGTCCTTGTCGCCCCGGCCGGAAATGTTGACAACGATGATCTGATTCCTGCCCATGGTAGGGGCCAGCTTTCTGGCGTAGGCCACGGCATGGGCGGATTCGATGGCGGGAATAATGCCCTCCATGCGGCTGAGATACTCAAAGGCATCCACGGCCTCCGCGTCGGTGACGGGGACGTATTCCGCCCGTCCGATGTCATGGAGATGGGCGTGCTCCGGCCCGATGCCGGGGTAATCAAGGCCGGCGGAAATGGAATACACCGGCGCGATCTGGCCGAACTAATCCTGACAGAAATAGCTCTTCATACCGTGGAAAATACCCGGCCGCCCGGTGGCGATGGTGGCCGACGTTTCGGCGGTGTCCACCCCCCGCCCTGCCGCCTCACAGCCGATGAGCCGGACGGAGGGATCGTTGATGAAGTGGTAGAACGCGCCGATGGCATTGGAGCCGCCGCCGACACAGGCAATGACGGCATCCGGCAGCTTCCCTTCCTTTTCCAGCAGCTGCTCTTTGATCTCTTTGGAGATCACCGCCTGAAAATCCCGCACCATGGTAGGGAAGGGATGCGGCCCCATTACGGAACCGATGCAGTAGTGGGTATCGGAAATACGGTTGGTCCATTCCCGGAAGGCGGCGGAGCAGGCGTCCTTCAGCGTACCGGTGCCGCTGGTGACCGGCACTGCCTCCGCGCCCAGCAGCCGCATCCGATAAACGTTCAATGCCTGCCGCTTGGTATCCTCCTCCCCCATGAAAACCACGCACTCCATGCCCATGAGGGCGGCAGCGGTGGCGGTGGCCACGCCATGCTGTCCTGCGCCGGTTTCGGCGATGAGGCGGGTCTTGCCCATCCGCTTGGCCAGCAGTGCCTGCCCCAGTACGTTGTTGATCTTGTGAGCGCCGGTGTGGTTGAGATCCTCCCGCTTGAGATAGACCTTTGCGCCGCCGAGATCCGCCGTGACCTTGCCTGCATAGTACAGGCGGCTGGGGCGGCCTGCGTAATCGTTCAGCAGGGCGGTCAGCTCCGCCTGAAAGCCAGGGTCGTGCTTGTAGTGTTCATACGCCGCATCCAGCTCCTGCACGGCATTCATCAGGGTTTCGGGAATATACTGTCCGCCGTGCATCCCAAAACGGCCCTTTTTCTCACTCATTTTTGATTGCCTCCTTTTGCTGCATTGCTCCATGAGGACGCAAAAAACCGTCCTCGATGGAAATTCCATCAAGGACGGTGCATATACGACCGCGGTGCCACCTTGGTTCACGGCAGAACTGCCGTGCGCTTAGCGGGATACCAACATATCCCCGGCTGAATAACGCCCGCCTGCGGCGTCGCAGCATACTCGCGGAGATCCGCTTTCCCTGCGCCCTCTGTGACCCATTATGACCATCTGCAGTTCGGCCCGACTCTCAGCACCCCGGACTCTCTGGACGCGCACGGTGATCTTTACTCTCACGTCATTGGTTTGTGTTGCACTGTTGAGTTGTTAGTTGGAATCATAGTCACGCAATAGGAAAATGTCAAGAATTTTTTCAAAAAAACGGTGCATTTTTTTGAAATTGGCAGTCTGTCTTTGCAGTAAAAACCATAGAGGTTAATTTTGACTCCATTTCGCGTACAGAAAAACACGCGGCGCTTCGGGATATCCGCCCTCATATTTTTCCTGCCCGTTTACAGAAAACGATTTCTATGCTATACTATGAAAAAATATGACCTTCGGAGGTTTTTCCTATGCGGATGAGAAAAAAGAAGAATTTGATCCCCCGGATGGAGCGCTGTGCCGCACAGCTGATCCGGGATCCTTATGCACATCAGGGCCACTGGCGGGAGCTGATGCCGCAGGCGCGGGAGCTGCGGGTGGAGCTTGGCTGCGGCAAAGGACGGTTCACGCAGGGGACAGCGGCCGCGGAGCCGGACGTACTGTTCATCGCCATTGAGATGGTGCCGGACGCCATGGTGGTCGCCATGGAACGGTGTGTAAACGCCGGACTGACCAATGTCTTTTTCGTGGACGCCAATGCTGACCAGCTCCCCCAGTTCTTTACACCCGGTGAGGTGGATCGGATCTACATCAACTTCTGCGACCCGTGGCCCAGCAAGCGTCACGCCAAGCGCCGCCTGACCCACGGCAACTTCCTGAAGCTGTACCGGCAGGTGCTGAAAATGGGCGGTCAGATCCATTTCAAGACCGATAATCAGCCGCTGTTTGAGTTCTCGGTGGAGGAGCTGCCGAAGTTTGGCTTTGAACTGTCCGAAGTCACCCGGAATCTCCACGAAAACGGCCCGGTTGGGGTCATGACAGACTATGAGGCCAAGTTCCATGATCTGGGGCAGCCCATCAACCGCTGTGTCGGCACCATGGTGGAGTGGGAAGAACCTGCAGAGCCGGAACAGGAAGAAGCCTCCGAAGAAGTATCTGAAGCGTAAGCGAAGCGGGAGCGCCCCAAGGCGCTCCCACTTTTTCCTCTCATCACAAAAGAAAACCTCTCCGAAAATTCGGAGAGGTTTTTATGTGCAGCGCGATCAAGCCTTCTTAGCGATCTCGATCAGCTGGGTGAATGCAGCGGGATCGGAGATGGCCAACTCGGAGAGCATCTTGCGGTTGATCTCGATGCCGGCAACCTTCAGGCCGTGCATGAAGGTGGAATAGTTCATGCCGTTCATCTTGCAGGCTGCGGAGATACGGGTGATCCACAGGCTGCGGAAGTCACGCTTCTTCAGCTTACGGCCGGTGTAAGCGTAGGTCAGGGACTTCATGACGGCCTGGTTAGCCATCTTGAAGTGCTTGGACTTGGAACCCCAATAGCCCTTGGCCAGCTTCAGAACTTTATTTCTTCTCTTGCGCGTCATCATCGCGCCCTTAACTCTTGCCATTTGTAGTAGCCTCCTATTTCAAACGTCTCGTTACTTATTTGTAGGGGATCATCTTGCGGACAGCGTCCATATTGGTGACGTCCGCATAACCGCCTGCGCGCAGACGACGAGTGCGCTTGGTGTCCTTCTTGGTGAGGATGTGGCTCTTGAAAGCCTTGGCGCGCTTGACCTTGCCGGTCTTAGTGAGGTTGAAGCGCTTCTTGGCACCGCTGTGAGTCTTCAGTTTCGGCATTGTAGTTGCTCCTTCCGTGTATTGAATAATCTGTAAGTTACTTGCCAGTCCTGGGGGAAAGGAAGATGGACATCATGCGGCCCTCCAGCTTGGGGGTCTTATCCATGTTGGCCACTTCGGCACACTGCTCAGCAAACTGGTTCAGCAGATCCCTGCCGATATCGGTATGAGCCATCTCACGGCCGCGGAAGCGGACGGAGACCTTCACCCGGTTTCCATCGGCGATGAACTTCTGGGCGTTTTTGAGCTTCGTGTTGAAGTCTCCCACGTCGATGCCCGGAGACATCCGGATCTCCTTGATCTCCACCACGTGCTGATTTTTACGGGCTTCCTTTTCCTTCTTGCTCTGCTCAAAGCGGAACTTACCGTAGTTCATCAGCTTGCAGACAGGTGGTACAGCCTGGGGCGAAATCTTGACGAGATCCAGACCCTGCTCATCTGCGATTTTCAGAGCCTCCTGGGAACTCATGATGCCCAGCTGCTGCCCCTCGGCGCCGATGAGCCGAACCTCTTTGTCGAGAATGTCCTCGTTCAGTTCATGCACTTGCTTAGCTATGGTCAAAGCACCTCCTCCTAAAATCACAAAACGCGGATACCAAGCCGGCACCCGCGTGACAACAAACTGCCGGAACGGCAGCCTGATAACAACACTTTTGACCTCTTTGCGCTTGCTGGAGGTGAGGCGGATGCAATCAGCCCTCTTTGTTTTGCGTGGATAGTATAGCAGACCCGGCGGCAAATGTCAAGGCAAAAATGCGGGAATTTTCAAAAATGCAGCGTTGCCTGTGCAGCGTTGCCTGCGGCGCGGGGCAGCTATCTGCGGTCAAAGCGGGTGGTGAGCCGCAGAAGGCCCGTCAATGTCAGCGTCACTTTCTCCGGCAGTTCCTCCGGGTCGCCGGTGCCGTGAAAAAGGGTATAGCCGAAGTTGACGTCATTTTTATCCAGAATACTGCTTCCGATCAGCCCGGCGGTGCGCCGTTCCCCGTTCACGGTGATGGTAAGGGCGGCAGCTCTGTCGGTGCGGTAGTACCGGGAATCCAGATAGCTGTTCATACAGCCTGTCACTATGGTTCCCCTCCACGGGGCATAAAAGTGCGTTGCGCCTTCCGCCCGAAGCCAGAGGTTCCAGTCACCGCTCTCTGCGTTCCAATCCATCCCATAGAGACGGATGCGGCAGCCGGTGTCATCCTCATAGATCACCGACTCCGCGCCATGGTATACTTCCCGCAGGTCTGCGTCTACAGACCAGCTTCCCGGCAGTACCTCTTCCATGACCCGGTAATCCTTATTGGAAAACTGGTAGGAAAGGCCACGGGTCCAGCTGCCCCACACGCCGCAGCAGAACAAGACATAGTAAAGGATCGCCAGCCAAAGCCCCCAGCCAATCCCCCGTTGGGTCCATTCCCGTTTCAGCGCCGCCAGATCCGGGGCGCTTTTCGCCCCATAGATCACCTCTGTCACATCGGCATCCAGCGCCGCGGCGATGCGCTCCAGCATCTCCACGTCCGGCAGGGCCTTCCCCGTTTCCCACGCGGACACCGCCTGCCGGGTGACGTGGAGCTGCGCCGCCAGCTCCTCCTGCGTCATGCGCTTCGCCGCCCGTAGCCGTTTGATATGGGTTCCGACAGACGCCATAGGCTCACCTCCTGAAATGCTGGCTTCAATGTACCACATTCCGATGACGGTTGTCACGCAAATGGTATTTGCGCCGCTGTTTTCAAGGGGCTGCGCCGTTGATTATTCGTAAGCCAGCCCCTCAACCGTCCAGTCCCGGATCAGGTCGGCATACCACTTGCAGACAGCCTTGCCGGTGTCCACGTCCAGATTGCGATAGTTTCCGCACTCCGCAGCGCTCTTGCCGGGCATTTCCCCCTCGAACACAGAGGCCTGTGCAAACACTTCCTGCACCAGCGCTACCGCCCCTGCCAGATCCAGCAGGCGGCTGTCATACAGGAAGTAGAAGCCTGTCTGGCAGCCCATGGGGCCAAAGTAGATCACCGCATCCTTCTGTTCCGAGTTCCGCAGCAGGGTGGCGATCAGATGCTCCACGGAGTGCATCTCGCTGTTGCTCAGCAGATCTCCCGTGTTGGGCTTTTTGAAGCGGAGATCCAGCGTCACGACATCCCCATCCTGCCGGGAGAGGTACAGCCCCGGCAGGAGCTTGTTGTGATCCACGGCAAAGCTTGCAATTCTGTCCATTACAGTTCCTCCTCTTTCAGTGCGCGGGCCAGCGGCAGCACCACGGCTCCCAGATTCTCCAGCGCCTGCCCGAAATCAAAATACTCCGCCGCCTGATTTTCGGAAAACAGGTGGTCGGACACAGACTTCACCGCCGCAAAGCCTACGCCGTTCCGCAGGCACACCTGCGCCATGGCGCAGCCCTCCATTTCCGCCAGCAGCGGGTGGAAGGTATCCCGGATGAAAGCCGCCCGGTCCCCCTTCACGGCAAACCAGTCGCCGGTGGCTACCCGGCCCGTCACGGCGGAAAAGCCCAGCCTTTTCAGGACTTCCACGCAATGCTCCGGCTTCCATGTGGGGAATTCCACCCGGTTCACCGTGGACACCAGCCCAACGGGATCGCCCACAGCGGTGGTATCCACATCGTGCTGGATGAATTCATCCGGCACCACCAGACTGCCGGTGGGCAGATCCGTCAGGCATCCGGCCACCCCGGCGTTCAGGATCAGATCCACGCCGTATTTCAGGCACAGGATCTCCGCCGCCATGGCGGCGTTTACCTTGCTGACGCCGCCGGCGCAGGCGATGATCCCCGGTTCCGCTTCATAAAAGGGGATGCCGGACACGGTTTCAAAGGGCGTCCAGTCTTTTGCCCCCGGCAGGGCGTGCAGCTCCGCAGGCATGGCAAATTGCAGTCCGATTTTCATAGGTATCGCTCCATTTCACTCAAATATCCTGTTCAGGCAGCGCTTTCCCGCACTTCCCGCAGAAGGAAAAGCCCTCCCCCAGCTTTGCCCCGCAGTAGGGGCAGTAGGCAAGCTTCCCCGTTTCCCCCGCCTGCGGAGGTACCGCGTTGTCCGGCTGCCTGCCGAAGCGCTCATCCAGCGGGTCCGGCTCCTCGTCACTGTCCACAATGTCATAGGCGGAATAGCGGTTTTCCCCGGCGGCATTTTTGAAGCTGTACACCGCGTTGACCACGCCGATGCCGATAAACGCCACTCCGAACAGCAGGAAGAAACCGGGCGCCCCCATCGACGCTGCCCCGCACATCCAGATAATGCCAAACACAACTGCAAAAACGGAGGCGACACCGCCCATCATGGATGGCCCACGGCCCGGTTTTACACTTTTCATAAGCAGCTCCTTTCAGCGGTCACGCCGCTTTTCTTTCAGTATAGCAGAAAGCGCACCGGCGGGCAATGGGTCTGTTTTTCCACCGGACTGAATTCTCAGAACGGCGCTTTCCCGCGCCGCCGAAATCCCGCCTACCGCTCCTTCCAGATAAAAACGGGCATGGGCGGGTCGTTCCGCCGGTTGGCCCAATCACAGCGGAGCACGGAAAACTGCCGGTCGTCCAGCCCCTCCAGCCATGACAGCACGGCGTTCCGCTCCCCGTAGCCGTTGGCGCCGCCGTAATACAGGGCAACGGCGATCACTCCGCCGGGCTTCAGCAGCCGCAGCGCCGCTTCCAGCGCGGCAACGGAGGAATCCGCCTGTGTAAATATCGACGGGTCTCCGCCGGGGAGCCGCCCGAAATTGAACACGATGCAGTCCGCCGTCCCGGCCGCCGCGTAGCGCTCCATATTTGCGTGGCTGTCGAGGATCACCTCCGCCGTCAGATGCTCCGCCGTCAGCAGCGCCTTTGTCTGGACAACGGCTTCCGGCTGAACATCAAACGCAAGCACCCGCCCTGTCTCCCCGGCGAGACGGCACAGCAGGGCGGTATCCCGCCCCTTCCCTGCCGTTGCGTCGATGCAGAAAGCGCCGGGCTGCACGGAGCGCTTCAAAAAGTCATGAACCATACTCAGGGTATTCAGCTGCATCCTGCGTTCCTCCTCTCGCTGAAAAAAAGGAGGTCTCAGGCGAGACCTCCTTTTTCTGTTTCCGTTATGATACAGGATCAGCCCTTCACGATGGAAGCGGTATCCATGGCGATCATAAGTTCCTCGTTGGTGGGGATCAGCAGGACCTTCACCTTGGAATCGGCAGCGGAGATCACAGCCTCCTTGCCGCGGGTGTTGTTGGCCTCAGCGTCCATCTTCACGCCCATGAACTCCAGGCCGGAAGCGATGGCCAGACGCTGAGAAGCGCTGTTCTCGCCCACGCCGGCAGTGAAGATGATGGCGTCCACGCCGCCCATGGCAGCGGCATACGCGCCGATGAGCTTCTTGACGCCGTAGTTGAACATATCAACAGCCAGACCGGCCCGCTCGTTGCCCTCCTTGTGGGCATTCTCCAGATCGCGGAAGTCGGAGGAGACGCCGGAAACGCCCTGCACGCCGGACTTCTTGTTGAGGATGTTCAGCATCTCATCAATACCCATGTTGTACTTGTTCATCAGGTACTGAAGGATACCTGCGTCCAGATCGCCTGCACGGGTGCCCATGGGCAGACCGGCCAGCGGGGTGAAGCCCATGGAGGTGTCCACGCTCTTGCCGCCGTCCACAGCGGTGACGGAGGAGCCGTTGCCCAGATGGCAGGAGATCAGCTTCAGCTCCTCAGGCTTCTTACCCAGCATAGCGGCAGCCCGCTGGGAGACATACTTGTGAGAGGTGCCGTGGAAGCCGTAGCGGCGAACCTTGTCGTTCTCATAGTACTCATAGGGCAGGGCATACATATAGGCCTTGGCGGGCATGGTCTGATGGAACGCGGTATCGAACACGGCAACCATGGGGACGCCGGGCATAATGGCCTGGCAGGCCTTGATGCCGATGATGTTGGCAGGGTTGTGCAGAGGAGCCAGAGGATTGCACTCCTCAATGGCGGCCATGACCTCATCGGTGATGAGGACGGACTTGGCGAACTTCTCGCCGCCATGCACCACGCGGTGGCCCACAGCGTCGATCTCCTTCATGGAGCCGATCACGCCGTTGTCGGCGTCCACCAGAGCGTTCAGCACAGCCTGAATGGCCTCGGAATGGGTGGGCATAGCCACGTCAACGGCGTCCAGCACCTTCTTGCCCTCGAT
The DNA here is from genome assembly GCA_900544615.1 of uncultured Oscillibacter sp. Classification (GTDB taxonomy): domain Bacteria; phylum Bacillota; class Clostridia; order Oscillospirales; family Oscillospiraceae; genus Oscillibacter. The sequence continues at coordinate 92,038 of UQVS01000007.1, read as the reverse complement.
CTGGGGCTTGTAGGTGAACTTGCCGTCAATACCGATACGCTCGCACAGGCCCTTGGCCAGCAGCACGCCGGTTTCGGGATTCAGCAGCTGATACTTCAGAGAGGAACTGCCTGCATTGATAACCAGAATGTTCATCGTCAATTCTCCTTCTTCTTTTGAGAAGGTCTTGTCAGACCTTCATAATTAAGATACAATGAAAAGGCTTCCTGCGTTTACGCAAGACCGTTTTTTTCATTATAGCAAATTCTCCGCAAGATACAATCACCATTTTTACCGAATTGACATTTTTTTGTAACCGCTTTGAGGTGACAAATGTGAAAACCGCTGGTATCATAACCGAATATAATCCCCTGCATTATGGCCATGCGTTTCTGATGCAGGCCGTCCGGCGGCAATACGGCGGCGATACCGCTATCATCTGCGCCATGAGCGGTGATTTCGTCCAACGGGGCGATTTTGCTCTGGTGCGGCGGCTGGCGCGGGCGGAAGCCGCCGTCCGAAGCGGGGCGGATCTGGTGCTGGAGCTGCCCCTGCCATGGGCGGTCAGCTCTGCCGAGGGGTTTGCCCGCGGCGGCATAGACGTGCTGACCGGCACCGGGATGTTGGATGTGCTGGCCTTCGGCAGCGAGTGTGGGGACAGCGCCGCCCTCCTACGGGCGGCAAAGGCGCTGGAAAGTCCTGCCCTCCCCCCGCTTCTGAAAGCTGCGCTTGCCCAAGGGGACAACTTCGCCGCCGCAAGGCAGCGGGCCGTTTCCGCCCTGCTGGCAGCGGAGGACGCAGCGCTGCTGTCCAGCCCCAACAACACGCTGGGCATCGAGTACTGCCGCGCCCTGCTGCAAAGCGGCAGCGAGCCGGAGATCTTCACCGTTTCCCGAACCGGCGCAGCCCACGACGCTGCCGCCGGAGACGCTGGAGGATATTCCGCCTCCGCCATCCGCCAGCTGCTGGGGGATGGCCGCCGGGCAGACGCCCTGTCCCGCATGGTTCCGGCCATGCAGGCCGCCTATGCGGCAGAGGAAGCCGCAGGCCGCGCACCGGTGTTTGCATCCGCCTGCGAGCGGGCAATCCTGTCCCGTCTCCGCGGAATGTCCCCGGCGGATTTTGACGCGCTGGACACCGGCCGGGAGGGCATCGGCCAGCGGCTGTACAATGCCAGCCGGGAGGCCTCTTCCCTCTCCGCCATTCTGGACGCTGCCAAAACCCGGCGCTATGCCTATGCCCGCCTGCGGCGGATGGTGCTGTGGGCCTATCTGGGGCTGACCCCCGCCGATGTGCCTGCCCATGTCCCCTATCTGCGGGTTCTGGCCGCCAATGAAACAGGCCGGACGTTGCTGCATCAAATGCGGAAACGTGCCCAGCTGCCGGTGATTACAAAGCCCGCTGCCGTCCGTCAACTCAGCCCGGAAGCCCAGGCGCTGTTCCGGCTGGAAGCCCGCGGGGCTGACCTCTATGCGCTGGCCTACCCGGCGCTGTCCGCCGCCGCAGGCGGTACGCTCTGGCGGCAGGGGCCTGCCATGCTGTGACCATTCCCTGAAAGGAGTTCCCTATGAAAAAGTATTGTTCCCTGATCCTGACGCTCTGTCTCGCAGCCGCTCTTGCCGGCTGCGGCATCACCACGCTGCCCACCCCGGAGGATCCTGAGCCGCCTGCCGCGGCAGACCCGGAGGAGATCACCTACGAAGTGACCACCGATCCCCATGAGGAAACCGTCCACGCGGAGGACGGCACGCTTCTGATGACCGTCAGTTTTCAGCTGCCCCATTTACAGGCCTACGCCGACGGCACGCTGATTGAAACCCCCGCCACCCCCGCACAGGAGGAAGCTATGGCGCGGGTCAATACCTTCAACGAAAATTTTGACCAGTGGCGGGAATCCGAATCCGTGGAGGAAAGCATCGCCGACACGAAAATGATGTATCAGGAAAGCCCGGAACTGTTCACCGGCGACAGCATGGCTCCGCTTTCCGAGGAGCTGACCTACACCTGCTACCGCACCGGCTCCCTCATCAGCATCGCCGCCGACTATTACAGCTATCTGGGCGGCGCTCACCCCAACACCGTTTATTTCAGCTGGAACTACGATCTGGACAGCGGCGTCTTCCTCTCCATCCCGGAGCTGGCCACCGACCCTCAGGCCTTTACCCTGGCGGTGGCGGACATGATTGAGGTGCAGGCCGGGGAACGGTTTGCCTCGGAGCCGGAATACGAAGGGCTTTCCATCTCTGACATCTACTGGGACAACTACCGGGAAACCATTGAAAAATGGGGCAGCGACTACGCCGCCTCCTTTGACGCCGACGGACTGACCGTCATCTTCTCCGCCTATGAGCTGGCCTCCTACGCAAACGGCCCTCAGGAGTTCCACATCCCCTACGCCGCACTGGACAGCTACTGGAGCGACAGCGGCCGCACCGTGCTGGGACTGGATTGAGCCGCCAGGTTTCTTCTTACATCATGGATCCCGGTTTCCTGTCGGAGACCGGGATTTTTACTTCCCGCAGGCAAAGCCGCCCCGGTTCTCTTTGGAGAACCGGGGCGGCTTCTGTTCAGTTTTTCCTTGCCGGCTGTTTCGGCTGAATCCTGCCCCGCAGGGTCTTTTCCGTTTCCTCCTGCAAGCCCTCCAGCGTCATACGGAGATTGCTGCGGAAGAGGATGCTCATAAATTTCAGCAGGGCGTCCCGCGTTTCCTTATCCAAATCCTTCAGCGCCCTGACAATAGCGCCTACCGCTTTGAAGCTGTCAGCCTTCAGGTCTGTCAGCGTCTTGGCGCCGGAAGCCTCCAGCACCTGAAACGCGCTGTCTATAAACTGTTCCCGCTGTGTCTCCGACAGGCCCTGCACCCAGTTCCGCAGCTCCTGATCGCACAACTGCGCCTGCCGGGTGACGCTGTGGAGCCGGACAAAACCGGGGCCTTTCACTACCCACGAAAACCCGTCGTGCTGCATCAGCCCCTGCTGGCTGCTGTCCACCACCGTATAGTCCTCCTCATGCTCCAGCAGCATCCCTACTACGGAGGATCTGGGGACAATGGTGTGAATCCGCTCCTCCAGCCGGACGTGCTGCGGCAGGGAGAGGATCTCATCGTGAAAGCCGGGGCCGTCATTGGACCAGACGGAGCGGATCCGCCGCTGCACCGCCAGCGGGCAGAACACGCCTGCCCATACCGCCAGATTTCCGCCCTTGGAGTGTCCCCCCAGCCGCAGCTTCACGCGGGGATACTGGCGGGCCATGGTCTCCGTATATTCCACGGCCTTTTTCTGGGCCGGGACTTCCCTCATGCAGCTGAGATAGAAGTCCTCCTTCCATCCTGCCAGCGTGTCGTCCGTTCCCCGAAAAGAGAGGTACAGCGCCCCATCGCCGCAGACAATGGTCAGCGCCGCGAACTGCTCCGCCTTCTCCGTGTCCAGATGATCCACAAAGCCGCTGAGCTGCATATCCCGGAACCGGGGTGCCGCCGCCATGCGGCGCAGCATCTCCGGGATCTGATTGGGCACCAGCACGCCCATATCGATGGGTCTGCCCTCAGTTTTTGCAAAGTAGGCCGCAGCCGCTTCGCCCAAAGACACCGCCGCGCCCGCGCCCGGTCCGGGAACGATGCCGCCGAAATCCACAAAAGAAAGCTCCGCCAGAATCAGATTATCCACTTCGTTGAAAGGATCTCCGGAAAGGGGCAGATCGCCGCGCCAATCCAGATAGTCCAAGAGATTTGCCATAGCTGTCCTCCATGCCGATATCTCAATGGGATGCGTGTCCTTATTTTACCCGTATTCCCTCTGTGTTACAAGTAAAGAATTTATGAATTACCGGTTATAATCCCCGGCTGTCCCTCATAGGATGGAGCATCACAGGCGAGAGGTGGACGAGATGACGATGCACACATACAATGAAGTGATTCTGGAAGGCAGCCCGCTGGGGGAGCCGGAGCGTTCCCACGAAAACCACGGCCAGCTCTTTTTCCGCCAGCTGCTGGAAGTGCCGCGGCTGTCCGGCACGCCGGACGTGCTGCCTCTCCTGCTGCGGCAGGAACATCTGCCGCTGCTGGAGGGCGGCTGCCCCCTGCGGATCAGGGGGCAGCTGCGCTCTTTCAATAACCGGGGCGGAACGGGGCGGCGGCTGGTGCTGACGGTCTACACGCAGGCCATTGAGCCGGGAGAGGGGGAAGCCGTGAACCGCATCACCCTCACCGGGACGCTGTGCAAGCCCCCGGTTTACCGGCGCACTCCTCTGGGCCGCAGCATCTGCGACCTGATTCTGGCCGTCCCCAGAAGCTATGGCCGGGCGGACTACCTGCCGGTGATCGCATGGGGGCAGGCCGCCTCGCAGGTCAGCGGTCTGGCCGTCGGCGATCCTCTTTCGCTGGAGGGGCGGGTACAGAGCCGAATCTATCGGAAAATGACGGAAATCGGCCCGGAGGAGCGGGTCGCCTATGAGGTGTCCGTCATGCGCCTGCTGGAAACGCCGCAGAGCTGACCATTTCCCTCTCGACAAGTGAACGGTCGTTCACAATACTGTAGAAAACGATCGTTTACTGCAAGGAGAAACCAGATGACGGATACGAAAGAGCAGATTTTAATGACGGCGCTCCAGATGATTTTGCCAGCAGCTTTCGGAAAATGCTGACTCTGGAGCAATACCGAAACGGGGAAATGGCGGCGCTGTACCATAACTGCATCGCCGCCGGGCCGGTAAAAGCCCCCCTCTGACGGACGGATCACGCTCTGTCAGCCTGCCTGCGGCGGCTATGCAGAAATCCTTCAGGCATTCACTTTAACATCATGAGGATCTATGGATCCGCACACAAAAGGAAGGAAGACTCAAACCATGCGCTATGTGAAAAGCGAAAAATACAATACCCCCCGCCTTGCAGCAGAAGATCATGGGGCCAAACCCCATCAAGCTGGAGGAGGAGCTGCTGCGCGGCCATAAGATCCCGGAGAATGCCGTGGTCTGCGATCTTGGCAGCGGGCAGGGGCTAACCAGCGCATTTCTTGTAAAGGAGTATGGCTTTACCGTCTATGCAGCAGACCTGTGGAGCGACCCGGCGGAGAACCGCGCTTTCTTCGACGCCATGGGCATTGACCGCAGCCGGATCATTCCCGTCAAGGCTGACGCTGCCGCACTCCCCTTTGAAATGGAATTCTTTGACGCTGTGGTCAGCACGGACTCCTATAATTACTTTGGCCGGGATCCGCAGTATCTGGACGAAAAGCTGCTGCCCTTCGTCAAGCACGGCGGCTATCTTTCCGTTACCGTTCCCGGCATGAAAAAGGACTGCCATGATCATCTGCCGCCGGAGCTTTTGCTGTCATAGACGCCGGAGCAGCTGGACTACCTGCACGACGTGGATTACTGAACCGGCATTGTCAGCAGATGCCGCGGCTCAGAAGTCCTCGCCGTTCAGGAGATGGAGCGCAACGAGGAGGTCTGGGCCGACTGGCTGGCGCAGGAAAACGAATATGCGGTGGGCGACCGAAAATCCATGGAAGCCGGCGGCGGAAAGTATCTGAACTTTATCGCCATCGTACTCAGGAAGAAATGATTCCATGCGGAAGCTGGCCAAAACCGGGTCTCACGCGCAAAAGCGCCGGAACGCAAGTTGCGTTCCGGCGCTTTGAGCGTTGGCAGGATCGGTGTGGCAGGCAGGGCCACGTTGTCACTCCACTTCCAGATGGACGGCTTCGTGGAATTGCGGCTCTACCAGACCGGGAATATCCACCGCATCCGTGAAGTACAGATTTTCCACATACTGTCGGAGGAGGGAGATCACATAAGGATGGGGCCGCTCGTCGGGCCGCCGGGCCGCTACCGTCACCACCGCCGTTTTGGGTTGAAGCTTTTCCAGCAGTTTCCGGGAGGTGGAGTCAAAGGAAGCATGGTGCGGCACTTTCAAAATATCGCAGGGCGTCAGGTTTACCGTTTCCCACACATGGGCGTAGGCGTCGCCGCCCAGTACGATTTCCTTTCCATGATAATACAGCCGCTGGCGCAGGGAGCATACGTTCATGGACTTCGCCCAGCGCACCAGATCGTAGCCATTCCGCTCCCCGGCGAAAGCCGCGTCATAGATCTCCTTCTGCCGCCGGTACAGGGCCGGTTCGCCACAGAGGATATCCATTTTCAGGTCCGGCGTCAGCTGGAGGGAGACCGTCTCCGTTCCCGGAATCAGGTGGAAGCGCCCGATTCGTCCGGGGTGGCTTTGCAGCGCCTGCGTATACAGCTGGAGGCAGAGAAGGGCGCTTCTCGCAGCCTTGGGCAAGTTGTTATCCGGATGGAAGGGGTCCAGCTCCGGGGCATTTTCCGGAGGCAGATAGGTGGTGTAAAACCGGTCGATGGTCACGGCATCCAGCACCCGGCCAAGACCGCCGATGTGATCCCGGTGGAAATGCGTGGCCAGAGCCACATCCAGATGGGTCACGCCCAGCTCCCGGAGAAAATCTCCCGCATAGATCCGCTGAGACCGGGGATCCAGCTCTCCCGGATGATCGTCCCGTATCAGACAGTCATGGCCAAAATCCACCATCAAGGCAAACTTCTGCTGCGTTCCCTCCATCTCCCGAATGAGAATACAGTCTCCGTTGCCTATGTTGATAAAGTCCAAAGCCAGCATACGCAGTCCCCCTCCTGTGTTGTTGTTTCAAAGATACCATACTGTGTGAACGTTTACAACGAAAAGCAGTCCCTGCTCCAGCCAAAATTTTCCTTTGGATTTTGACAGTTTCCACAAGAAACCCGCGGCGGGCAAAATGCCCGCCGCGGGTTCTCTTCGTTTTGATCGGTTTCCCTTGAAAAGTCACGCTTTTCCGTAAATGACCGTCTGCTGCCAGTCGCTGGCTCCTTCCTCCGTTCCGGTGTCTGGCAGAAGATCCGTTTCCGGCTCCGCAGGCTCCTCAGCCGGTGTTTCCGGCGGCGTGGACACGGCCCGGTTTTCCACTTCGATCTTCTGCGCCGTGATCCACTGCGTGCCGCTCTTCCAGTAAACAGTGATGGAATCCCCCACATTCAGCAGCGGGGCTTCCGGCACCTGCGCGGCGCTGACGTATACGGAGAAAGCGCTCTCCCCCTCAAAGCGGAGGTAATACACGCTGGTTCCCTCGATCACGGCGCTGCGGATCTCCGCAATGGTGCCCTTTTTCTCCCAAAGCTCCTGCTCTTCCGCCGGAACTTCCGCATCCGTGCTGTCAATGATGCCGTTGTTCAGCAGCGTTTTCCGGTAATTCTCCTCACACTGGGCCACAGTCTGCCCGGTCTCCACGATGTTGTACTGCTGGACGTTCACCATGGCATACATCTTCACCAGACCGTCCTCGCCCTTCAAAGCCATAAAGTAGGTGGGCTGGTCGGCGATGTTCAGCAGCAACGGGAAGGTGGCGGAATAGCGCATCTGCTGGACCTGGCTCTGGGCAGAGCTTTTGGCAGAGGTCTCCGTTGCACCGGCGCAGGGGTAGAACCGGGTCTCCTTGGTCCGCTGGTTGGTGAGGATGAAGCCGATGTTGGACTGGTCGCTGGTAACGGAGGTCACGCCGGTATACATATATACATCGTCGTTGATGGCGATATAGTTCCAGCCGTCCGTGGTCAGCGTCACGTCCCGCTGGCCGAAATAGGCGTTCAGAAAGCCGTTGTGGTACTGACCATAGTAATCGTACTGCTCCATGATGATGTCGGATGAGTACAGTCGGTCTACCCATGTAGGCACATCCTCATAGTACTGGCTCTCGCCGTTGATGGCGTTCACCAGCACGGCGCCGTTTACGTCCGTGCCGCCGAACAGGCCGATCCGCTTGACGATCCGGGGGCAGACCCAGTAGGGCGTTCCCTCCTCGTCGATCTCAAACACCGGCTCGTCAAACATCATGGTGGGATACTGGAACCGCAGATGGCGGTTCAGGTTCCGGCCGAAATGCTCCGCCGTGGTGTACTTCATGCCCTCGTCCAGCCGGACCACCTCCGCCTCCTGGGTCACCATGTCGATGACGATATAGGCCGGCAGGCCGTTGGAGCGGTTGGTGAACCACTTGATGAGATCGCCGTAGGCAAGGCTGGTGACCCGCACAGGGCGGCCCTTGTAGTTGATCTGGGTGTAGTTGGGCAGGATCTCAAACTGGGACACCATGTCCGCCAGCTCGCCCAGCTTCCGGCTGCCCAGCCGGGCGGCGGAGTCGCTGTCCAGCATAGGGATCTGGTCGTAGCGGATCTCCTCCACCTCCGAGGCAAAATCGCCGGTGGTCAGGGGCAGGAGCTTGCTGTAGGCCCCGGCCCGCAGCACCACCCAGGAGGCAATGGAGCCAACCGCAATGGCGGCGATCAGCGCGATCACCACAAAAAACGGGATGGTACACTGCTTTTTCACAAAGCCGAAGTACCCTCTGGCCCCCGTCCCCTGAAAGCCGGAGGTCAGCACCGCGCAGACACAGTACACGGCGCACAGCAAAAACACAAAGAAGTAGAAGTCCTCCGCATGGGGGTTCAGCGCCGGAAGCTCCACATAGAAGTACACCAGCCCCACCAGCACCGTGACGGCAAGGTTGATGAGCGTCCGGGTAAAGGGTGTCCCGATGGGTTTGCGCGGCTTGCGCTCTTTCTGAGGGCGCTGGGTAAAGTCCGGCTGCGCCCCCTGACCGCCGGTCTGATAACCGCCGGGGTTGAAGCCGCCGAAATTGCCGAAGTTGAAGGTAAATGGCATTGCCGTATTCCTTTCCGCAGTTAAACTGCCTCCCTTGCGGGAGAAAATTCAATATAATAGGATTGTACACGGGAAATATGAACAAATCAAGGATGCCCCGTCCGGCGGAATCCATCCCATCAGTCCGGCAGCTTCACCGGGCCATAGGTCTCGGAAAGCTCTCCGTCCACCAGAAAACACACGTCCTCCACCGTTTCCAAAGACAGCAGCGACTGTTCCAGCGACGCAACCGCCTGCGTCAGCGACGCCGGGTCAGGCTGACCGTCCAGCAGGGCCGAGGACAGGCTCACATAGCATGTTCCTTCCTCCAGCCATGTTTTCCGCACCTTAAAGCCATCCGGCAGCACCGGCAGCAGCTCCTTGGTCTCCGGGCCGTTCTCCAACGCCCGCACCACGGCTGACACCTGCGTATCTCCCTCGTAAAGACTCAGCGTCCGATCCTCCGGCGTCAGCGCTCCGTCCTCATTTGGGAAATACAGCTGGACTGCCACGGTTCCCACCACATCTTCCTTGGGGGCAAACAGGATGTCGCGGGTCAGGAACACCTGACGGCTGCGGTAGTCCAGATTGTTGCCCGCTACCGTGATCCGCACCCGCGCCACATCCGGCAGCTGCGCCAGCGTCATGGTCACGGCGTAATCCGCCAGCGTCAGATCCATGCCGGAAAGCGTTCCGTACACGGCTGAGAAATCCACATGGATCTCCGTTCCCTTCTGCTCCACGGAATTCAGGCCGGTTCCCTTGGGAAACGGACTTTTCAGAGTCTGATCCACCGGCCCTTTCAGCAGCTCCGCCATCAGCGCCTCCGCCTGCTGCGCTGTGGAATCCGCTCCGCCGCTCAGGGCACGCTCCTCCGCCCGAAGGGCATCGCCGCCGCTGGCCGCGCGGAGATTCCGTTCCACAAAGTACAGGTCGTAAACATTTGCCGACTCCTGACGGACGCTGACCGTACCGATAGCGCCGCCAACGGCCATCAGCAGAATCGCCGTCAAAGCCACTGCCATCCAGCGTTTTTTCATACGGCTCCGCCTCCTTCCGCCGCCGGCCAGCGAACCGTAAACACTGCGCCGCCCTCAGGCCGGTTGGCCGCGGACACCGTGCCGCCCCGCTTTGTCACCGTGTCCTGTACGATGGAGAGGCCCAGACCGGTTCCACCGGCGGCGCGGGAACGGGCTTTGTCCACCCGGTAGAAACGTTCAAACACCCGCGGCAGATCCTCCTCTGGAATACCGGGGCCGTTATCCGCCACCGTCAGCACCACGTCGTTTCCGTCACGCCGCAGCTCCACCCGGACGCTTCCGTGGCTACCGCTGTATTTCACGGCGTTGTCCGTCAGGTTGTAGATCACCTGATGCACCTCGCCCTTCGTGGCCAGCACCCGGCAGTCCCCGCCGGTCTGGCAGGTCAGCTCCGTGCCTTTCTCCTGCGCCAGCAGGCTCATCATCCGCATCACCTGTTCCAGCACCGGGGCCACTTCCACCACTTCCGGCGGATCGACCTGATTGCTGTCCAGCCGGGTCAGGCGCAGAAGATCCTCCGTGATCCGGCTGAGGCGCTCCGCCTCGCTGCCGATATCCGTCACAAAATCCCGCACCGTTTCCATATCCATGTTATCCGTCTGCAAAATGGAATCCGTCAGCAGGCGGATGGCCGCCAGCGGCGTTTTCAGCTCATGGCTGGCATCGGACACGAACCGGCGGCGCAGGGTCTCCGTGGTCTGGAGGCGATCCGTCAGGCTGTTGAACTCCTCCCCGATCTGGGCGATCTCATCCCGGCCGGGAATGTGGGTGCGGTGTTCGTAAGCACCCTCCCGCACCTTGCGGATGCCGGTGAGCAGGGCGCTGATCTTGCGGGTCAGCATCCGGGAGAGGATAAAGCTCAGCAGCACCACCGCCGCCGCGATACCGGCGGACAGCTTCAGGAGGTTGCTTTGCAGCCCCTCCAGCAGCTCCGCCTGTTCGGTATCGTATTCATAGGCGTAGACGGAGCCGATGATCCGGTTCTGATACAGCACCGGCGAGGCCGCCCGGCTGCGGAAAGCGCCGTCCCGGTAGGAGCAGGAAAAGACGTCGCAGCCCTCCAGCGCCTGCACAATCTCCGAATAGAACGTGTACTTTCCCACGGCTCCCAGCGTCTCCCGCGTGTCATAAAGCACCTGACCGGCGCTGTCCGTCACCAGAACGCGGCTCAGCCCCGTCTCCTCCACCACCGCCATGGCGGCGGCCACATTCTCCTGATTCAATCTGTCCAGCCCCGCCAGAGAGTACACCATCACGGAGACGCTCCCCTGCATGGTAGTCTCCTTGGAACGGAACACCAGATCCTCGCTGACCAGCAGGGGGTATGTATTCAGCAAAAGCAGCACCGCCGCAATGACGGCGATGTAGCTCAGGCCAAATTTCAGCTGCAAACTGCCCCAGAAAGCTCTGCGCTTATCCTTTGAAATAGTAGCCCACTCCCCACTTGGTCATGATATGATCCGGCTCCGCCGGATTCTCCTCCAGCTTTTCCCGCAGGCGGCGGATATGCACGTCCACGGTGCGGTAGTCCCCGGCATAGGTATACCCCCACACCACGTTCATCAGGTTCTCCCGGCTGTAGACCCGCCGGGGATTCCGCATCAGCAGCTCGATAAGATCGTATTCCTTGGCGGTAAGATCCACGGTCTGCCCGTCCCGCAAAGCCGCCCGCTCCTCGGTGTTCAGGGTGATCTTCCCCACCGTCAGCAGGCTGCCCTGACTCCGCTGGACACCGGCGACCCGCCGCAGCAGCGCCCGGACCCGCGCCTTCAGCTCCAGAATATTGAAAGGCTTGGTCAGGTAGTCGTCCGCGCCGGACTCAAAGCCCATGAGCTTGTCTGCGTCCTCGCTTTTGGCAGTCAGCATGATGATAGGAACGTTGGAAAACTCCCGGATCTTCATGCAGGCCTCGATGCCGTCCATCTCCGGCATCATGACATCCAGAATGATGAGGTCAAACCGCCCCTCTCTGGCAAGATCAAGGGCCGCCGCGCCATCATAGGCGCACTCCACCTCATACCCCTCGTTTTCCAGATTGAACTTCATGCCTTTGACGAGGGTCTTTTCATCATCCACTACTAAAATTCTCAAGATTCCGCTCCTTTATTTTCGTCTCCCACGGTGACATAATCCCGCAGCTCCGCAAATTTCTTCTCTCCGATGCCGGAAACCTCCATCAGCGCCTCCGGGTTTTCAAACGGCCCATGGGCTGCGCGGTAGTCCACAATCCGCTGCGCCAGTCCCTGGCCGATCCCCGGCAACGTGGCCAGTTCCTGGATCCCGGCGGTGTTCAGATCCACCAGAACCACCTCGATCTCCTCCGGCGGCAAAGCCCGCTCCGCCGACACGGATACCGGCTCCGCTGCCGCCCGGTCGCCTGCGGAAATCCCCAGCAGGACGCCTAAAAAGGCCGCGGCCAGTCCCAAAAGGATGAGTTCCGTTTTGACAGTGCAGAACTTTGCTCCCATGGTTGAACTCCTCCGAATTTTCTGCTATACTTAAAATGTCGAATCATGGCAGGTTTCATTCCTGCCGTCCATTTTATTCAGTATACCATAATCTTCAGGAGAAAGATATGAAAATCAAACGCTTTCTATCGGTTTTTTTGCTCTGCGCCTGCTTGACCGGGCTGTTTCTGACCCCTGCCGCTTCCGCGCTGGATATTCCAGACATTCAGGCCAAGGCCGCCCTTCTGGTGGATGTGAACACCGACGCGGTGGCCTATGCCAAAAATATCCATGAAAAGAACTATCCGGCCAGTCTGACCAAGGTGATGACGGCGCTTCTGATTCTGGAAAAGGTCAGCGGGGACGAAACACTGCTCAACACACAGGTCACAGCGCCTGAAAGCGCGTTCAGCGACACCTATTACCACGCCGACGGCAGCACCGCCGGCATCAAGGCCGGCGAGATCCTGACGGTAAAGGAGCTGCTGCAATGTATGCTGATCGTCTCCGCCAACGAAGCCTGCAACATTCTGGCTGACTGGTACGCCGGTTCCATCCCCGCTTTCGTGGACGCCATGAACGCCAAGGCGGAGGAGCTGGGCTGCGCGGATACCCACTTCGTCAACCCCAACGGCCTCCACGATCCCGACCACTACACCTCCGCATGGGATCTCTACCTCATCACCAAAGCCGCCATGCAATACCCGGAGTTCATGGAGATCTGCGACAGCGCCAAGGCCGTGATTCCTGCCACGAATCTCAGCAAGGAACGGTCGCTGTACACCACCAACCACCTGCTGTCCAACTGGCGGGTGATCGGCTACCGGGACACGCGGGCGCACGGCATCAAGACCGGCTCTACCGATGCCGCCGGTCATTGCCTCATCTCCTCCGCGCAGGAAGGGGATCTGCATTTTGTCAGCGTAGTGATGGGGGCGGAACGGATTGAGGAGAACGGCGTGGGCAATCTGCTGAACTTCTCGGAGACCTCCCACCTCTTCGACTACGGCTTCAAGAATTTCTCCTACCGCACCATTCTGAAAAAAGATGAGATCGTTCAGGAGGTGACGGTCAGCCTGTCCAAAACGGATTATGTCACCGTCCATCCCGCCGATGATGTGGAGGTGCTTTTCCCCAGAGATCTGGATCCCGCAGAGCTGGAACAGGTCATCACCCTGCCGGACGCTGCCGACGCGCCCATCACCGCCGGTCAGAAGCTGGGAACCATGGAGCTGAAGGATGGCGACACCTCCTATGCCACGGTGGATCTGCTGGCCAGCAACGATGTGGAAGCGGACAGTCTGATGGTTTTCCGCCATAATGTAACGCTGTTCTTCCAGAAGCCCACAGTGCGGATCGGCATCGTGGTGCTGGCGGTTCTGATCCTCCTGCTGGCAGTGCTGTACTTCACCCGCGGCAGCCGCCGCAGACGGTATGGCCGGAGTCCCAGAAGCTACAGCAGCGGATACCGCGGTCGCCGCCGCCGTTGATCTGCCGCATACAAGAGCAATGCCCTGCCGCTGTGTGACCACAACGGCAGGGCATTGTTCGGTTTTTTCGCCGCATCGGAAGCCTTATGTGTCCAGACGGCGGTTTCCGCAAAAGCAGGCAAACATTCATCATACCGGGACGCGCCTTACAGCAGCGTTTCCACCTGACTTTCGCCCAGCACCGGGATCCCGTTTTGAAGCAGCAGTTCCGCCGTTACCCCGTCTCCGGTCGTCAATGTGCCGGTAAAGGTTCCGTCGTATATCGTCCCGCAGCCGCAGGATGGGCTGCGCTCTTTCAGGATCGCCGCCTGACAGTGCAGCAGACGGCACAGCCGCAGCGCCGCCTCCGCGCCGCGGCTGTATGGCTCCGTCACGTCTGCGCCGGTATCCATTACCACCCGCTCCCCCTGCCGTTCCGAAGGATGCCGGGGCGTGGGCAGGCCGCCCAGTTGCTCCGGGCATACCGGCACCAGTTCATGGCGTTCCGCCAGTTTTTCTACCCATGACTGGGGCTTGGACGCCCCGTCATATCGGCAGGGGATCCCCAGTAAACACGCCGAGATCAGCAGTTTCATGTCATCTTCCTCCCATGGCCCGGCGTTCCCGTTCCAGTTCCTGATACAGCCGTCCCGGCGTCCAATTTCGGTTGGAAGGCGTCAGCACGGCTTTCAGGCACACGATCCCCGCCCCGTGCAGCGCTGCCAGCAGATCGTCCAGTTCCCGCTCCAGTCCGCAGAAAACCATCATCTTGCCGCCCACCGGCAAACCGGCGCCCCCGGCAGTCTGTCCCTGCGACAATGCCGCCAGCGTCAACCCGCAGCCTTCCCGCGAGACCGTGACCGCTTCGGCGTCAAACCGCCGGGCAATGCCCGCCGCCGTCAGGATCTCCGGCAGGGCGTCAAATCCGAAAAGCAGGATCTTTTTCATAAGCTCATCGCCTTTCCGTTCAATACGGCGCTTTCCAGCCGGTCGCCGGCATAGCATAACTTCAGAGAGAAAAACGGCGCATTGGAATCCAGAAGCCGCAGGAAGATCCTGTCCCCCTCCCACATGGGCAGGGCCAGCAGATCCGCCTTCCTGATCCACGCCAGATCGCCCTCGTCGCAGGGGTGGGCCTCCCCCGTCCAGCCGGTGGCCGTAAACAGGTGCATATACTCCGTGGGCCACTCCGTATTCACAAAGGTCACCAGCCCCCGATAGCGGTAATCCGTCAGGGTCAGGCCGGTCTCCTCCCTGCACTCCCGCAGCAGGCAGTCCTCCGGGCTTTCCCGATCCTCAAACTTGCCGCCGATCCCGATCCATTTGTCGCGGTTGGCGTCATGGGCCTTTTTCACCCGGTGGAGCATCAGGTATTCCTCGCCCCGTTCCAGATAGCACAGCGTTGATTGCAGCACGCTTCCACATCCTTTCCGCCCCATTATACATTCTTCCGTCCTAAAAGAAAAGCCCCGGCACAGCCGGGGCTTTTTCATCAACTTAATCAACCGTTCTTACTGATAGAGTTCCTCATCGGCATAATCACTGCTCTCCGATTTGCTCAGTCGGCAGGCTTTCCGGCGTTCCACCGCCTCAAAAATATCGCTCCAGCTGCCTACGATCAGGCAGACAAGCGCGCTGAATGCCAGTCCGGCAGCTACCATTTTCAGTACAAAGCGGGCAGTTTTATTCATGACAATTCCTCCTTAACAGGTAATTGGGCAATAGAATTACGTGTATTATACACGGAATTTCCGCCATTTACAATACTTTTTCAAGGGTCGATCCCCCCGCCGCGCAAGCCTGCCGTTCAGTCCAGCACCTGCACCGCAGCGCCCAGCACGCCGTCGCCGATGTAGACGCTGAGCGTGCCGTCGATCTCGCCGTCCCAGAGATGCTCCCCATGGGGCAGAGCCTCTGTCAGCAGGCGGCGCACCGTCTCCATTTCCTCCGGCGAGCCGCCGTTGGCCACCGCCAGATTATACCGTTTGTGGCTGCCGCAGCGGTTCACCGTCAGCTCCACCAGTTTCCGCATGACCTGCTGACGCCCCCGCACCTTGGCGATGGATTGAAGCTGGCCATCATCGGCAAAGGTCAGCACCGGCTTGATCTGGAGCATGGTGCCGGCCAGAGCTGTCACCTTGCCGATTCGGCCACCCTTTTGCAGATACTCCAGCGTGTCCAGCGTGAAAAACGGATAGGTATTTTGAATCAGCTGCGGAACTCTGCGCTCCGTCAGCTCCTCCCAGCCCATGCCGTTTCGGATGTCCTCCGCCAGCTGCAAGACCGTCATGCCCAGCCCCAGAGAGCCGCTGAGGGAATCGAAGGCCACCATGGCCCGTCCCTGTTCCCTGCACTCCTCCGCCACGATCCGGGCCAGATTATAGGTGCCGGACAGGCCGCTGGAAAGCATCACAGCAATAACGCCGTCATACCCCAGATCAAAGATTTCATGGAGCTTGGCGCTGAAATCCTCCACCCGCGGCAGCGAGGTCTGGGGCAGCTCCCCGCTCCGCAGCCGCCGGTAAATGTCCTGCCCGCGAATGTCCACGCCGTCCAGATACTCTCCGTCCTGACACAGAATCCGCAGAGGCACAAAAAAGATATTGTTTTCCCTTGCTTCCTCCCAGCGCAGATCCGCGCTGGAATCTGTCAGCAAGGCGATTTTTGTCGGGATCATTCCACTTGCTCCGCCTTTCTCATTTCCCGTTATCGGCAGTGAACGCACGCATTGCCGCATAAAGTATAATAGCATGATTATGACACAAATCTTTCAAAAGGGCAAGTATCTGCCGTTTGGACTGCGAAACTTTTTTGCCGGAAGCTGCTCAGCTGCCAGAGTCCTCCTCCCGCTGCGCCCCCTCATGATCCGGGACGTCATCCCGCATCCGGCTGCCATGTTCCTCGCCCGGCTTCGGCGGCTTCAAATGCCAGTAGGACATATTGATGGGCTGATCCTCTTCAAAGAGGTCATAGTAATCGGCATCCCGCAGCTTGGGACGGCGGTGGCGGACAATGGCCGTCAGCGTCGGATACAGCACAATGGCAATCAGGCCGCCGGAGAAACCGTTGTTATAGAGATTCAGTCCCGCCACCGGGCCGCCGGTCTGCAAAACCAGCGCCGAGTGGATGAAGCCTGCCAGCACACCAAAAACTATACCAAAGTGTCCCGCGATGGGCGCCAGCGTCGTGCCGAACAGTCCCGCCAGCTGCAAGGCCGGATAATTCGGCTCGTGGTGCATTCCATAGGCTCCCAGCCACACGCCGACCATCACCGGGATGATGTTCCGGGGATGCTTACCGAAGGCGGAAAAGCCCATGATCGTGAAAATGCCGCCCAGTGTGGGGCCGTTGAGATCCCCACCTACCAGCAGAATATAGGCCATGCCGATGAGGCCGTTCAGGCCGATATTGACCAGCACCGGCCCCACGCCGAACATACGCAGGTAGTCGTTAGGTGCCCGGCCGGTGGTGCTGAGCAGCCGCCGGTAGCCCGCCCATACAGCCCAGGCGGGCATCTGGCACCCAAAGAAGCCCAGCAGGATAAATATGGCGCAGATCACACAGCAGGCAATCCCCAGTTCCTTATTATGGCCGGTAGACCAGTACATGGCGGAATCCGGCTTGTCGCCGAAGGCCGTCAGCACCGGCACCACCATCATGGCAAACAGGCCGCAGGCAAAGCCCATGTTGTAAAGGTTCATGCCATTTTGCACCTTATAGGTGTACGCCGAAAGCGACGGCATCAGAAATCCCACAACCACGCCGGACAAAATGCCCAGCGGCAGGCTGGCATGAACGCTGCCCAGCGCCATATAGCTCACCAGCGGCGCAAGGGAGGTGGACAGCAGCGCTACGGAAGCGTACTTGGAAAACGGCTCCCGCTGGTAACGGGCATACAGCCACGTTCCCAGAATGATAGGCCAGATGTTGAACATATTCTTCCCAAACAGGGAAAAACCGGCCATCAAGCCCATTTCCACGATGGTAAAGCCGTTGAACGGGTCTTTCGCCAGTCTCAGGATACAGACCGAGGTGATGGTAACAAGCCCTGCGTTGATGAACGCGGCGGCCGGGCCGGCAATGTCGATGTAATCCGTAATCAGCAGATCCTGCATGGTCACGATCTTCCAGAGTCCCGGCAGGATCTGCTCCGGGCGTCCCATGCTGACCCCGATCAGCATCAATGCAACGGAAAAAGCAATGGTGGCCGGAAAAATAGAGCGGTAACGTCCTGTCGTATTCACAAAGTTCCCCCTGTTTCTTAACGGTTTTTTATGCTATTTCATTATACAGGGTTCGCTTCGACTTGGCAACCGAAATCGTGAAAATTTTCACCAGCCCGCAAAATTCTTTTTCTGCTGCTGGAAATCCTGCATTTTTTTGGTATACTGAAAGAAAACAACTGCTAAGGAGGCTTCTCTATGGATCGCTTTTCCATTCTGGTGGGAGATCTGACCGCATCCGATGCGGAAGCCATCGTCAACGCCGCCAACCCCACCCTTTTAGGCGGCAGCGGCGTGGACGGCGCGATCCACGCCGCCGCAGGGCCGGAGCTGCTGGCGGAATGCCGGACGCTCCATGGCTGCGAAACCGGTCAGGCGAAGCTGACCGGCGGCTACCGCCTGAAAGCACGGTATGTCATCCACACCGTCGGCCCCATCTGGCAGGGCGGTGAACACGGGGAAGCGGCGGCGCTGGCTGCCTGTTATCGAAACTGTCTGGCTCTGGCCAGAGCGCAGGGCATCGAATCGGTGGACTTCCCCTCCATTTCCACCGGGGTCTACGGCTACCCCATGACTCAGGCCGCGTCCGTGGCCCTGAAGGCCATCATGGAGGAACTGCGCGCCTGCGAGCATCCCCGGCAGGTGCGGATGGTCTGTCACTCGGAGTCCGCCGCGCGGATCTACCGGCAGACCTACAATCTCTGGTACGCCAGCACAAAAGAGGAGCGGCTGTAAGTCCGCTCCCCTTTTTGTTTCTGCTATATGATCCACCGGTGAGATCACTGGGCGTCAATTTTCTCTTTCAGCTCGTTGAGATACATCCAGCGCTCAGTTTTTGCCTCCAGCGCCGCTTCCAGTTCTGCCTGTTTTGCCTGCAAGTCCTGTAGCTTTACATAGTCGCTGCCGCAAGCTCCCTGTGCTTCCTCGCACTCGCTGATCTGCCGCTCCAGCACCGCCAGATCAGCGTCAATGGTTTCATATTCCCGCTGCTCCTTGAACGTGAATTTCAGCTTCCGTTCCCGCGGGCGCTCCTGCGCCATTTTCGGCTCTTCCACCTTGACAGGTGTTTCCTCCTCTTTCCGCTTGGCCTGCCAGTCAGACCAGTTGCCGGTATAGCGCAGCACCTCCCCATCCCGCACCTCAAAGACCTGCTCCGCCAGCTTGTCCAGCAGGAAGCGGTCATGGGACACAATCAGGATGGGGCCGGGAAACCCTTGCAGATAGTCCTCCAGAATAGAGAGGGTCATCACATCCAGATCGTTGGTAGGCTCGTCCAGCAGCAGCACGTTGGGCGCTTCCATCAGAACGGACAGCAGATACAGCCGCCGCCGTTCGCCGCCGCTGAGCCGCCCGATGGGGATGGATTGCAGGTTGCTGGGAAAGAGGAACCGCTCCATCATGGCTTTGGCGGTAAAGGTTCCCTCGTCGGTGCGTACCTCGTCGCCGATCTCATGGATGAAATCGTAGACCCGCTGGTTCAGATCCAGCTCCCGCCCCTCCTGAGAGAAATGGCCGATCTTCACCGTGGTTCCGATGTCCACCGTGCCGCTGTCCGGCGTCAATTCCCCGGCAAACAGCCGCAGCAGAGTGGACTTTCCCGCGCCGTTATGACCCACGATGCCGATGCGGTCGTTCCGCAGCAGATTGTAGGAAAAATCCCGGATCACCGCCCGCTGGCCATAGGATTTGCTGACATTGTGGAGTTCGATGAGTTTCTTCCCCAGACGGCTGGATGCCGCCGCCAGCTGCACCGTGTCGTCCGTCTCCGGGGCGTCCTGATTTTTCAGGGCTTCATACCGCTCGATGCGGTCCTTGCTTTTGGTAGTCCGCGCCCGGCAGCCCCGCATGATCCACTCCCGCTCCGTCCGCAGGATGGACTGGCGCTTGCGCTCGCTGGCCTCCGCCATCTCCGCCCGCTGAGCCTTCAGCTCCAAATATTTGGAGTAGTTGGCCTCATAGTGGTACAGCTTGCCCCGGCTCAACTCCGTGATGTGGTTCACCACCCGTTCCAGAAAATACCGGTCATGAGTCACCATCACCAGTCCGCCCTTGAACCGGCGGAGCCAGCCCTCCAGCCACGCGGTCATCTCCGCATCCAGATGGTTGGTAGGCTCATCCAGAATCAGCACATCCGCCGGATGGATCAGCGCCGCCGCCAGAGCCACCCGCTTCCGCTGTCCGCCGGAAAGAGTCCCCACCTTTTGCTCGTAGTCCGGCAGTCCCAGCCGGTTGAGCATGGATTTGGCCTCATACTCGTTCAGCTCCCGGAATTCTTTGGGAAAATGCAGGAATACCTGCTCCAGAACCGTGGCGTCGTCCTCCATGGGCGGGTTCTGCTCCAGCAGGCTCACCTGCACATTGGGGTTCCGGGAAATCGTTCCGGCATCGGCTTCCAGCCTGCCTGCCAGCACTTTCAGAAACGTGGACTTGCCGGTGCCGTTAATGCCGATGACGCCGATCTTGTCCCCTTCGTTCAGGTAAAAATTCACATCCTCCAGCAGCTGGCGGCTACCGAAGTTGATGGAAAGATGCTCCGCAGATAAAAGCATAGCGGTTCTCCTTTGCTTTTTTTCATTTCCGTGGTATACTATATACTAATTTTCACAAACCGGCAAGTGCCGATAGGAGGCTTTATCTATGAAAACCTGTCTTGTTCTGGAAGGCGGCGCCATGCGGGGAATGTACACCGCAGGCGTGCTGGACGTTTTTTACAGAGCCGGCATCCATTTTGACGGCATCATCGGCGTGTCCGCCGGGGCCGCCTTCGGCGTGAATTACCTCTCCCGGCAGCCGGGACGGGTAATCCGCTACAACAAGCGCTTCAACGCCGACCATCATTACATGGGACTGATCCCCTTGCTGAAAAGCGGCAACATCATCAATACGGCATATGCCTACGACAAGGTTCCCAGAGAGCTGGATCCCTTTGACGGCGACACCTTTGACGCTTCCGGCGTCCCCTTCTGGGTGGTGGTAACCAATCTGGAAACCGGCAAGCCGGAATACATCCGTCTGGAACACTCCATGGCGCAGATGGACGCCATCCGTGCCTCCGCCTCCATGCCCTTCGTCTCCAAGCCGGTAAACATTGACGGCAAGCTGTATCTGGACGGCGGCGTAGCGGATTCCGTTCCTTTCAAGGCTGCGGAGCGGCTGGGCTTTGACCGTGTGGCCGTAATCCTGACCCGCGACAAGAGCTATGTCAAAAAGCCCATGAACCCCAAGCCCATTGAACTTTGCTACAAGCACTATCCCGCCTTCATGGAACAGCTGAAGGAACGCCACAGCGTTTACAACAACTCCCTGAAAGAGCTTCTCAACTGGGAGCAGCAGGGCAAGGCATGGGTGCTGCATCCCAGCCAACCCATTGAGATCGGGCGGCTGGAACGCCATGCCGAAAAATTGCAGGCAGTCTATGACCTCGGCACCGGCGACGCCCAAACGGCGCTGGATTCTCTACAGGCTTTTCTGGCGCAGAATTGATGGAAGTCATCACTTACACCGTACCAGCGGAGGAGGACGGCGTCTGCGTCCGGCACATTCTGAAAGCAAAGCTCCACTTCTCCACCCATGCCGTAGCCCGGCTGACCCGCGCCGAAAACGGCATCACCGTCAACGGCGTCCACGCCCGGACGGTTGACCCGGTGCATACCGGCGATGTGGTGGCGGTGCGGTCTGACGATCTGCGCCCCCCGAAGGTACTGCCCACACCGGGCAACTGGCCTCTGCCCATCGTCTATGAGGACGCCCACCTGATGGTTCTCAACAAGCCCGCAGGCATGACGGCCCACGCCTCAAATTTCCTGCCGGACACCCCCACAGTGGCGGGGGCGCTGGCATGGCAGCGGGGTGCGGATTTCATCTTTCATGTGGTAAACCGGCTGGACAAGGGAACCACCGGCCTGATGGTGGTGGCCAAAAGCGGGTACGTCCACGACCGGCTGCGGCGGACGCTCCATTCGGATGGATTCTGCCGGGAGTACCGGGCAATATGCATCGGCTGCCCGGCGCCGCCTTCCGGCACCATCGACGCCCCCATTGGCCGGGACGAAACCTCTGCTATCCGCCGGGTGGTGCGGCCTGACGGCCAGTACGCCGTCAGCCATTATGAGGTGCTGTCCTCCCGGAATGGGCTGTCCTTTGTAAAGCTCCTGCCGGAAACCGGCCGCACCCATCAGCTGCGGGTACACATGGCATCCATCGGCCATCCGCTGGCCGGGGACTGGTTGTACGGCACGGAGGATCCCGGTCTGATCCTCCGTCCCGCCCTGCATTCCTATATGCTGACCATGACGCATCCCGTCACCGGGGAGCTTCTGCATTTTACAGCGCCGATCCCAGCGGATATGCAGGCGCTGATTTAGACTTTCAAAAATATAATCGGAGGAAGAGTTATGTTAACCTGGAACGTCACCTATCACTGCAAGCCCGGAAAGCGGGAGGAATTCTTCAAGGCCATCTCTGCGCTGGGCGTCCGCGCCCATTCCAACAGCGAGGCCGGCAATGTCAAGTATGATTACTTTTTCGACGCGCAGGACCCCGACACCCTGCTGCTGGTGGAGATGTGGACAGAACCTGCGCTTCAGCAGGCGCACTGCCAGACGGAGATCTTCGCCCGGCTTCAGGCGCTGAAAACAGAGTTCTGCGAAAACGTTACCATTGACAAATTCGGGGATTGAAGTTATACAGGCTTTGCAGATCTCCGGCAATGTCGCTGCCGCTGATCTCAGCCCCGTAGTCCTTTACCAGCGCGTCCGCCGCCTTCCGAACGGCTTCCCGGTCGGTGGTTGCGCCCTGAGACCGTCTGGTCTGGCCTTTCCAATACTCCACCCGCGCTTTCAGGCTCTCGTTCTCCCGTTTCAGCGCCGCGATCTCCTGCGCGTTCTCCGTGCCTTTCAACGATAGGAACTGCGCCAATCATTGATTGTACCATTTGTCTGCCGGTTCTGCAAGCTCTCCGCCTGCTGGCTGGCCGCTTCAAATGCCGCCTGCAGCTTGCCCTCCACCGTCTGGGCCTGCCGCTTGACTCTGCCAGTCAGCTTGCCCACGATCTCATGAATGGCGTCCCGCAGCTTTTGGAGCAGAATGATGTGCGATTGACAGCAAAAATTCCGGAGAGCCGCAGCTCTCCGGAATTTTTTTGTCTGCCGATTGATTGGCGGTTATTTGGTAACCACCAGTTTCTCATCTTCCACGGCCAGTTTGGCGGTATCGCCTTCCTTGAGGGTGCCGTCCAGCAGCTTCTCGGCCACGGCGTCCTCCACCTTGCTCTGGATGGCCCGGCGCAGAGGCCGCGCGCCGTACTTGGGATCAAAGCCTTCCTTGGCCAGCTCCTTCACTGCGGCGTCCCCGGCATCCAGATGGATGCCCATGGTCTCCATGCGGTCAGCTACCGTCTTGAGCATCCGGCGGGCGACCTCCTCGATATCCTGCTCCGTCAAGGCGCGGAACACGATGATGTCGTCGATACGGTTCAGAAATTCGGGGCGGAAGGTCTGGCGCAGCTCCGCCATAACGGTTTCCTTGGCCTGGGCGTATGCCTGATCGGCATCCTCCTCAGCCTTCTTGTCGCTGGCATCGAAGCCCAGCTTAGCCCCGGCGGCGGTCAACGCCTTGGCGCCGATGTTGCTGGTCATAACGATGACGGTGTTCTTGAAGTCCACCGTGCGGCCCTGAGAATCGGTGATGCGGCCGTCGTCCAGAATTTGCAGCATGATGTTCCAAACATCCTCGTGGGCCTTTTCGATTTCGTCGAACAGCACCACGGAATAGGGCTTACGGCGCACCTTTTCCGTCAGCTGGCCGCCTTCATCGTGACCCACATATCCGGGAGGAGAACCGATCAGGCGGGACACTGTGTGCCGCTCCATGTATTCGGACATATCGATTCGGATCATGGCGTTCTCATCGCCGAACATGGCTTCTGCCAGAGACTTGCACAGCTCCGTCTTGCCTACGCCGGTAGGGCCGAGGAACAGGAAGCTGCCAATGGGGCGCTTGGGATCCTTCAGACCCACACGACCCCGGCGGATGGCGCGGGCCACAGCCTTTACGGCCTCGTCCTGCCCCACCACGCGCTTATGCAGGGTATCCTCCATGTGCAGCAGGCGCTGTCCCTCGTCCTCCGTCAGACGGGTGACGGGGATGCCGGTCCAGCCGGACACCACGGCGGCGATGTCTTCGGCGTTGACGTCCCGGTGCTCCTGATTGCTCTTGCGGCGCTTATCCCGCTCGATCTCTACCTGCTCCTTATAGTCCTTTTCAATATCCCGCAGCTGTGCGGCTTTTTCAAAGTCCTGAGCGGCAATGGCGGCGTCCTTGTCTTTGGCAAGGGCGTTGATCTTCTCCTCCAGGCTCTTCAGCTCCTCGGAAGGCTCCTCCTGCTCCATCCGCACCCGGCTGGCAGCCTCGTCCATCAGGTCGATAGCCTTGTCGGGCAGAAAGCGGTCGTTGATATACCGGGCAGACAGCTCCACAGCGGCTTGCAGCGCTTCATCGGTGATATGCAGCTTGTGGTGCTGCTCATACTTTTCGCGTAGTCCCTTCAGGATCTCCAAAGACGCTTCCTGTGTCGGCTCCCCTACCGTTACCGGCTGGAACCGGCGCTCCAGCGCGGCGTCCTTTTCGATATACTTGCGGTATTCGTTCAGCGTGGTGGCGCCGATGATCTGGATCTCGCCCCGGCCCAATGCAGGCTTGATGATATTGGCGGCGTCCACGGCGCCCTCAGCGGAGCCTGCGCCGACAATGGTGTGGATCTCATCAATGAAGAGGATGATGTTGCCGTCCTTCTGGACCTCCTGCATCACCTTCTTGATGCGCTCCTCAAATTCGCCCCGGTACTTGGTGCCGGCCACCATACCGGAAAGATCCAGAGACAGGAGATTCTTGTCCAGCAGGTTCTCCGGCACATCGCCCATGGCGATCTTCCGAGCCAGCCCCTCGGCAATGGCCGTCTTGCCCACACCGGGTTCGCCGATGAGGCAGGGGTTGTTCTTGGTGCGGCGGGACAGGATCTGAATGACCCGCTGGATCTCATCGTCCCGGCCGATAACGGGATCCAGCTTGCCGGTACGGGCGTCGGCCGTCAGATCACGGGTAAACTCTGCCAGCGTCTTGCCGCTCTTGCCGTCCTCCTTCGGGGACCCGGCGGGAGCGTGGCCGTGATCCGCAGCCTGCGCCCGCGGCGCTGCGCTGAGCTTTTTCATCAAAGCGGTGTAGAGCTGGCGGGCGTCCACACCGGCAGACCGCAGGATGCGGACGGCCATGTTGTTGCCCTCCCGGAGAATTCCGGCCAGCAGGTGTTCCGTGCCGATATAGGCGTAGCCGCCCCGGATGGAATCCTCCATGGCGATCTCCACCACGCGCTTGGCTCTGGGGGTCAAACCCTGCGCCGGATTGCTGCCGGGCAGCCCGGAGCCGACGCTCTTACGAACCATTTCTGTCAGCAGGTCGTCTGTCAGCCCCGCTTCCGTCAACACGGTGTGGGCAAGGCCCTCATCTTCCCGCATCAGGCCCAGCAGCAGGTGTTCGGTTCCCACATAGCCGTGGCCCAATTCGCCTGCGGCCTCTTGTGCAAGCCGCAGGGCTTCCTCCGCAGTGGGAGTAAATTTATTTTCATTCATCATTCAATACCTCTTTTATTCTGGGGTGTCTGTAGTTGGGGCTGCGCGTTACGCGCTTTCCCGGCTGTCCTTTCTGGACTCTCTGGCTTCCTTGTGAGCCTCCTCCAGCTTGTGGATCTCGTCCCGCAGCTGCGCGGCCCGCTCGAAGTTCTCCTCATGGACGGCCTTCTTCTGCTCCAGCTTCAGCGCGTTCAGCTGGCGCAGATAGGAGAACCGGCTCTGTTCCTCATGACTCATGAGATCGTCCTTCTTCTCCTCTCTGGCTTCCGCCTGCACCGGCGCTGCGCTGAGGGCAGGCATGGCGTCAAAGAAATCGTCGAAGGGGTTTTCCAGCATCCGATTCATCCGGCCCAGCAGGGACGGCATGGGACTGAAGAAATCACCGAAGAAATCATCGTTTCCGAAGAAGCTGTCCACCATGGAAGGTCTTCTTGCGAAGAGCTTCTGGGTGTAACCCAGCTTCTCCGCGCACGCCTGACAGAGATGATGCTCTTCCGTCTTTCCGTTGATACTGCTGCGATATACAAAGCTGACTTCATTCTTGCCGCAATTTTCGCAT
Organism: uncultured Oscillibacter sp.; assembly: GCA_900544615.1. Lineage (GTDB taxonomy): Bacteria > Bacillota > Clostridia > Oscillospirales > Oscillospiraceae > Oscillibacter. Next base: position 66,013 of record UQVS01000007.1, on the reverse strand, counting down.
TTCATAATCAATTCCTCCAATAAACTGTATATAAATTTTTTGATTGACATATTTCTATGCATTTTTTGCCGCGATATGTGCGCGGCAAAAATTTCTTAACCGCTCTGCCCTGGGCGGCATTCACCAGTGAACGATTCACTGGTGGGGGAATCTAAAGGGGGAATTCCATCCCCTTTTTATAATTTTATACCTGTAGGATCAGAACCTGTTTCAGAATATCCGCCCTTACGGCGTCCCGCTTCTCTCGCGGCACCTGTCCCAGCGCCTTGTCGCCTACAGCGGTGAGGATCATCTGCCCCACGCTGTGTTCCAGCGCGCCGGACTGCACCAGATTGCTGAGGATGGCTCTGGCCGACGCCAGATCCACGCTGTCTCCCAGACTGTTGATGACGTGCATCATCAGCGTCTGGCGATCCACCCGCACACGGGTGATGCGAATGTAACCGTTGCCGCCCCGGCGGCTCTCCACGATGTAACCCCGCTCCGGCGAAAACCGGGTGGACATCACATAGTTGATCTGGCTTGGCACGCAATTGAACCGCTGGGCAAGGTCGCTGCGCTGAACCTCCAGCACACCGTCCTCCGCCGTCTCCAGGCTGTCCTGCAAGAAGCTTGCGATCAGATCTGTAATCCCCATGGGGACATCTCCTTTCTATTTGTCATTTTTCTTTTTGACTTTGACTATCTTTAACCTTTCGTTTGATTGTAGTATAGCACGAACCTGCAAATTGTCAATAGGTATTTTTGACTTTCTTTGACCAAATCTGTAAACAGTTTGTGAACGGCGCTTTCCAGAATAAGCGACTTGATAGTTTAATTACTCTAACTGTCGAAAAGTCTTGTCTTTTCCAGATTTTCCCTCATTTTTGTGACATTTTCACAGTTTTCTTTTCTTTGGTAAGAATTTAACAATTCGCCCTTGCATTTTCTGAATTGTATGATACAATGAAGGCACATTCAAATGGAGGTGTATTCTCATGGCTTATAAGATTACTTCTGCTTGCGTCAGCTGCGGTTCCTGCGCTGACGTTTGCCCCGCCGGTGCTATCAGCCAGGGTGACGATCAGTACGTGATCGATTCTGCCGCTTGCCTGGACTGCGGTTCTTGCAGCGACACCTGCCCCAACGGCGCCATCGTCCCCGAAGAATAATTCTCACAGGGATACATAGAACCGTCTCAGGCCCCATCCTGAGACGGTTTTTTGTCGCCTTTTTTTCATTCGTCCGCTTCGGCACTTGCGGCGGCGGCCGATCGCATATATAATAGGTAAAAATGGCGGGAGGTGCAGCATGGAACATTGGGAGGCGCTCAAACCCGGCGGACTGCGGTTCGTCTGGGAGGACGGGCTGTTCCGCCCCGGTACGGATTCCTTCCTGCTCTCCTCCCTGCCCCGGCTTACCGCCGGTCTGCGGGTCTGCGATCTGGGCTGCGGCACCGGCCTTTTGGGACTGCTGCTCCTGCAAAGGCAGCCAGATCTGCACGTTACCGGCGTCGATATTCAGCCCCGTGCAATCGCGTTGGCGGAGAAGGCCGCCGTCGAAAACGGCCTGACCGACCGGCTCATGTTCCAGTGCGCCGACCTGCGGCAGATCCGGCATGGCTTCCCCACCGGCCGCTTTGATCTGGCGGTCTGCAATCCCCCCTATTATCCCCCCGGCAGCGGCAAAACAGCCGCCGATCCTTCCCGGCAAATTGCCCGGTCGGAAACAGAGGCATCCCTGACGGATATCTGCGCCGCAGCCGCCTATCTGCTGCGCTGGGGCGGAAAATTCTGTCTGGTTCACAAGCCGGAACGGCTGGCAGACGTGATCTGCGCCCTGCGGGATGCCGGAATGGAGCCGAAGCAGCTCCGCTTCGTCCAGAACCGGGCAGAAACCGCGCCCTCCCTCTTTTTAATAGAGGGATGCCGGGGCGGCAGACCGGGACTGGTCACAAAACCGCCGCTTCTTCTTCAAACAGACGGCGGCGCTCCCTCAGCGGAGCTGAACGCCATTTACTTTCGCAATCAGGAGGTCTGAGCATGGCAGGCATTTTATATTTGGTCGCTACCCCCATCGGCAATCTGGGAGATTTTACGCCGCGGGCGGCAGAGACCTTGGAAAACGCGGATTTTATTGCCGCGGAGGACACCCGCGTGTCCGTAAAGCTGCTGAACCATTTCGGCATCAAAAAGCCGCTGGTAAGCTACCACGAACACAACCACGTCACCGCCGGGCAGGCTGTCCTGAGCCGGCTGCTGGGGGGAGAATCCTGCGCTCTGGTAACGGACGCCGGCACCCCTGCCATCTCCGATCCCGGTGAGGATCTGGTGCGGCTGTGTGCGGAAAACGGCGTGGAAGTCCGGGCCATTCCCGGCTGCTGCGCCGCCGTCAACGCTTTGGCTGTCAGCGGTCTGCCCACCGGGCGGTTCACCTTTGAGGGTTTCCTCACGGTCAATCGGAAAAGCCGCCGGGAGCATCTGGATTCTCTGAAAGAAGAAACGCGCACCATGATCTTTCACGAAGCACCTCATAAGCTCCGCACCACGCTGGACGATCTGACGGCTGCTTTCGGCCCGGAGCGGCGGATCTCCCTGTGCCGGGAAATGACCAAGCTCCATGAGGAGGTCATTCGCTGCACACTGGCGGAAGCCGCGGCCTATTATCAGGAAAACACCCCCAAGGGGGAATACGTTTTGGTCGTTGCAGGCGCCGCCCCGAAAACCGGCGCGGCGGTCACGCTGGAGGACGGCGTGGCGCAGGTGTTGGCCTTGAAAGCGCAGGGTATCCGCCTGAAGGACGCTGCCAAAGAGGTGGCGGAGCATACTGGTTTATCCAAAAACGAACTGTACGCTGCCGCGCTGGAAAAGTAAAAGCCCTGCCGGATCGAAAAAGCAGCCTGTTTTCAATGAAAACAGGCTGCTTTTTCTTATCATATCATACGGTCAGGCAGTGGCAATGATGTCCCGGTTCAGCACAAAGTATTCCACACCGGAATACAGGGTTGTTACCGCGATCACGGCCACGCACACGGCGTTCAGCCAGCCGGGGATCGGCAGGAACATGAGCACAATGCACACCATGGTGCTGGCCGTCTTCACCTTGCCGGACCAACCGGCGGCGATAACCCGCCCCTTATCACTGGCGATCATCCGCAGGCCGCTGACGGCAAATTCCCGGACAAGGACGATCAGCAGCGCCCAGGCAGGCATCTGGCCGATCTCCACGAACCAGAGCAGTGCCGCCGTCACCAGCATTTTATCCGCCAGAGGATCGGCAAACTTGCCGAAATCCGTGACTAAGTTGTACTTTCTGGCAATTTTCCCGTCCAGCAGATCGGTAAGGCTGGCGACGATGAAAATGGCCACCGCCACCCAGGTAGCGCCGGGGAAGTCCCAGTACAGCACCACCATAAACACCGGGATCAGCAAAATCCGCAGCATGGTCAGTTTATTGGGTAAATTCATAATATACGTCCTTTCGCAGGGTTTTCAAGGAAAAACAATCGCCTTCACACAAGCTCGCCGGTGGTCTCACCGTCCATGGTACCGGTGAGGCGGACATTCACAAAGCTGCCGGGAGCGATCTCGCTGTCAGCGGTGAACCAGATCCGTCCGTCGATGTCGGGGGACTCCGCATAGCTGCGGCCGTAGAACATCTGGGCCTGAGGGTCATAGCCCTCGCAGAGAACCTCCCGCTCCTCGCCGAGAATGGACTCATTATACGCGTCAATGATGTCGGACTGGACATCCACCGCCAGCTCCGCGCGGCGCTGGGCCTCCTCCGTGTCCACGTGCTCCATGAGGGCCGCCTTCGTGCCGTCCTCCGGGGAGAAGGGGAACACGCCCGCCCGCTCGATCTTCACTTCCCGCAGAAAATCGCACAGCTCCTCAAAGGCCGCATCGTCCTCATAGGGCAGGCCGGTAATCAGGCTGGTGCGAAGCACCAGTCCGGGAATCTTCTCCCGCAGCTTTTTCAGCAGGGCCAGCAGGTCTGCCTTGGTGTCCCGGCGGTTCATGGCCTTTAAAATGGTATCGTTGCAGTGCTGGATGGGAATATCCAGATACTTCACGATCTTCGGCTCGCTGGCAATCACGTCGATCAGCTCGTCAGTGGTGTCCGTGGGATAGAGGTAATGGAGCCGGATCCAATGGAAGTCCAGCTTGCAAAGCTCTTTCAGCAGCTTCGCCAGCTGATGCTCACCGTTGAGGTCCGTGCCGTACCGGGTGATGTCCTGCGCGATGACGATCAGTTCTTTCACCCCGGCGGAGGCCAGCTCCGCCGCCTCGTCCAGCAGCTCGTTCATGGGACGGCTGCGGTACTTGCCACGGAGGGAGGGGATCACGCAGTAGGCACAGTGGTTGTCGCAGCCCTCGGCGATCCGCAGATAGGCGTACCACGGGGGCGTGGACAAAATGCGCTCACCGCTTTGGTTGGCGGTGTGGATATTCCCCAGATGGCAGGGCTTTTCGCCCTTTTCCATCACCTCGGCAATGGCCGTGGCAATGTCGCCGTAGCTGCCGGTACCCAGCAGGCCATCCACCTCAGGCAGTTCGTTGAAGATGTCCCCCTTGTAGCGCTGGGTCATGCAGCCGGTGACTAAGATCTTTTTCACCTGCCCCGCCTTTTTCAGCTCCGCCATCTCTAAAATGTTCTCGATGGCCTCCTCGCAGGCGGACGCCAGAAAGCCGCAGGTGTTCACCACCACCACGTCGCAGCCCGCGGGCTCCGCCTGAATGGAGTAGCCCGCCTCGGCGCACAGAGCCATCATCTGCTCGCAGTTCACCTGATTCTTGGCGCAGCCAAGGGAAATGAATGATACATTATAGCTCAAGGTTTCTTCTCCTCTTTGTTTCTTAATCATTTGCGCCCAGATCCCGCTTTCGCAGATCCGGCCAATGCCCTGTCAGTTCCCGGAAGTGCAACACACGCCGCAGTGTATCTCCACAGCACCAGAGCGTCAAAATTCCGGACAGCCATGGCCGCACAGGCGGGCGTGCAGACGGTCCCCAGTTCCATATCCAGCAGGTTTCCGCAACAAACAGCACATCCAGCGCCAGTTGAATGACCAGATTCCGTCTTGCGTTGTGCGGCTCTTTTCTCACAGGGTCACTCCTCCCAGATCTCAGAACCATAGCGGCCCCAGGCGGACTTCACCTCGCCCCAGGAAAAGCCCCGGCGCAGAAGGGCGTCTGTCAGCCGCTTCTTCTCCTTATCCTCCGGGGACCGGCCGTGGAGCTTGCTTTGTAAAAAGCGGTCGATCTGCTCCCCGTCCGGGGGCAGCTCGTCCAGCGCTTCGTCCCAAAGCTCCTGGGGCACGCCCTTTTCCCGCAGCTTTTCTCTGGCCCGCCGGGGACCGTACCCCATATCTCCGCAATGCCGCACCAGTGCGGCGGCATAGGCCCCATCATCCAGTGCGCCGATGGCCTCCAACCACTCTCCGGCATAGCGGGCCTCAGTCTCTGAGGCTCCCTTTTCCTGCAATTTCTTCTCCAGATCCCGGCGGCTCATGGCCCGACGGCCAACGAGGTCCGCCGCCGTGGTCTTGATGTTGGATACTCCGGCGGACTCCTTCAGCCGCGTCAGGGTTTCCTCGTCCAATTCATCGCCGGAGCGCAGGCCAAAGGTCAGCAGTTCCTGCTCCGTCACCTTCAGCAGACTGCCGTCTGCCAGAAATACCAGCACCCGCCCCCGCTTATGCTTGGAGGCTTCAATGCGGTCAATCCTCATCGTCGAAATCGTCGGCGGAGACGTTCACCGCCTTGCCGGCGGCCTTGGCGGCAGCGATCCGGGACTGGTTGCCCATCAGCTTATCGAAGTTGGCCCGGATTTGGGCTTCCACATCGGCAGCAATATCGGTATTCTCCTCCAGATACTTCTTGGCCGCGTCCCGGCCCTGCCCGATGCGGGTCTCCCCCATGGAGAACCACGAACCGGCCTTGGTGATGATCCCCAGCCGGACACCCAGATCCACCAGTTCGCCGGTGTGGGCAATGCCCTCGCCGTACATGATGTCGAATTCCGCCTCCCGGAACGGAGGCGCAACCTTATTCTTGACCACCTTGGCGCGGGTGCGGTTGCCCACCACCTCGCCGCCGTTTTTCAGCGCCTCAATACGGCGGACGTCGATACGGACGGAGGCGTAGAACTTCAGTGCGCGGCCGCCGGTGGTGACTTCCGGATTGCCGTACATAACGCCCACCTTCTCACGAAGCTGGTTGATGAAAATGACGATGGTGTTGGTCTTGCCCACCGCGCCGGTGAGCTTTCGCAGCGCCTGACTCATCAGCCGGGCGTGAAGGCCCACATAGCTGTCGCCCATTTCGCCCTCGATCTCGGCACGGGGAACCAGCGCCGCAACGGAGTCTACTACAATGACGTCGATAGCGCCGGAACGAACCAGCGCCTCGGTGATTTCCAGCGCCTGCTCGCCGGTATCCGGCTGGGAGATCAGCATTTCATCGATATTGACGCCCAGCGCTCGCGCGTATGTGGGATCCAGCGCGTGCTCGGCGTCCACAAAGGCCACCTCGCCGCCCTTTTTCTGGGCTTCCGCCGCCACATGGAGCGCCAGCGTGGTCTTGCCGGAGGATTCCGGCCCATAGATCTCCACGATCCGCCCACGGGGCAGACCGCCCACGCCCAGCGCCACATCCAGCGACAGGGAACCTGTGGGGATCACATCCACCTGCAAATTATTCTGATCGCCAAGGCGCATAATGGAGCCCTTGCCGTACATTTTCTCGATCTGGCCCATGGCCGCCTCGATGGCCCGCTTTTTATCCTCCGCCGGAGCCGCCGCCGGCAGGGGCGCTTTCTCTTTTGCCATATGCTCTTCCTCCCAATTCTGATTTTCTATCTGTATGCCCGATCCGGGCGTTCTTACTCTTTATAAACCTCTGTGCAGAGGGTTCCGAACACCACGCGGGGGATCTCGTTGTGATCCTTTACCACCTGAATGTCGCCAAAGCCCTGCGCCCGCATAATCCGCAGCACGGCGTCCGCCTGCCCGATGCCCACCTCGAAATACAGCCGACCGCCGGGGGCCAGCGCCGCTTTCCACTTTTCGCTGATGCTCCGATAGAAATCCAGCCCGTCCTCGCCGCCGTCCAGCGCCAGATGGGGTTCGTAATCACGAACCGAATGATCCAGTCCCGGAATATCATCGCGGGGGATGTAGGGCGGGTTGCTGAGGATGCAGTGAAACTCTCCCAACGCCCGGTCCGGCCGTTCCAGTGCGTTCACCGTCATGGGAATGACCCGGCCGGTCAGGCCGTTCCGGCGGATATTCTGCCGGCAGATCTTCAGCGCCGCATCGGAAAATTCACCCAGCACCGCATGGACACCGGGACACTGTGACGCCGCGGCCAGACCGATGCAGCCGCTGCCGGCGCACAGATCCAGCACCCGGCAGTCTCCAAGGGACCGGATGTAGGGCAGAGCCTGATCCACCAGCACCTCCGTATCCGGCCGGGGGATCAGCACATCTTTGGAAATGTCCAACGGCAGGCCGTAAAATTCCCATTCGCCGATGAGATAGGCCACCGGCTCTCCCGCCAGATGCCGGGCTGTCAGCTCCCGCACCCGTCGTTCCAGCTCTGGAGGAGCATACAGCCGCCCATCGCGGGTCAGTTCTTCTTTTGTCTTATTCACGCCGAAGCAGGTCAGTTCCCGCGCTTCCAGCGTGGTGTCAATGATACCGCCCCGTTTCAGTTCCCGGCGGATATCCAAAAACAAGTCATTATATGTGATAGCCATACGTCGTCGCAAAGTCCGCTTAACTCCGTTTCCACCTGCGGTGAAAACTTCGTCCGCTTCCTTGCTCCTCCTCTTTCTTCCGCAAACGCTTCGCTGGTTTGCGGAAAAAGTTATTTGATCAGACTCACCATGCGTCCTTGCCCTTTTCGCTGGGCAGCACCAGTTCCAGAGACCGGATGGCGCACTCGATCATGGAATCGTCCGGCTCATTGGTGGTGAAATTCTGCATCCACATACCGGGTGCCGTCAGGATCTGCGCCAGCCTGCTGTCCTGTGCATGGCGGCCCACCCAGCGGTTGAACTCATAGGTAATGCCAACCACCAGCGGCAGCAGGCACAAATGCACCAGCGTCCGCAGACCGGCATTGGTGATGGGCCAGATACCGAACACCACGCTGGACACCAGAATGGACACGAAAATCACCACAAACAGGAAGCTCGTCCCGCACCGGGGATGGTGCCGGGGCTGGATGCGGACATTTTCCACCGTCAGAGGCAGTCCCGCCTCGTAGCAGAAGATGGTTTTATGCTCCGCGCCATGGTACTGGAACACCCGGTAGATATCCTTCTGTTTGGAGCAGAGGATCAGATAGGCCATAAACATCACGATTTTCAGCAGCCCCTCCACCACATTCCGCCCCCACAGGGGGAAGCCGGGGAAGAAATGGAGGATTCCGCCAGTCAGCAGCGTCGGCAGCACCAGAAACAGAAAAATGGACATTCCCACCCCCAGCAGCACCGCAAAGGCTACAATGGCCTTTTCCAGCTTTTCACTGCTGAGGTGCTTTTCCAGCCACTCTTCAAATTTGGAGGGCTGGCTCACCTCCTCGTCCGGGTAAAAGTCCGCCGAATACATCAGCGCCTTTACGCCGCTGACCATGGCCGACAGAAAATTGACGGTTCCCCGGATCAGGGGAACTCCCAGAATGGGGTAGCGGTCCTTGATGAGCTTCAGCTCCTCCACCTTTTCCACCATCTGACCGTCCTTGTCCCGGACGACGATGGCCTGCTTTTCAGGCCCCCGCATCAAAATGCCCTCAATAAGCGCCTGCCCGCCGATGCTGGTGCGGAACGCGCCGTTGGAATGCTCTGCCATAGATTGGTTCCTTTCTGAATCTGAGTATATCACAGTGCTTTGCAAAAAGCAAACATTTGTTCTATCCCTTTTCCGGCAGTCGGATCGTGACCACCGCGCCGCCGCCTTCGGCATTGGCGATCTCAAAGACGCCGCCGTGGAGCCGGACGATCTCATCGCACACCGCAAGGCCGATGCCGCTGCCGCGGGCCTTGGAGGATCCTTTGTAAAACTTCTGCTTCACATAGGGCAGCTCCGCCTCCGGGATGCCAGGGCCGTAGTCCCGAACCCGGATCACCTGTGCAGATCCCTCCCGCGTCATGGAAGCGTCAATGCGCTTTCCGGCGCCGCCGTGCTTGGCGGCATTGTCCAGTACGTTGCAGAACACCTGCTTCAGCCGCTCCGGGTCGCCGCTGATGGCGGGTAGGACCTCCACCCCCGGTTCATAATGCAGCTCAATGCCCTCCTGCCGGAACAGCTCCCGGTAGGTAAAAACCGAGTCCTCGAATTCCGCCTGAAGATCCACGTCCTCCAGCTGCAAGGTGAAGCGGCCGTCCTCCATCTTGGAAAACTCCAGCAGCTCCTCCACCATGCCGGACAGCCGCCGGGATTCGTTGAGAATGATCCGCAGCCCCCGGTGCAGCTGGATCTGATCCCGGTCCGGGTCAGCCAGCAGGGTCTCCCCCCAGCCGCTGATGGCAGTCAGGGGCGTCCGCAGTTCATGGGACACGGAGGAGATGAATTCCGTTTTCATTTTCTCATTCTGGCTGATCTTCATAGACATATCGTTGATGTTGTCGATCAGTTCGCCCAGTTCCCCGGTATATTTGTTTTCCAGCGTGAAGCCGTAGCTCCCCTGCGAGATCCGCTTGGCAGCGTCCGACACCACCGCCACCGGCTCCACCACGTTGTTGATGAAGATCAGATTGGAGCTGACCACCAGCAGCAGGCACAACACCGCCACCAGCACCACCGCCAGTACCGTCATCCGCACCTGCACCGTCACCTGACGCATGGAGGTGACAAACCGCATGACCCCCACCACCTTGCCGTTGACCGTCAGGGGATGGGACACCGCCAGGATCTGCTCGCCGGTTTTGGGATCAGCGCCCCGATAATAGCTGATCTTATTGGTTTCCACTGCCCGGCTGATATCCTCTGTCCCCGGATGGGTGCCTACGGTCAGATTGGATGTGGAGGACGCCTGAATACCGCCGGTGCTGGACAGGAATTGCAGCTCCACCCGCTCCTTATCCGTATAATCAGAGATTGCCTGATTGGCCCGCTGCAAATAATTGGCAAATCCCTGATCCATAAAATAGTCGATAAATGCGCCGGCCTGCGCTCGCGCCTGCCGCTCCAACCCGTCCAGCATTCCCTTATAATAGTAGTTGGAGATGCCGATGGACATCCCGCCTACGGCCAATGCCAGCAGCATGAATACAGGCAGCGCAGAGTTCAGAATCCACCGCTGGCGGAGACTGCGTACCCGCATGGCTTTTCGTTTTTGATTCCGTTCAGGCATGAAGCCCCTCCATTCATAAGGGATCGTAATTTTCCTTACGCGCCCCACTTGTACCCATAGCCCCAGACGGTTGTAATATAAGTGGGGTTCTGCACATTGATTTCCCATTTTGCTTCCGCAAAATGGGAGCCCTTTCTATTTCACTTGCGCGGCGGAAATGAATCCCGCCTTGCGCCAAGGTTTTGGCGCACCAAAACGCTTGTACGCGCCCCACGGCGCGGATTCTCGGACAATGTGCCGGCAGGCTATTCGCTTACGCCCCCCACTTGTACCCGTAGCCCCAGACGGTTGTAATATAAGTGGGGTTCTGCACATTGTCCTCGATTTTCAGCCGCAGGCGGCGGATGTTCACATCCACGATCTTCAGCTCGCCGAAATAGTCCCGGCCCCAGACCCGATCCAAAATTTCCTCACGGGACAGCGCCTTGCCGGGGTTCTCCATGAACACCCGCATGATGGCATACTCCACCTGCGTCAGCTTCACCCGCTGGCCGTTCTTTTCCAGCGTCCGATTCCGGGTATTCAGCAGGAACGGCGGCTGGCTGATTTCTCCCGTCTGTGCCGTTTCCTCGCCGCCCGCCCGGCGGAACAGGGCGTCCACCCGCGCGGTCAGCTCCGCTGGTGAGAAAGGCTTGGTCACATAGTCGTCTGCGCCGGTCATCAGCCCCGTCACCTTGTCCATTTCCTGAGAGCGTGCCGTCAGCATGATAATGCCGATTTTTGTATTGGTAGCCCGGATGCGGCGGCAGACCTCAAACCCGTCGATCCCCGGCAGCATGATATCCAGCAGCGCCACCTTGGTATCCGGATTGGCCCGGAGCCGCTCCAAAGCCTCCTCGCCGGTTTCCGCCTCGATGACGTCATAGCCCGCCCGGCGGAGATTGATAACGATGAAGCCCCGGATGCTGGCTTCATCCTCCAAAACCAGAATTTTTTTCACGGAAATTCCTCCACTTATCAGTTATCGCCGGCCGACCACTCCGGGGCAATCAGGCTGAATGCGTTCCGCACTTCATCCTCGGTCACGCCGTCTGCCCAGCCCTCGTTGCCCTTCAGAAGTTCGCCTGCATAGATCACGCCGTCATTCCGGCCCAGAATAAACCGGCCCGTCCGCACCGCCAGCCGCTCCCGGTTGGAGCCGCTGAGGGTCGTGATCCGCAGAACAGGGGTATAGGACTGATCTCTGCTGTCCCCCATGTAAAAAGTAACGCTTGCTTCGTCCGCAGACGCGGAGCGGCCAACGTAAATCGTGTCTGCCCAGCCGTCCGGCAGCTGAAGGTACCAGCCGTCCTCAATGGCATGGTAGGTGGAAAGCACCCGGATCGCAGCGCCTGCGGCGTCAAAGCTGATCCAGTCCACCCGCTGTGCAGTGTCCCCCTCCAGTTCCTCGCCGTACAGGGCTGCCGTGCGGGGTACCTCGGTCACGCCGTCCCCGTTGATATCCGCGGGATACAGCGCCCGGAACCGGGAGCTTTCCCCAGACACGCCGGTGGTAGGGGACAGCACGGCATTGTTCAGTTCCCCGCCCCGAAGCAGCAGAACATCCGTCATTGCCCGCATCCCTTCCGCCACCCCAGTGACAAACAGTGCCGGTTCCCCGGAACGCAGCGTCCCCACCGTCACCTTGCCCTGCTGGCTCAATTCCGCCATGGTCATAGACACCCGGATCGTGGAGCTGAGGGTCAGCGCGCCGTTTTTCCAAAGGTAGCAGTCCGCCGCGCCTACGCCGTCCTGATTGGCCCGGAACACCGTCAGCTCCTGCATCCCGTCGCCGTTGAGATCCGCCACGGCATACTTGACATAGTTGCTCCGCGCCAGCTCCCGTGCGCCGCCCGGCTCCAACGCATAGACCGTCAGCGCCTGCAGATCCATGCTGACCCGCCAGCCTACGATGAGTTCCATGCGGCCGTCGCCGTTCATGTCGCTGTAGGCAATGCTGTAGACCGCAAGGCCGCTGCCCTCGATGACCGCCGTCTGGGTATAGCTGTTGCCATTGTCGGTAAATACATAAATTTTCAGGGGCTTTTCCCCATCGGACTGCCGGAAAAAGGCCAGCGCTTCCTCCCTGCCGTCTCCGTCCAGATCCACCATCTGCACCGGCTGGATATTGCTGCCGGACACCGGCGCCGCGTACTCCGCGCTGCTTTCCTGAATGGCGTTCAGCTGCTGATTCAGCGTGGTATAGCGGGCGGGAAGCTCCGGCAGCGCATACAGTTCCTCCGGGTCCAGCGTCAGCTTCGGCATGGCGCAGCCTGCCAGAACCAGACTCAGACTCATCATCAGCAGCAGCGCCGCCCATTTTTTTGCTCTCTGCACGCTTCCGCCTCCTTCCCAAGTACATATCAATACAAGAATACAATACCACATCTTCCACAAAAATGGTAGCCCCTCTCCGGGATTTCAACAGATTTTACAGGGCGTTCATGATTTCCCGCCCGGTCGTGCCGCGAAGAAAGCCCGGCGGAGATGAAATCATCTCCGCCGGGCTTCTTTTCATTGTCCGCTTCTGCGCGGCAGACGCAGCGCTATTCAGGAAATTGCCTGACTGCCCACGGTATAGTCCCCCCAGCGGCCGTCTATATCCTGCGAAGCAGTACAGTCACAGAAGAAGTAAGCCCCCAAGGCAGAGCGCCACTTCTGGGCGTCAAAGGTCACGGTGTCCCCTGCACCGTTCTGCGCATGGTTTTCGCTCTCCTGCTCCGCAATGGTGAACAGGCAGCCCTCCTCCCAGCAGGGCATCCCGTCGCTGTCCGGTTCCGTGCCGGTGAGATACCCCTCCGCCGCCAGCTGCTCATAATTCAGAGACAGGACCTGGGAAATGCCGTGTTCTCCGGCAAAAGCCCAAGCCACCGCCGCCTGCTCACTTTCAGAAAGGCTTGTCTGGGAGAGATCCACGGAAACCGAGGTGACGCCGCCGTTCAGTCCGCCGTCCACATTCCACAGATCATCCAGCACCCGGAGGTACAGGGCGCAGCGGTCGTCGAAGCCGTCAGACCGAATGTTCACCGCCGTCACCCCGCCCAACTGGCCGGGGTAGGTTTCCAGTACGGTGCCATAGGTGATTTCTGCCAGTGCGCCTGTCAGGGTACTGCCCGGCAAAGCCTGATAAGCCCCCGGTTCGTTCCGATCAAAGGCTTCGCCGTCCAGCGTGACCCCGGTATCCGGCAGGGACAGGGTATACACATCCGCCGGGCCGCCACCCACTCTGGCCAGCAGGAGTCCGTCTTTTTCTTCCCGGACAATTCGGAACATCTCCCCCGCCGGTTCCGCAGATTCACCGGGCGTTTCCGTTTTCCCGGACATGTCCCCACTACCGGGCGCTTCTTCTGCCCGGCAGGTATTGCCGGTGCTGTCTGTCCGTCCGCACCCCGCCAGCAGGCACAGGCACAGGATCGCTGCAAAAAATCGTTTCATCAAACCGCCTCCTTTATTCTTTTGTCGCTGTGAGACGGAAGTTTGTTCCCTGCTTTTTCAACTTCTGCCGAAATTTTGAAAAATAGGGCTTGACATTTCGCGCCGGTTCTGTAAAATAAGCAATAGATTAGATATCTAAATTTTTGCTTACTCAGGAGGGATCCGTATGACCCAGCGGGAGCGGCAGCTTTTAAACTGGATTGAGGAAAATCCGCTTATCTCCCAGCAGGAGCTGGCGGACAAGGCCGGGATCACCCGTTCCTCTGTGGCGGTACACATCTCCAACCTGATGAAAAAGGGCTATATCACCGGCAAGGGCTACATTGTCCACACGGCCCCCTATGTCACCGTGGTGGGCGGCGTGAACATGGACATCGGCGGCTGGCCCGGCGAGGTGCTGGTGATGCAGGACTCCAACCCTGGCGTGGTGCGGATGAGCCTGGGCGGTGTGGGCCGGAACATTGCCCACAACATGGCCCTGCTGGGCATGGACGTTCGGATGCTGACGGTGTTCGGAGACGACATCAACGCCCAGAAGATCGCCGCAAGCTGCGGGGAGCTGGGCATTGATATCTCCCAGTCCCCGGTGATCCCGGAGGGCCGCACCTCCACCTACCTCTTTATCACCGACGAAAAGGGCGACATGGCTCTGGCCGTCAGCGATATGGAGATTTACAAGCACATGACCCCCCAGATGCTCTCCCAGCGGCAGACACTGCTGAACGCCAGTCAGGCGGTGGTGCTGGACACCAACATCCCCGCCGAAAGCATCCAGTATCTGGTGGATCACTGCACCGCTCCCCTGTTCGCTGACCCGGTGTCCACCGCCAAGGCGGTGAAGCTGAAGCCGGTGCTGGGCAAGCTCCACACTCTGAAGCCCAACCGCATCGAAGCGGAGCTGCTCTCCGGCGTGGAGATCACGGACGACACCAGTCTCCGCAGGGCGGCAGACGTGCTGCTGTCCACCGGGCTGCACCGGGTATTCATCTCTCTGGGGGCAGACGGCGTGTTCGCCGCCGACCACACCGGCAATCAGGTGCAGCTGCCCCCGCTGCCGGGTACCATGGTGAACACCACCGGCTGCGGCGACGCCTTCATGGCCGCCATCACCTGGGCTTATTTGCAGGGAACCGACCTGACGGACGCTGTAAAGGCCGGTCTTGCCGCCTCCGTCATTGCCATGGAGTCCGCCGAAACCATCAACCCCGCCATGAGTGAGGATGCTCTGCGGCAGCGAGCCGCTTTTTCCAAATAAGACAACATTCAAATTCAATCATATGGAGGAATTCAACATGACGCTCAACAAGTATCTGGACATCGCTCCCGAAGTGCAGAAGGCTCTGGATGAGGGCCGCCCCGTGGTGGCTCTGGAGTCCACCATCATCTCCCACGGTATGCCCTATCCCCAGAACGTGGAAACCGCCCTGAACGTGGAGAAGATTATCCGAGAAAACGGCGCTGTCCCCGCCACCATCGCCGTCATCGGCGGCCGCCTGAAGGCCGGTCTGTCCGAGGCCGAAATTGACTATCTGGGCAAGACCGGCACCGCTGTGGCCAAGGCCAGCCGCCGTGACCTGCCCGTTCTGGTAGCCGAGGGCAAGGACGGCGCTACCACCGTCACCACCACCATGATCATCGCCCACATGGCCGGGATTCAGGTGTTCGCCACCGGCGGCATCGGCGGTGTCCATCGCGGCGCTCAGCAGACCTTCGACATCTCCGCCGATCTGGAGGAACTGGCTCACACCCCCGTTATGGTGGTCTGCGCCGGTGCCAAGTCCATTCTGGATCTGGGCCTGACGCTGGAATATCTGGAGACCCACGGCGTCCCCGTCATCGGCTACGGCACCGAGGAGCTGCCCGCCTTCTACACCCGGAAGTCCGGCTTCAAGGTGGACTACCGCATCGACACCCCCGCCGAGCTGGCCAAGGCTTTCTATGTCAAGCAGGACATGGGTCTGGGCGGCGGTATGCTGGTGACCAACCCCATTCCTGAGGAGTACTCCATGGATCATGAGGTCATCAACAAGGCCATCGACGAGGCTGTGGCCGAGGCCAACAAGCTGGGCATCCACGGCAAGGAGACCACGCCTTTCCTGCTGGCCAAGATCAAGGACATCACCGGCGGCGACTCTCTGGCTTCCAACATTCAGCTGGTGTACAACAATGCCAAGCTGGCCGCCAAGACGGCTGCCGAGCTGATGGCTCTTGCCAAGAACTGAGCGCTCTGTTATAATGGACTGACCGGGAAACCGGTCAGTCCTTTTTATATTTTTACAAAAGCAGGTGTGGGTTTATGGTGATGCGGCTTGCCAGAACCGTTGCGGAACCAACGGCGAAAAACGGCTTTCTTTTCACGATTTTAGGCTCCAAATGGGGATTTCTCTGGCTGTGGCTCCTGATCATCAACGTTCTGGCGCTGCTGGCCTACGGTCTGGATAAGCTGCTGGCAAAGCTGAAGGAGCACGCTCCCAAAACCCGCCGCATCCCGGAAAAGACGCTGCTGCTTCTGGCGGCGCTGGGCGGCGGCATCGGCGCATGGCTGGGCATGGAGCTGTTCCGCCACAAGACCCAGCACCGCTCTTTCCGTATCTGCGTCCCCCTGTTCACCCTGATCTGGATCGTTGTTATCGGAGGGCTGTACCTCTATTTCAACGTCATCAGATAATCCCCGGCTTTCCCAGCGATATTCCCGGCATTTGGCAGTACCCTGTACCTCTGTTCCTACTGTACGCGTACCCAAATTGAAAAGGAGGATCTCGCATGAAAAAACTCTTGTCCCTGTTCCTGACAGTGGCCATGGCCTGTTCTCTGGCCGTGACCGCCAGCGCCGCAGAGGAGCCTGCCGCGGCTGCCTCTGATCCCGATCTCACCGGCAGCATTGTCATTCTGCACACCAACGACGTCCACGGCGGCATCGCCGGATACGCCCAGGTCGCCGCCCAGAAGCAGTACTACCAGAAATGCGGCGCTTACGTCCTGCTCTTTGACGCAGGCGACTTCATTCAGGGTGATCCCACCGTCAGCGCCTCGCAGGGGGAAACCGCTGTCGAACTGATGAATCTGGCCGGCTACGACGCGGCCGCTCTGGGCAACCATGAATTCGACTACGGCTACGACAATCTGGTGAAGCTCTCCAGGACGGCCAAGTTCCCCATTCTCTCCGCCAACACCCTGTACAACGGCAAAACCGCTTTCGGGGACAACAAGATCTTCACCGCCCCGGATGGCACCAGGATCGGCGTGTTCGGTCTGGAGACCCCGGAGACTGCCACCAAGGCGCACCCCGGCAAGATCAAGGGTGTGACCTTCCCTGCCGGTCAGGAGATGTTCAAAATCGCGCAGAATCAGGTCAACGTCCTGAAATCTCAGGGCTGCGAGCGCATCGTCTGTCTGGGGCATCTGGGCATTGACAGTGAATCCGCCGGCAACCGCTCCATTGATCTGCTGAACGCCGTCAAGGGCATTGATGTGTTCATCGACGGTCACTCCCACTCCGATCTGGAAGCCATCAAAGCCGCCACCGGCGGCACCGGCAAGGTAGGCAGCACCCTGCTGACCTCCACCGGCACCAAGCTGGCCAGCATCGGTTGCATCATCATGGATAAGGACAGCATTTCCGTCAAGTCCCTCCCCACCGCCGAGCTGACTACCACCCCCGACAAGGTGGTTGCCGCCCGCGCCGCCGCCATCCAGAAGCAGATCGACGACGATTATGGTACCGTGTTCGCCAAGACCACTTATGAGCTGAACGGTGCCAAGGCCCCCAACGGCAACCGGGACGGTGAAACCAATCTGGGCGACCTTATCACCGATGCGCTGGTCTGGGGCGCCAAGAAAAACGGCGAGGCCGTAGATGCAGCCGTGACCAACGGCGGCGGTATTCGGGCGACCATCAAAGCAGGCGACATCACCAAGAAGGACGTCAACACCGTGCTGCCCTTCGGCAATACCCTGAGCATCGTCAAGGTCACCGGCGCAGAGCTGCTGGAAGCTCTGGAAGCCTCCACCTACTGCACCCCGGACGCACTGGGCGGCTTCCCTCAGGTCTCCGGCATCGCCTTTACCGTGGACACCGCCAAAACCTACGACGCAGGCAGCCTGTACCCCGATTCCACCTACCACGCCCCCAAGAGTATCAACCGCGTCACCATCCAGTCCGTAGGCGGCAAGCCCTTTGACGCCAAGGCCGTCTACACCATCGCTACCAACGACTTCATGGCCGCCGGCGGCGACACCTACTATGCCTTCAAGACCGCTTCCGCCAATTATGACATCGGCGTTCCCATGGACGAAGTCCTGATGGACTATATCAAGACGGAGCTGAAGGGCGTGGTGGGAGACACCTATGCCAAGCCGCAGGGCCGCATCACCGTTGTTAAGGCCGAGGCCCCCGCAGAAGAGCCTGCCAAGCCTGTAACGCCGCCTGCCGTAAAGCCCGCCGAACCCGCTGCTGATGGCGGCGAGACCTCTTACACCGTGGTATCCGGTGACTGCCTGTGGAACATCTCCTACCACTTCTATGGCGCAGGCGCCAAGTTTACCAGAATCGCCAGCGCCAACGGCCTGAAGCCGCCCTATCTGATCAACATCGGTCAGGTGCTGGTGATCCCCGCCGCATAACCGTTCTGTCAAACCGCATGATTTTTTCACAGAAACGCCCCCGACAGCAAATTGCGAAGAACTCTGATAAAATTTGACACGAGCAATCCCCTCTGGCGCAGAATTTCTGCACCAGAGGGGATCTATTGTAAATTGTAATAAGGAAAAACGTCCCCGATTGGCAGGGACAGGCAGGGAAAAAGCCCAGCGCTGCGCGCCTACCGGGGCAGCTTCCGATCCAGCCGCTCCAGAAAGAAAGCCAGTCCGAAGCCGGCGATCCCGCACACCGCGGACGTCAGCGCTTCTCCCCATCCGGAATACCGCACAGGAAGGATCACCAGTGTAGAAGCCGCTACGATCCCCATGATCCCATGAAATACAATGGCGTAATGCCGCCGGAAGAGCCACGTCACCACCCGCGCCAGCAGCAGCATGGTCAGCAGCATCCCCGGCAGGCAGGCGGAAAGCACCCAAAATTTCATATCCGCCAGTCCCTGCATCATGGGTTCATAAAGCCCCAGCGCCATCATCACAGAGGAACTGGTCAAGCCGGGAAGCACCATGCCGGCCCCCCACAGAGCGCCGCAGAAATTATACCACCAGAAATTCGGTTCGACCGTCGTGTGCAGAACATGGCGCACATAAAACAGGATGGAAAATACCCCCATCGCACAGACAGCGCAGCTGATCCACGCAGCGAAGCCGCGCCCCTCCTTCCCGGCTTCCCGCCACAGCGCCGGAAACGTACCGCCAATCAAGCCGATGAACAGCCACACCGTAGCCGTGGCAGAAAGCTGGTAGGCCGTCGTGATGCCCCGCGCCAGTCCCAGAAAGCCCGCTGCCCAGCCGATTCCCAGTGGCAGAAAAATATGCCAGTATTGAAGAAATCCCCGCTTCGGATGCGTCAGAGTCTCCATCAGCGGGCGGTACACATCAAAGATCACCGCCAGCACGCCGCCGGACACGCCGGGCAGTATGGCTCCTGCGCCGATCAGCGCACCACAGAGAAAATCCCGCAGGAAGCGGGTCCGTTCTTCCCTTTTCAAGCTCCTCACCGTCCCTCATCGCCTTATAGTAGCAGTATTCTCCGCAGGGTTCAATGAACAACCTATGAACAAATCACAATTTTTCTTTGCCTCGTCCTGCCTGTAAAGGGGCTGCACTGTATATATTTGCCGTTTTCAGTCTGTAAAGTTCTGCAAAATTGGTACGGTATTTTTAAAAAAGTGGTGGCTTTTCCTGCGGAGCAGTGTTAAAATAGGGGCACTGTCCGAAGATGTAGTTTTCAATTTTCATCACTTTTTTGATATTTTTTTGGCAAATTATGGTTTTCAGGAGGTTTTCATGGCCCGGAATTCAAGTAAAAGTTATGAGATCGATATGCTGAACGGCCCGATTCTTCCAAAGATACTGCGGTTCTCCGTTCCTCTTACGCTCTCCACGATGCTGCAACTGCTGTTCAACGCGGCGGATGTCGTTGTGGTGGGCCGGTATGCCGGAGATAACTCGCTGGCTGCGGTGGGATCCAACACGGCCCTCATCAACCTGCTGACCAACCTGTTTCTGGGGCTTTCCATCGGCGCAAACATTCTGGCCGCGCGGCATTACGGTGCGCATGAGGATGAAGAACTCAGCAAAACCGTCCACACCTCCATTCTCCTGTCGATTTGCAGTGGTATTCTTCTGACGGTGGTAGGTATCTGCGGTGCCCGCGTGATTCTGGAGTGGATGCAGTGCCCCGACGATGTGCTGGGGCTGGCCACGGTCTATCTGCGGATCTATTTTGCCGGTATGACCGCCACCATGCTTTATAACTTCGGCGCAGCCCTGCTCCGCGCCGGCGGGGATACGCAGCGTCCGCTGTATTTCCTGCTGGCCGCCGGTGTGGTCAATGTGCTGCTGAACCTGGTTTTTGTCATCAAGCTCCACATGGACGTGGCCGGTGTGGCACTGGCCACCGTGATCTCCCAGTGCATTTCCGCCGCGCTGGTCATTCGGTGTCTGATGAAGGAAACCGGCCCTCTGCGGCTGGATCTGAAAAAGCTGAAGATCCACGGCATGAAGCTCAAGCAGATCATGCAGGTAGGCATCCCCGCCGGTTTGCAGGGCGTGCTGTTCTCTCTGGCCAACGTCACCGTCCAGTCCTCCATCAACTCTTTTGACGACACCGTTCTGGTGGCAGGCAGTTCCGCTTCCAGCAGTGTGGAGAACTTTGTCTACGCAAATGTCAACGCGTTCTATCAGGCCAATACCGCCTTTACCAGTCAGAATTTCGGCGCAGGCAACTACAAGCGCATCCTGAAAGTCCGCCACACGGCAGTGGCTGCCGGCGTGCTCAGCACCTCCCTGCTGGGCTGGCTGGCGATCCTGTTCGGGCATCAGCTGCTGGGCATTTACTCCACCAGCCCCGATGTGGTGCAGGCTGGTATGCTGCGGATGTGGTTCCTGCTGATCCTTTACGGTCTGGACGCCCTGATGGATGTACAGGTCGGTTCCATGCGCGGCATCGGCTACAATGTGACGCCCATGCTGGTGTCTCTGGTCGGTGCCTGCGTGTTCCGCCTGATATGGCTGGCAACCGTGTTCCAGATCCCGGCCTATCATCGAATTGAAACCGTTTACATCGTCTACCCCATTTCCTGGATCATGACCGCTCTGGCTCATGGGATCTGCTTCTCCTTCGCCTATCGGAAGGTTGTACGCAATTTCAAGTCCATGGAAGAAAGCCCCGCTCCATCTGAAGCGCCGACAGCGGTTTCCTGAAAAAAGACAGCGGCAGAATATGCTTCCCTCACAATGGTAACAAGTGATTTCTGAGAACCCCCGGCAGGTCATTGTATTTACGATACCTGCCGGGGATCCTCTGTTTTCAGGTTTTGTGGTACTTCCAGTGCTTCTTACGCCATTCTGCTGGCCGCTGCCGACGCACGAATAAATTGAGTCAGAGTCTCCTGCATCAATCACTACAGCCCTGTGTTGTTTTGTTACACAGCAAAGGCCTTGCATAATATTCGCAAATCTATATTTCTTCCCGCTGTGTGTAACCCTGCAAGCTTTTTCCCTGTGAGAGAACTGCTGAAGCAGGAAACGGCATGACCATAGTCACGCCGTTTCGTAAAAGTGAGATTGCTTTTTCACGCGTCCTTCAATGGAAAGCCGAACTCTCTCTGCGGCAGACCTCCGGGGCATTCGGTCAGTCAACCACCACCGACGCCAGCTCCTCTGCGGAAATGCGGTATACCGCGCCGTCAATGCCGTGGCTGCGGAGTGCTGCCAGCACCGCGCCCCGCTCATAGGGGCAGCCCATCAGTGCGGCGCAGAGGATATCTGCGTCCAGCGTGGAGAAAAAGTCGCCGTATACGGCGGCGTCCCGGATAAGCCCCTTCTGCACGTCCAGCTTGAACTGCACCTTCCCGCCGGCAAAGCGGCCTGTCCAGTCAATGGTGAACTTCGGGCTTCTGCCGAAGATCCGCTCCCAGCTTTGGAACTGCTCCCCGGCGATCTCCCGGATGCGGGCGTCGTCCTCCGGCGTGACGGTACAGGTGTCGGTGCTGCCGTTCATGATGTGGCGCACCATGGTCTCCTTGAAGGTCTCCGCGTCCATGGGGACGGGAAGATGCTCGGAGATGTTGGTCACGCGGTCCCGGACGGACTTGATGCTCTTGGAGGTGATCTTGTAGCTGTCCACCGTGGTGGACGCCACCATCTGCTCAATATCCGTGTCGAACAGCAGCGAGCCGTGATGCACAATGCAGTCGCCCAGCCGGTACTGGGCGTTGCCGGAGAACTTCTTGCCGTCGATGGTCAGGTCGTTGCAGCCGTTGAAGGCGGCGTTGACACCCATCTCCCGCAGCGCGTCGATGACCGGGGCGATGTACTGGCTGAACTCGATCTCCCCGGCCTCCTTGTGCTGGATGAACGTGAACTGCCAGCCGCCCATGTCCGTATAGATGGTGCCGCCGCCGCTGATCCGGCGCACCACGGGGATTCCCCGCTGCCGCAGGGCCTCCACATGGACCTCCCGGCAGATATTTTGGTAGCTGCCTACCACGACAGCTGGGGTGTTTTTCCAGAGCAGGAACACATCGTCGTCCCGAAACGTCTCGTATACATATTCTTCGAAAGCCTGATTATAGAAGGGGTTATTGGAAACATTCCGCACAGTCAGCATATCTGGTCACCTGCCTTTTGTCTGTTACATATTAAGTTTTTCCATATTACAGGAAAAGCGGAAAGCAAACGCTTTCCGCTTTTCCTTTTTGAGAAGGGATATATGGTAAACTGACGCCGTTTCTTGCAGTCAGGTCAGTTGTCAGCGTTGCCTACATGGACGTCCATCTTGTCCTCATAGTACTTGACCATGGCGATCTGATCCTCATCAATGTGTCCGTTGTCCTTCATCCAGTCCATCACCATCAGCACCACATCGGTCATGGGGGTGTCCACGCCCATGTGATGGGCAAAGTGTTTGGCGTTAACGATATCCTTTCTGTGAACCGCTACACGCGCCCCCGGCTCATAATCCCGGTGAATCAGCTTCGGCACCTTGTTTTCATAAACCGGGCCGCCGGCAAAGCCGCCGCGGGTGGCGTCAAAGGTAGTCTGGAGGTCAATGCCTGCCTTGGCGGCAAAGGCATATGCCTCGGCAATGACCACCATATAGGCACCTGCCACCATATTGTTCACCAACTTGGTGACGCTTCCGCTGGCAGTGCCACCGGTATAGACAGGGTTTCCCATGCAGGAGAGGATTGGTTTCGCCTTTTCATAGGCCTCTCTGTCGCCGCCAGTCATGATGGCCAGCGTTCCGGCAATGGCCATAGGGTTTCCACCGCTGACGGGAGAGTCCAGCAGGTACATACCCGCTGCTCTGGTCTCGGTATAAAGCTCCTGAATGATGTCCGGGGCCGTAGAGCTGAGGTCTACGATAATATTGCCGGGCTTGCCATATTGGATAGCCTGCTCCACGGAGTTGCGGATGATGGGATGGGTGGGCAGGATTTGGAGAATGACATCGCAGTTTTTGTAAATCTCAACCGGGTCGCTGACCGGTTTACCACCGGAGGCGGCAAAGTCATCCAGCTGTTTTTTGGCAACATCGTAACCCAGAACTTCACAGCCGCTCTTTTTTACAACATTCTTTGCCATGGGCAGTCCCATAACGCCCATCCCTAAAAAGCCGATTTTCATAAGTACGCAGACTTCCTTTCTGTCAACGGTCGATCAATAGGTTGCGTTCTCTTCGGCTACCTTTTCCTCTACCTGGGAAAAGGTGGTCTTTACTTCTTTTCCCGTGTGCTTGCTGATCCAGCTGGTCATGAAGGGGCACAGGATCGCAGTTACCACCACGGCGGCAGCCACCTGGGGCGTTGCAATCGCAGCCGTTGCAGCCAAGGAACTATCCACGGCAGCCAGAGCGGCAGGCGTCGCTACAGCGTTGCCGCCCACACTGGAGATAGCTGCACCGGCAATGCCGGAGCCACCGGTGAGCTTGTCAAAGAAGATGTTGAACACACCGCCGATGATCACGGTGATCAGGCCCAGCACCACACCGGACAATCCCCCCCGCGCTACCTGCTGAAGGCTCATGTTGGCGCCCAGAGCAAAACCAAGAACCATGATGGTGACCTCGCCGCCGTCGCTGAGACATTTCCGCATTTTGGGGTCCAGATTGCCCAGAATGATGCCCACCAGCAGAGGGATAACGGAAGCCACCAGCATCATATAGGGGATACTGGCAAGCCCGGCAGTTCCCATAGCTACCATAGTGAGGAAGGGACCGTCATTCAGGGAAATGATGGCCACCGCGCCCTGATCGGCTTCGGAGCCGTAGGTCTTGGTCAAAGCCCCGAATAGGGCGCCATTGGAGTTGGAAGCTGCGGCAATAATAGCCAAAGCGCTGAGGCCGAACATACTGTCCTTGAAAAAATGGGCAGCGGCGAGACCGATGGCTACGCTCACCGCAAACTTCGCAATGGTAATGGCAAAGCCGGTCTTCATAGCCTGAGGCGCGCATTTCAGATCCAGCTGAGCGCCCATGCAAACGAAGAAGATGCCCACCAGAGCACTGGTACCATTGACAATACCGGTGGTAAAGCTACCGATTTGCAGCGCCGCCGGAAAAAATGTGTTGATGAGACAGCCAAGGAACAGAGGAACAATGATAATACCGCCGGGAATTTTATCCAGCCACTTCTTTATCGGAACAGCCATTTGAAATCTCCTCTCTGATGTTGCTTCATGTTAATACACGCAGATTCTTACACAAGGTTTTTTGAAAAGTGTTGACTGTCAACTTGCATAATCAAATATTAGCAGGTTCCCGCACATTTGTAAAATTCACACTGTCAATCGTATCATCAAAAATTTGAATGGTACATTTTGCATCTTCTTAACATATATATTTTCGCCAATTTTAACATATTATTCCTTGATTTTGCAGAAAACAGCAATTATAATAAAAAAACAATTTTTTGATTCACGCACTGCAAAGGGGGAAGCGTCCATGCTGGATTTCAGACGGCTGCAATATCTGTATGCAGTCTACCGCTACAGAAATTTCACGCGGGCCAGTGAGGAACTCTTTGTTTCCCAGTCCACCATCTCCACGGCGATCAAGTCTCTGGAAGATGATCTTGGCGTCAGGCTCATCGTCCGGACTCCCAAGGAAGTCATTTTTACATACGAAGGGGAGCAGTTTCTTCTCTGCGTCCGAAAAATTTTGCAGGACTGTCAGGAGGCGGAAACCCGGATGGCGGATCTGTCGGAGACGAAGAATCAGATCCTGCATCTGGGGATCTCCCCTACCTTGGGACTGAAGCTGCAAATATTCCTTCACTCTCCGAAATTTGCCCAAAAGTGGCCAAATGCCACCATCTATCTGGATGAAGGTTCTATGAACAACCACATTGAAAAGCTGCGGCAAGGGGCTTTGGATCTGTGCTATAATGCGCTGCCCGCCCCGGATCCCACCTCCCAGCTGAAGCTGATCCCCACCTCTACCGCGGAGATCTACGCGACAATGTTGCCCAGCCATCCTCTGGCCGTCTTTGAAAAAATTGACCTTCACCAGCTCAGCGACACGGACATAATCCTGTTGGATGCTAAATCCTGCATTCAAGGGCAGATCATGGAGGAATTTCAACGGCTCGGCATTCTGCCTCGGATCCGATCCACCCACGAGCAGATATTCTGTATGCTAAACATGGTGAAACTGGGCAATTTTGTAGGCTTCCTCAATGCATCGGATCCCATCATGCGCCAGTACCTGACGGATATCGGTCTTATCATCCGGCCTCTGGATCCGCCAGTGACTCTTGCCGCCGGTTTTATCGTCAATACCCGCCGGCACCTGCCGAAGCTGGCAGAGGAACTCATCAGCTTCACCCGCCGTCTGGAAACAGAGGGAACTGCCAAGGAGACTCAATAGAAAGCAGACGGGCAGCCAGCGTGTATGATGAAAGCAGCAAAGCACAGAAGTGGCTCTATCAGAATCAAGAGGTTAAGATCAACGATTTGCAGGATGCATTGGAAAATCTGACGTCAGCGGAGTCTCCTGGCAAGAAAACGGATGGACAGCAGGGGATCAGCCTGACGTTGTATTTGGATAACGAAGATTTCCCTGAAATCACCATCACTCTCTTCCGGCATGGCGGTATACAATACCCGGAAACTGTAAACGGCAAAATCGTCGCCTATATTTCCCGCAGCGAAGCGGTTGAATTGATGGAGGTCGTTCGGACACTTGTCCTGTAAGCTTGATCTGATTCTTTTGGAGAAATTTCATTCAAACCTTTTTATTATTGATTACAGCGGCGCAAAATATGATTGGTTTGCCGTCAACTTTCCGATTGTATTCTGCACCGCTGAACTTGGCTTGCACTATTCTATTGCAGTCTATTACCGAAAAACAGACTCATCAATAAGCAGAATACTGGCTGTACACTGATTTTAGTGTACAACCAGTATTCTGCAATGTTCTGGGTGGTTTTAGATGTTGGCCTTATTCGTGGTAGCCTTATCCTGCCGCTGTCTTTTTTATGAGATTCGATCTGCGTTTTATCATCGCACATTCAAATTGAGTTCCTTCTCTCCCGTCACGCCTTCCGTTCCGGGAAACGCGCGCAGGCCTTATCAAGATCTTCGATCACCGCTTTCAGTTCCGCGCCGGTCAGGATGCAGTCCAGCTCTGCCGTATCGTCCCCGTCCATGGTGTTGGGCAGGTAGAAGGACGCGGAGATTCGGAATGTGTCTCCCGCTTTTTCGGCAGACAGGGAAAAGTCCGGCTCAATAAAATCGCTGTCGTAGCGATCCCTGATCCCCGCCAGCAGCACCTTCAGTCCCGCGTTCATGCCCGCCAGCTCCTGTGCCAGCAGGCAGGCGTTGGAATCCTTGTGGGTGTAGCCCTCCTCATCCACCCAGGTACACCGCAGCAGGAGCCAGTTCTGGTCATATTCATCCGTTCCGCGGCCTGCTTCCGGGAATTCGTAATTGACAAATTCCAGCTTCAGGCTGGCGTTCTCATTCTTCAGCAGCATTGCAGTCTCCTTCCCGCCCCGGCTGTGGCCGGGGGCATTTTTTATTTTGCGGGACTGATTATAGCATCGTTTTTTTCCATTTGCAAATCAGAACAAGTATGATAGAATGAGGTATCTGTTAAACCGGAGGTGTCCCATGGAGATGAAATTGACCCCCCGCTTCTATCAGAACGGAGAGCGGGTTTTCGGCCCCGGTGTGGCCGAGCTGCTGAAGCGGGTACAGGAGCATCACTCTCTGCGCGCTGCAGCATTTTCTATGGAAATGGCTTATTCCAAAGCCTGGCAGATCATCCGTACTGCGGAGGACGGCTTTGGCTGCAAGCTTCTCAGCTCCACGATCGGCGGCCGCCACGGCGGCGGCGCAGTGCTGACGCCGGAGGGCGAACGGATCCTGAATGCCTACGAACGCTTTGCGGCGGATATCAACGCTTACAGTCAGGAGCGGTTTCAGGAAAACTTCCGGGATTTGGTTGAACAGCCCTAAGTCCGCACTGCGGCGTGTTTTCCGAAACCGTCAGCCGCTGAAGCGCCCTCTCCTCTTTCTGCTGAAAACAGCGTGGCACAGTGCCGCGCTGTTCTATTTTTTCCGCACAGAAATCGCTCCTGCTGCTGTGTTTTCCGGCAAAAAAGATGCAGGAAAAGATTTCCGATATTCCAACGTTGACAAATTGGATAAAAGATGTTACAATTTGGTTACAATTTTTCCAAAGGAGTGTTACCATGGCAGAAGCAAAAACGGAAGGTCTGATTTATAAGGGCCATCCTCTGCGGCGGATCGATAATCTGATCTACTACGGTACGATGGCTGATAAATATATCGTTATGATGCAGATTCTGGAGAGCAAGAAGGAAAACGGTCTGGATATGGCCACGAAGGTTTCCCTCCAGCTCCAGTTGACAGATCCCAAGGTAAAGGCTCGTGACCGCGTGGTTAAGAAGGGCGAGAAGAGCAGCTTGTACGAGGCGATGGACTTTGCCTCTATCTGGCTGGAACGGGCGCTGGCAGGTAAATAAGCCCGTCCCTACTGATACGAAGGAAAGGAAGCGTTTCGATGAAGCTTTTAATGAAAAAGGCCGTAAAGGCCGCAGTGTTTACCGCGCTCACCACCCTGGCGCTGACCGCCTTTGCCTCTGCGGAGGGAGAGATCGCCATCGGCGCCGGCTGCACCACCGGTACTTCCCTGCGCCTGCGTTCCGAGCCAAATACCTCCGCCAGCATTGTCACCACGCTGAACAAGTCCATGGCTGTGGCTCTGCTGGATACCAGCACCCCCGGCTGGTACAAGGTCGATTATAACGGCAATACCGGCTATGTGTCCTCCGATTATATTGCGATTGATCAGGATAATCTCTTCACCTCTTACGGCCGCGTGCCTGAAGGCACGGTTCACGTCCGGGCCGGTGCCAGCACCGACAGCGCCAGCCTTGCCACCATCAGCGCCGGAACCATCGTCACGGTCAACGGACTGGTAAACGGGTGGTACGACGTCACCTGCCAGTACGGCACGGAGGGATACATCCGCAGCGACCTGCTGGTTCTGACCAGCAATCCCACCAGCAGCAAGGGTTCCTCCATCGTGGAGACCGCAATGAAGCATCTGGGAACCCGCTATGTCTACGGCGGCGCTTCCGCCGGCGGCTTCGACTGCTCCGGCTTCACCATGTACATCTACAAGCAGTTCGGCTATAACCTGCCCCACTCCGCTACCAGCCAGTGGCTCAGCGGCATGGGTACCAAAATTTGCAGCATTTCCGAATTGCAGCCCGGCGATCTGGTGTTCTTCAACGATCCCAGCCGCAACGCAGGAAAGGCCTGCTCCCACGCCGGTATTTACATCGGCAACGGCCAGCATATCCACGCTTCCTCCTCCCGTGGCGGCGGCGTGATCATCAGCGACATGACTTCCGGTTACTACAATACATATTTTGTAGGCGGTCTCCGTCTGAGCTGACCGTCAGGCGGCATCTTCTACCCGGCACACGATTGTGTGCCGGGTTTTTCTGTTTTTAGAGCGGAATCCCCCCTGCTTCTGAGGATATTCTGCAAAAGTCTCCGCAATTTTAAAGGATCCCCCATAAAAAAGCTTGCCTTTTCAGAAACAGTCTGCTATATTCATACAAGTGTGAAAAATGTGATGAAGGAGGCGATCCCATGCCTGAGGGCAAGCATATTTTGGATCAGGGGAAAAACCGGGTCTTTGGCACCGCCAGGGTGGGCGACCGCGGTCAGATCGTGATCCCCCAGGAAGCCCGTCGATTTTACGGCATCTCTCCGGGAGACACCCTGCTGATCCTTGGCAATGAGGCCAGCGGTCTGGTAGTGACCCGTCCTGAAATACTGAACAATCTGGCAGACGAGATTCTGGGAAAAGAGGAACAACAAACATGAAAATGGAATCCATGTATGAGCAGCTGGGCGTCAGCACGGCTGTCTATGAATACGGAGAGCGGATCATCGCGGAGCTGCGGGACCGGTTTGACGCCATCGACCAGACCGCAGAGTACAATCAGGCCAAGGTTATTGCGGCCATGCAGAAAAACCGGGTAAACGCCACCCACTTTGCCGCCACCACCGGCTACGGCTATGACGACGAGGGCCGGGACAATCTGGAACGGGTCTATGCCGACGTGTTCCACACGGAAGCCGCACTGGTACGGCCCCAGATCACCTGCGGCACCCACGCCCTGACCGTGGCGCTGTCCGCCAATCTGTTGCCGGGAGACGAGCTGCTCTCCCCTGTGGGCGCACCCTACGACACGCTGGAAGAGGTCATCGGCATCCGGGAGAGCAAATGCTCTTTGAAGGAGTACGGCGTGACCTTCGCACAGGCCGATCTGAAGCCGGACGGCACCTTTGACTACGATGCCATCCGCTCCAAGATCAATGAGCGCACGAAGCTCATCACCATCCAGCGCTCCAAGGGCTACGCCACCCGCCCCAGCTTTTCTGTGGAGCAGATCGGCGAACTGATTCGCTTCTGCAAGGAGGTCAAGCCCGGCGTCAAGGTCATGGTAGACAACTGCTACGGGGAATTTGTGGAGCGGATCGAGCCTTCCGATCTGGGCGCTGATATGGTCGTGGGCAGTCTCATCAAAAACCCCGGCGGCGGCCTTGCTCCCATCGGCGGCTACATCTGCGGCACAAAGGAATGTGTAGAACGGTGCGCTTATCGGCTGTCCGCCCCCGGACTGGGGCAGGAAGTGGGGGCCAATCTGGGACTGATGCCCGCCTTCTATCAGGGGCTGTTCCTGTCTCCCACCGTGGTATCCGGCGCGTTGAAAGGCGCAATCTTTGCCGCCAACGTGTACGAAAAGCTGGGCTTTGCCTGCGTCCCTAACGGCACGGAAAGCCGCCACGACATCATTCAGGCGGTGACGCTGGGCAGTAAGGAAGCCATGGTGGCCTTCTGCCGGGGTATTCAGGCCGCCGCGCCGGTGGACAGCTATGTGACCCCGGAGCCGTGGGCCATGCCCGGCTATGATTCCGACGTTATTATGGCGGCAGGTGCTTTCGTGCAGGGCAGCAGCATTGAGCTGTCCGCCGACGGCCCCATCCGTCCCCCCTACGCTGTCTATTTTCAGGGTGGTCTCACCTGGTATCATGCCAAGCTGGGCATTCTCATGAGCCTGCAAAAGCTGGTGGATGCCGGTCTCGTGACCCTGTAAGTCCAATTCTAATTTTTCAATAAGGAGACCTTTCCCATGTGGCTTTGGCTTTCCCTGACTGCCCTCCTGTGCTGGAGCGGCAGCGACCTCTTTTCCAAAATTGGCTGCCGGGACGGCAGTGACAAATACAGCCATCTGAAAATGGTCATTGCCGTGGGCGTGGTGATGGGCCTGCACGCCGCCTTTGAGATCTTCGTAAGCGGCACGGCCATCAGCTGGTCCGTCATCTGGACGTACCTGCCGGTGTCTCTGCTGTATATCGGCTCCATGGCCCTTGGCTATCTGGGCCTGCGGTATATCGAACTGTCCGTGTCCTCCCCCATCTGCAACTCCTCCGGCGCATTGGTGGCGGTGCTGACGCTGGTTTTCGTGGGCGGAGACGACTACTCTCCGCTGGCGCTGTTTGCCATCCTGCTGGTGTGCGCCGGTGCCATCGGCCTCGGCGTGGTGGACGCCACCGAGGATCCGGAGCTGCGAGCCGAGCGGCAGAAGGACGGCAACTACAAGTATGCCAAGAGCTTTCTCGCCCTCGCCCTCCCCGCGGCCTACTGCCTGCTGGACGCCGCCGGCACCTTTGCCGACAACCGGGTGCTGGAGATCCTGACGGACCGCTACATGAACGCCGGTATGTTCGCCACGCTGAGAGAATGTGCCGATCAGGCGGCAGCCTCCGCCAACTGCGCCTATGAGCTGACCTTCCTTGCCGCCGCCGCATTCTGTTTTGTCTATGTGGTACTCATCAAAAAGGATCGCCTGATCCCCAAGATGGAGGCCCCCAAGTATCTGGGCGCCGTCTGTGAGACCGCCGGTCAGTTCGCCTATATCTATGCCATTTCCGACACCGCCCATCTGGCCATGTCCGCTCCCATCATTTCCTCCTACTGCGCTGCCTCCGTGTTGTGGAGCCGCATCTTCCTGAAGGAAAAGCTCTCCTGGAAGCACTATGCCATGATCTGTCTGGTAGTCATCGGCATCGCCATTATGGGTATTTTCGATCTCTAAGCACTTCTTCTCTGCAAAAACGGTGAGCCAGAAACCAACTTCGCTGCAAACAAGAGGGCAGGCCGGGATTCCCCGGCCTGCCCCTTTTTTCGTTTCTCTCTCCGATTCAATCCCCTGCGCTGTCTCAGACCGTACCCGTAACCGTCAGCACGGCGACGCCCGGCGTCACCGACCAGGTGCCGTCCGCTTTCTGCGTGTACGTGGCGGCAGGAACGGTGATCTGTCCCGGAAGCGTCTGGAACAGGCCGGTCGTTGTGTCATACGTGTAATTGACCCCCTCGCTCCACGGCGTCCCGTTGAACGTGACCGCAATAGAATTGAGCTTGGGATCGAAGGTGTCCGTCAGCACCACATTATCCGCAGCCGCAGCGGCCACACTGCCGGCATTTTCGATCACGAAGGTATACGTCAGCTGGCCGTTCTCCGTCACCGTCACCGGACACAGCGCCTTGCTGATGCTCAGATCCGCCCGCGGCTCCATGGCGATGGTCTCCTGCGCTGTCTGGTCAAAACCATTGCCTGTGACCGTGGCGGTATTGGTGATGGTAGCCTCCGGCCCCAGCGGCGCATAATTGGTCACAGACGTCTCATAAATCAGCAGCGCATTGCCGCCTGCCGGGATGCTGACGCCGGTCACAACCAGCGGCGGCCCAGCGGTCACAGCAGGCGCTGTCTGAAGAACGCCGTTTACATAATAGCGCAGTGAGCCATCCGTGTAGGCCAGCGGATACACGGTATTCTCTCCAAGCGTATACCCGCCCAGATCGTCCGTCACCGTCAATCCCGTCACGGCGGTCGTGCCGCCGTTCACCAGAGAGATCACATAGGTTACGTCATCCTTTTGGGTATAATCATCCATAACGGCAGTCTTTGTCATGGACAGCGTTGCCAGCAGTTCGCCGGTAACGGTGTTGGAATCCGTGGTACCGCCGTTATAGGAAAGGGTGGCATAGTTGGTAAACCTTGCCATATCGCACACTCCAATATCAGATTGCGGGGTTCTCCCCCATACAGAATATGCAGTCAGCGGGCTGGCCGTACCTTGCCCGCAGAGGGCGCGACGCCATATGCGGCAAAGTTTGCCCGAATCAGGCAAAAATGAGGCAGAGACCCGGAATCCGGGTCTCTGCCTCGCTTTCATGTCAGTCAGAATCCGCAGAGGATTCCAACCGTTCAGTTTTCGTAGCGGGTCCAGTCAGGATCCTTGTTCATGCTGCTCCAAGTCTCGTAATTACCGGCTTTGTGCTTGTAATCATGGGAGTTGGTAGCCTCCTGCACGGCCAGATAGAACCAGTCGCCGGGGTTGCAGTCCGGCCAGACATTCATGTTGGACAGCAGGTCGTCTGCATCCTCCGGGATCCGATTCAGCACCCGGTTGATCATGGTCATGGCCTGTGCGCGGGTGATGTAGGTATCGGGGCGGAAAGTACCGTCCTCAAAGCCCTTGATCCAGCCCAGCTCGGCGGCGCGCTCAATGTAAGCCTGCGCCCAGTGGCCCTGAATGTCGGTAAAGGTCTGGCCGCCCTGGGTCTTGCCGTCGTCAAAGCGGGCGCAGATGGCGGCAAATTGGGCGCGGGTGATGGGCGCATAGGGATCGAAGGTCGTTGCCGTGCGGCCCTGAACGATGCCCAGGCCCGTCATGGTAGAGATGGCGGTGTTGGCCCAGTAGCTATCCGCCACATCGGTGTAGGTGTTGCTGGTGAGGAGGTTGCCGTCCCGGACGGAATCTTTCAGCAGACGGAAGAAGATAGTGGTGGTCTCCGCGCGGGAGATCAGGCCATAGGGGCGCACATTGCCGTCCTTGTAGCCGATGACGTAGGCAAAATGCTCCTCATCATTGAGCCGGTCAGGGGTAGAGCTGCGGGAGTTGGTCACGGTGATGGCATGCTCCTGCGCGCCGAGAACGTTGTTCTTCACGAAAGCATTGACGCTGACATCATATTTGCGGCTGCTCTTGACGTAACCATCGGGGGCCGTCAGCTCCATGACATAGAGATCGTCGTTTTTGACCAGCTTCTTGTACACCCGCTCGTCAAGGCTGAAGCGTGCGTAGCCCTTGCTGCTGGAGGTAGCGGTGGCAATCTGCTCATCATCCGCATACAGGCCGAACTTTGCGTCCTTCAGAGCGTGGCCGTCCTGGGCATCCACCTTCTTGACGACATAGTAGTAGGTGTCGGAATCGTCGTCGCGGGAGGTGGTCTTTTTGGTGTAGGTGTTTACAAAGGTGGCATTTTCGGCAGGCGTCAGCTCATTATCAGCGAAATAGCTAATTTGGATATTTTTCTGATCGACAGCACCATCCTTGATGCAAAAAGCGATCCGGAAAGTCCGGTGATCAAAGGTGACATTTGCGGTACCATCGTCGGTTTCAGTCACTTCAACAAAGTAATCTCCATCTTCCGGGTTCATGTAACCAAGAGGACGTTCAAATACAAATGCCTTCGGCTGATCCTTTGTGGAAATGCTTACCTTGCCGGTAATCTCCGTACCCTCAGGTTTCACTTCTTCGGTGTCAGGAAGAGGCAGCAGCGTACCAGCCCGCATCGTCGCCGTAACGGTAAATTCAGCGGTGGTATTCTCCCCATACCGGCTCTGGAAGTCCTTATAAACAAGGCTGTTGAGGACATCGTAGACGTCGTATTTATGGGTGGCATCCTCATACTTGAAGGTGTACAGCGTTTCCGGCTTGGTCACCTGCGTCGTGCTGTCGGGGCCATTCTCCATTACAGTCTTGCTTTTGTCCATAAACCAGCCAGCACCTGTATAACCGGGCTGCCCGGAACGGCCCTTGGGAACCGTGTCACCCAGCTTAGGAGCGGGCGTCACAATTTTCCAAGTATTTCCAACTTTTTGATACAGGTTGAACCATGCAACGATTTCCTTATTCGGAAGAACAGTAGTGCCATTATCCGTCCACCAGCCGTTCACAACCTCGTAGGTCACCTTGGCCTGATACACGTCGGGCGTACCATCCTCATTTGCATCTTCGCCGTAGACGGCATAGACTGCCTTATCCCCGGTCATCTCGACCTCAGTCTCCAAAGTGGGAACTTCATCACGCAGCTTATAGATTTTTCCGACGCTCTCGGAATCCTCAGTCCAACCGATGAACAGCGTCTGATCGGCTGTAACTGTGATCGCGAAATCCGCATCATCATATTTCACAGGTGCCTTTGCACCCTTATCGTACATCTTGGGATCCGCCTTGCTGGTCGCATACTGAGCCGTTTCTCCGGGGAGGAAACCAGACGATCCCGCGAAGTACACCAGCTGGTATTTGGTTTCAGTAACAGCGGAATCATCCCATACGGCGTAGAGGTTGTAATTCGTTACAATATTGGAGATTTTATCGCCGGGGGCATACTTAACAGCGCCATCAGGAGTTTCAGCCCAGCCCTTGAATTCCTTGCCGGGATATTCAAAAGGAATGTCATTGGGCAGCGTAACGCTGAATGTACCAACATCCGCAGCCGCTCCTCGCACCGTTGTACTACTCCCTGCTGTAACGGTATCCGTATACGTAACTTCAGGCGTTACACCGTTGTTAGCGTGATAGGTCACGGTGTACTGCTGGTTTTCAATATCAACTTTCGGAGATGGAAGTTTGATTTCTCCAGTTTTTTCTTTCGCATCTATATAAGTCAGCGTAGCGTCTCCGTCATTTGTCGGAATATCTTTGCCGTATACGCCAGCTTTTGCCTGAATTTGGAAAGTTGCGCTTTCAGGCTTTTCCGGAATTTTGTCGATTGTCCATGTTACGGTCTTATTATCTTCTTCTACCTTGAGATTCTCAGACGCGCTGCCATCAACATAGTCAAACTTGTCTGTGTTGATCAGATCAACCAGCGTTGCATTTGTACCGGCGGGCTTCTTTTTCGTTGTTTCAGTAATTTTGACCGCCCACTGCTTCAGGATCGTACTCAGCTGCTGGTCATAATTCGTGTCAGTCACATTGATGAAATGGTCATTCTGTGCATCCGAAGCCATACTCTTCAGATAATCGGCAGCAGTTTTATCCAGCGCAATGCCCACGGTGTACAGTGTGTATCCATCCTTTTTGATGCTCTTCACCTGATCAGCACCGTTCCACTTCGGGTCATTTTGCGAATCGCCGCTTAGGCCGGGCGTACCGTCAGAGATGAAAATGACATAGCCGGGGCGGCTGGTCTTTTCCTCCTGCGTGCGGTCATTCAAAAAATCATAGGCTTTCTGCAAGGCAGCGGTATAGTTCGTGCCGCCGTCCGCATCCATCTTGTCAAGCGCTCCATTAACAGCGGTCAGATTGTTAGTCAGATCCTGAGAGACTTTGATTGCCTTGTTGTCCGTTCCGCCACCACGGTTACTGTGTGCAAACCCGATCACAGCAAGTCGGTTGCCGCTATTTTCTTTCAGAATCGATTTAGCAAACTCCTTGCCAACATTCTTTGCCGCGTTGATGCGGGCTGTCACGCCCTTTTCACCGGTGCAATACTCAGGCACATCCGAAAGGGGGAATCCCGCAAATTTCCACTCATAGTACTTAGCTCCGCAGGTGCGGCATTTGTAGACAACAACTCCTGTACCCCATAGGGTCGCGTCTTTCTTTTCAAATTGACTTTTCGGAGTCTGGCACGGTTCTCCAACGCTGCTCGCCATGGAACCGGAGTTATCCACTACCAGAACCACATCCGCGTTTGCGGAAGTCGTCGTTGTTTCTTTATCCTCAACCGGATTGCCCTGCACCGTCAAAGTAATGGTATAGGTTCCATCGTTGTTTAATGTGCTGGCTGTTTTTGTTGCAGTCACCTTACCCGGCTCCGGCGTACCCTCCTCGGTCGCCAGCGCGCTGGCGGGCAGCAGGGACCACAGCATCACAAAAGACAGCAGTCCCGCCCAAAAGCGCCATTTCATGTTTTCGTTCCTTCCTTTCTTTCTGTTCGGATTTTCCGGAGACTCCCCAACCGGTGTTTTCCCTGCCACCGGCATCTTCGGGTCACACACTTCCTTCCTACATCTGGCACCCTTGTAGCACGCGGATCTTATCAATTCAAGTGGGAACCAGTATTCTTTATAAAATTATATTGCATATTTGCTTATGCCTGTGTTCTCTTTCGCTTCTCACGGAAGTCACCATATATATGCCTTCCTCTCTGTTCTTTTTGTCTTTTTGCTCAAATTTCCAAAAAACGCAAAAAAATAGTTGACAGGGCGGAACATCAATGCTAAGATGCAGTCAAAATTGAATCGCTTGATAGAGGCGCGGTATCCATCAGTACCTCCCGCAAAGCCAGTGCAGCTGCGGAACGGGAAAGGGGCCACCGCCGAAGTGCCGGGCAATGCCTGTTGTCCGGTTGCTGGGTCGGCAGAGAAGATCTGCCGGACTGTCACAAGAGTTTTTTGTGAAGCGCTATCATTGGCTGTTCGGAAAGGCCCGTTGGGGGCCGGTTTTCCGTATATTCCATGAACCGCTTGGCAAAGCGGTTCATTTTTTTCATCATTCCCAGCCGGCGGGGAAAACGATACGCCGGACAAGAAGGAGACAATCATGAGAAGAAGATGGATGAGCGCAATTCTGGCCCTGACCATGGCTCTGGCCCTCACCGCCTGCGGCGGCAGCAACAGCAGCGACACCAGCAGCGACGCCGCTGGCACCCCCCCCACCGAAACCGAAACGCCTGCCGACACCACCGTGACCCCCGGCGTGGGCGACGACGGCGTGTTCACCGTGGGCATGGAGTGCGCTTACGCTCCCTACAACTGGACCCAGATGGACGATTCCAACGGCGCAGTCCCCATTTCCAACGTTCCCGGCGCTTACGCCAACGGCTATGACGTGATGATCGCCCAGAAGATTGCCGACGCCAACGGCTGGACGCTGGAGATCGTGTCCTCCGCGTGGGATTCCCTCTGCCCCGCCGTGCAGGCCGGCACCATGGACGCCAACATTGCCGGTCAGTCCATGACCGCCGACCGCATGAAGGAAGTTGACATGGCCGGCCCTTACTACTACGCCACCATCGTAGTGCTGACCACCAAGGACAGCCCCTATGCCAACGCCACCTCTATTGCCGATCTGGCCGGCGGCACCTGCACCTCTCAGTCCGGCACCATCTGGTATGATTCCTGCCTGCCCCAGATTGAAAACGCCAACCTGCTGGCTCCCGCCGACAGCGCGCCCGCTATGATCATGCAGCTCCAGACTGGCGCTGTGGACTATGTCTGCACCGATATGCCTACCGCTCTGGCCGCCGTTGCCAAGGACGACAATCTGGTGATCCTGAACTTCTCCGGCACCGACGGTGACTTCCAGTTTGCTTCCGAGGAGGAGCTGGCCGAGAACGTGAACATCGGCATCTCTGTCCAGAAGGGCAACACCGAGCTGGCCGACGCCATCGACACCGTCCTCTCCGTTCTGAATGAGGAGCAGTTCAACGCCCTGATGGATCAGGCCATCGCCATTCAGCCTGAGGTCTGATTTCTTCACCGGGGTTCCTGCGGGAGCCCCGGTGTCCCCGGTTTTCACCCTGCAAGCGCTGCCGCCTTGCAGGGTGAAATACAGATGTGACTTATTTTAATATGTGTGAGACGCTAACGCGCTCTTTCCGCAAGAAATTGCTTTTTGTATAGATTGGAGATTGCCATGGACAAATTTGTGAAGCTGGGGCAGGACATGGTTCTGCTGTGGGATAAATATCATCCCATGTATCTGAGCGGCATCTGGAACACGCTGCGGCTGGCCTTCGTCGCCACGGTGATTGGCTGTTTCATCGGCCTTCTGTGCGGCGTTCTGAATACCATCCCCTACACGAAGAACGATCCCCTGCCCAAGCGGTTTCTGCTGAAGTTGGTGCGGATCATCATCCGCGTCTATGTGGAAGTGTTCCGCGGCACGCCCATGGTACTTCAGTCCGTGTTCATCTACTACGGCCTGCCCTACTTCTCCGACAACGCCCTGCGGTTTGACAACATCTGGGCCGCTGCCATCCTGATCGTGTCCATCAACACCGGCGCGTATATGGCGGAGTCCGTCCGGGGCGGCATCATCTCCATCGATCCCGGCCAGACGGAGGGTGCCAAGGCCATCGGCATGACCCACTTCCAGACCATGGTGAACGTCATCATGCCGCAGGCGCTTCGCAATATCATGCCCCAGATCGGCAACAACTACATCATCAACGTGAAGGATACCTCCGTCATGTTCATCATCGGCTTTACGGAGTTCTTCGCCCAGCACCGCTACATCGTGGGCGTGAACAATATGTACTTCCCTTCCGCAACCGTTGAAATGATCGGCTATCTGACGCTGACGCTGGTGGCGTCCTTTGTCCTGCGGCTGATCGAAAAGCTGATGGACGGCTCCGACAGCTACGAACTGGCTCAGGGAGATCAGCTGGTGATGGCGGCTGGCACCTACAGCCATCCTGACCGGGGAACACCCTTTGACGAGGTCAACCGGGAATACACTGGCGAGGAAAAGCGGAACCGCATCCGCATCGGCCTGAAAAACCGCAACGGCAGCACGAGAGGAGGACGCTGATATGAGTGAGAATATTCTGGAGATCCGCCATCTGGGTAAGTCCTTCGGCACCCACGAGGTTCTGCGGGACATCGACTTCAATGTGCAGAAGGGGGACGTCATCTCCATCATCGGCGCCTCCGGCTCCGGTAAGTCCACCCTGCTGCGGTGCATCAACCTGCTGGAAACCCCCAGCAGCGGCCAGATCCTCTACCACGGCACTGACGTGGCGGGCCGGGGCGTCAACGCCCCGGCGTACCGCTCCCATGTGGGCATGGTGTTCCAGTCCTTCAACCTGTTCAACAATATGTCGGTTCTCAAAAACTGCATGGTGGGCCAGATGAAGGTTCTCAAGCGCAGCAAGGAGGAGGCCCGGCAGCAGGCGCTGAAATATCTGGAAAAGGTGGGTATGGCTCCCTACATCAATGCCAAGCCCCGGCAAATCTCCGGCGGCCAGAAGCAGCGGGTGGCCATTGCCCGCGCACTGGCCATGGACCCGGAGGTGTTGCTGTTCGACGAACCCACCTCCGCGCTGGACCCGGAAATGGTGGGCGAGGTGCTGAGCGTCATGCAGGCGCTGGCGCAGGACGGCATGACCATGCTGGTGGTCACGCATGAAATGGCCTTCGCCAGAGACGTCAGCTCGCAGGTGGTATTCATGCATCAGGGCGTTATCTGTGAGCAGGGTACCCCGGCGCAGGTATTCGGCGATCCCCAGCAGCAGGAGACCCGCGACTTTCTGGCGCGTTTCCGCAGCGTGGATTGACCGGGGATT
This sequence comes from uncultured Oscillibacter sp., assembly GCA_900544615.1. Taxonomy (GTDB): domain Bacteria; phylum Bacillota; class Clostridia; order Oscillospirales; family Oscillospiraceae; genus Oscillibacter. Next base: position 26,185 of record UQVS01000007.1, on the reverse strand, counting down.
CCTCTTTCCGGCGTACAGGAAAAATCATTTGCAGACAGACTGTTTCCCATCAAAGAAAAGATCCCCTGTTGAGAATTTCTTCTCAACAGGGGATCTTCTATTTCCGCAGGACTGCCGGGAAGCGTCTGTCCCACCGCGGACAGCGGGACGGCATTTCTCCCGGCGCTTTTGCTGTCAGATCTGATATTCAAATTCGTAGCCGTCCAGAGAAACGGTATCGCCGTCCTGAATGCCCCGCTCCTCCAGCTGCCGGTACAGGCCGGACTCCCGGAGCGCCTTGTCGAACCACATACGGCTCTCATAATCGTCAAAATTGACGTTGGCCATAAGCCGCTGGAGCCACGGCCCCTGAATGAGCCAGGTGTGGCCGTCATCCAGCCGCTGGATATCCAGCGGCTCGCTGGTATCCACCACCGGCGGCTTGGGTACATATTCCGGCTCATACACCGTAACCGGCGGCAGTGCTGCCAGCATTTCCGCCACCTTGCCCACCAGCTCTCTTGTTCCCTGATGCGCCGCAGCGGAGATTTCCATCAGCGCAAAGCCCTTCGCTTCCACATGAGTCCGGAGCCGCTCCAGATTTTCGGGGTCGGCCATGATGTCCACCTTGTTGGCCGCCACGATCTGGGGACGTCCGGCAAGATCCGGGCTGTACTGCTCCAGCTCGGTGTTGATGGCGTCAAAGTCCGCCACCGGGTCCCGCCCCTCGCTGCCGGATACGTCTACCACGTGTACCAGCAGGCGGCAGCGGTCGATGTGGCGCAGGAAGTCGTGGCCAAGGCCCGCGCCCTCGCTGGCGCCTTCAATGATGCCGGGAATATCCGCCATGACAAAGGACACGCCCTCGTCCACCCACACCACACCCAGGTTGGGATACAGGGTGGTGAAGTGATAGTTGGCAATTTTGGGCTGTGCCTTGGACACCACGCTCAGCAGCGTGGACTTGCCCACGTTGGGGAAGCCGATAAGGCCCACGTCCGCCAGCAGCTTCAGCTCCAGAAACACATCGTGGCTCTCGCCGGGCAGACCGGCCTTGGCAAAGCGGGGGACCTGCCGGGTGGGGGTGGCAAAGTGCATATTGCCCCAGCCGCCCCGGCCGCCCTTGCAGAGAACGTAAGGCTCGTCGCCGCTCATGTCCTTGATGATCTCATTGGTCTCCGCGTCCCGCACCAGCGTACCGCGGGGGACGCGGATCACTAGGTTCCCGCCGTCCTTGCCGGATTTGCGGCCGCCCTGACCGTCCACGCCGTTTTCCGCCACGTATTTGCGCTTATAGCGGAAATCCATCAGGGTGGACATATTGTCGTCCACTTGCAGGATAATGGAACCGCCCTTGCCGCCGTCGCCGCCATCCGGGCCGCCGGCCGCCACATATTTTTCCCGGTGGAACGCAACGGCGCCGTTGCCGCCGTTGCCTGCCCGGACAGTGATCCGGGCCTTATCAATGAATGTTGTTGCCATATGCTGCCTTTCGTATATCTGAAATATTTCTTATGATTTCCAATTTGCTGTTGACATTTCATTTTATCGAAAACACACGGACACGTCAAGCAAAATTCACAGATTTGACACAGAAAATTGCCGAAAAGCGGCTCTCAGTCACAAAATATGCCTTGTATCCGGGAAAAAATGATGATAGAATAAGGCAATTACTTGAAGGAGTGACCCGTATGAACGAAGTCAGATCCCCAAAGAAGCCTCTGATTTTCTATTACATTGTGGCAATGCTGCTGGTGATGCTGTTCAACTTCATCGCCATGCCCTGGCTGTCCCAGTATCAGGTCAAGGAGGTGGATTACAACACCTTCGTCACCATGACGCAGCAGGGTGAGATCGGCAAGGTGGAGATTCAGGAGCAGGATAACCGTATTCTCTTCACCAGCAAGGATGAAAAGTCCATTTACAAGACCGCCATGGTGCCGGACGACGGTCTGGTGCAGCGGCTGCTGGATGCCGGGGTATCCACCACCGGCGAAGAGATCGAGCAGACCTCCCTGCTGGTGAATATTCTCAGCTGGGCGGCGCCCATCCTCATCTTCCTTGCGCTGGGACAGTTCGTGTCCAAGAAGATGACGGAAAAAATGGGCGGCGGCAACTCCATGATGTTCAATATGGGCAAATCCAACGCCAAGGTATATGTGAAATCCGCCGAGGGCATCAAGTTTGACGATGTAGCCGGTGAGGACGAGGCCAAGGAGAATCTGACAGAGATCGTGGACTACCTCCACGATCCCAGCAGGTATCAGGAGATCGGTGCTTCCATGCCCAAGGGCGTGCTGCTGGTTGGCCCTCCGGGTACCGGCAAGACCATGCTGGCCAAGGCTGTGGCCGGTGAAGCCAATGTCCCCTTCTTCTCCATGTCCGGCTCCGAGTTTGTGGAGATGTTCGTGGGCATGGGGGCCAGCAAGGTGCGGGATCTTTTCAGACAGGCCAAGGAAAAGGCTCCCTGCATCGTGTTTATCGACGAGATCGACGCCATCGGCAAGAAGCGTGACGGCCAGATGGGCGGCAATGACGAGCGGGAGCAGACCCTGAACCAGCTGCTCACGGAAATGGACGGTTTCGAGGGCAACACCGGCGTCATCATTCTCGCCGCCACCAACCGTCCGGAATCTCTGGATCCCGCCCTGACCCGTCCCGGCCGGTTTGACCGCCGGGTGCCGGTGGAGCTGCCGGATCTGAAGGGCCGTGAGGCAATCCTGAAAGTCCATGCCAGAAAAATCAAGGTGGCGGAGGATGTGGACTTTGAAAAGGTGGCCCGCATGGCCTCCGGCGCTTCCGGCGCAGAGCTGGCCAACATCGTCAACGAGGCCGCTCTCCGCGCGGTCCGGGATGGCCGGAAGTTCGCCACACAGGCGGATCTGGAGGAGAGCATTGAGGTGGTCATTGCCGGATACCAGAAGAAAAATGCCATTCTCACGGACAAGGAAAAGTGGACGGTGGCCTACCATGAGATTGGCCACGCGCTGGTGGCTGCCAAGCAGACCAACTCCGCCCCGGTGCAGAAGATCACCATCATTCCCCGTACCTCCGGCGCGCTGGGCTACACCATGCAGGTGGAGGAGGGCAACCACTACCTGATGACCAAAGAGGAGATCGAAAACAAGATTGCCACCCTCACCGGCGGCCGGGCCGCCGAGGAGGTACAGTTCGGCGTGATCTCCACCGGCGCGTCCAACGATATTGAGCAGGCCACCAAGCTGGCCCGCGCCATGATCACCCGGTACGGCATGAGCAGCGACTTCGACATGGTGGCGCTGGAAACCGTGACGAACCAGTATCTGGGCGGGGACGCCTCTCTGGCCTGCTCTGCCGAGACCCAGGCACAGATCGACCGCAAGGTGGTGGAGCTGGTGAAATCCGAGCATCAGAAGGCGCTGAATATTCTGACGGAAAACCGGGCCAAGCTGGACGAACTGGCCAAGTACCTCTATGAGAAAGAGGCCATCACCGGCGAGGAGTTCATGAACATCCTCAACGGATAAAACGCCACAGAAGAGCGCCTCTGACGAGAGTCAGAGGCGCTTCTTTGATTATTTTACAGCTTTTCCAGCAGGTAGTCGCCGAATTCGGCGCAGGAGGCGCCGTCCCGGTGGCCGGTCATCACCACCCGACGCTCCGTCTCCGTGCAAAGGCGCATGGCGGCGGAAAGCCGATCCGCCTTGTCCGCCATGGCGATGTGCCGCAGCAGCAGCTCCGCCGCTTTCAGGATACTGGCGGGATTTGCATAGTCGCCCTCGCCGTCGGCAATGAGGCGGGGGGCCGTGCCGTGGACGGCTTCAAACATGGCATACCGGCTACCGGTGTTGGCGCTGCCCGCCGTGCCGACGCCGCCCTGAATCTGGGCAGCCTCATCGGTAATGATATCGCCGTACAGGTTTGGCAGTACGAACACCTGAAATTTGCTGCGGATCTCCGGGTTCACCAGATTGGCGGTCATGATATCAATATACCAGTCCTCGGCGGTGATCTCCGGGTAATCCGCCGCCACCTCATGGCAGATGCGGGTGAACATCCCGTCGGTTTTCTTCATGATGTTGGCCTTGGTGACAATGGCCACGTTGGTCTTGCCGTTGGCACGGGCAAACTCAAAGGCGGCTCTGGCAATCCGGCGGGTACCGGCGTCCGTTGTGACCTTGAAATCCACGCTGAGCATATCCGGGACCTCGATGCCCCGGCTGCCCAACGCGTACTCGCCCTCCGTATTTTCCCGGAAAAACGTCCAGTCGATCCCGGCTTCCGGGACGGACACCGGCCGCACATTGGCGAAGAGATCCAGCTCCCGGCGCATGGCCACGTTGGCGCTTTCCAGCGTGCCGCCCTTGGGGGTCTCCGTGGGACCTTTCAGCAGGACGTCGCAGCCCTTCATGGCTTCCAGCACGTCGTCGGGGATCGCCTTGCCCTGAGCGGTGCGGTTTTCGATGGTCAGGCCGTGAATGTCCCGCAGCTCCACCCGGCCGCCGGCAATTTCCGCCACCAGCAGCTTTTCCAACACCCGGCGGGCCTGGGTCATAATGATGGGGCCAATGCCGTCGCCGGGGATCAGGCCGATGACGATGTGTTCCATGTGGGCAAAGTCCCTGGCCGGGGTTCCCTGTGCCATCCGTTCCTGCCGGTGAAGCTGCTCGGTCAGCAGGGCGCGGAAATGCTCCGCCGCGTCATTGAGGATTTTCTCATAATCTGCCATCAGTCGTTGCCTTCTTTCGTGTAGTTCAGCAGGCCGCCTGCCCGGAGCATGGCTGCCTGACGCTTGGTAAAGCTGCCGCAGGCGGGAATCTCCCGGCCGCCGACGTGAAGGGTCATGGTGCCGCTGTCCAGCCCGGCGTCAATGCCGGTGAGGGTCAGGGTCTCCCCCTGGGTCAGCGTGCCGTAATCGTCAGGATTCGCAAAGGTCAGGGGCAGGATGCCGGCATTGATGAGGTTGGCGGCGTGGATCCGGGCAAAGCTCTTGGCAATGACCGCCCGGACGCCCAGATACAGCGGCACCAGCGCGGCGTGCTCACGGGAGGAGCCCTGACCGTAGTTGCTGCCGCCCACTAAAATGGTTTCCCCGGCCTCTCTGGCGTTCTTTGCAAAGTCCTTGTCGCAGACGGCGAAGCAGAACTCCGACAGCTTGGGGATATTGGAGCGGTAGGGCAGAATTTTCGCGCCTGCGGGCATGATGTGGTCGGTGGTGATGTTGTCCCCCACCTTCAGCGTCAGTCTGGCTGTGATGGTATCGCCCACCGGCCTGCCCTGAGGGAATTCCTTGATATTGGGGCCGCGGAGGACTTCCAGCTTGGCTGCCTCTTCCGCAGGTGCAGGCGCCAGCACGGCGCTGTCGTCGATCAGGAAGTGATCCGGCATCTCCACATGGAGCGCTTCCAGACCCAGCTCTCTGGGATCGGTGATCTCGCCGGTGAGGGCGGCGGCCACGGCGGTTTCCGGGGACACCAGATACACCTTGGCGTCTGCTGTGCCGCTGCGGCCCTCAAAGTTGCGGTTGAAGGTCCGCAGGCTCACGCCGCCGGAGTTGGGCGAAAAGCCCATGCCGATGCAGGGGCCGCAGGCACATTCCAGCAGCCGTGCGCCGGAAGCCAGAATGTCGGACAGCGCGCCGCAGTTTGCCAGCATGGTCAGCACCTGCCGGGAGCCGGGGGACACGGACATACTCACAGAGGGTGCCACCGTTCTGCCCTTCAGCATGGCGGCAGACTTCAGCATATCATACAGGGAGGAATTGGTGCAGGAACCGATACAGACCTGATCCACTCTGGTGCCTTTCAGGCTGCGGACAGTAACCACGTTGTCCGGCATATGGGGACAGGCGATCAGGGGTTCCAGCGTGTCCAGATCGATATGGATGATCCGCGCGTACTCCGCATCCGGGTCGGCGGAGAGGGGAGTAAAGTCCTGCTCGCGGCCCTGGGCTTTCAGGAAGGCACGGGTCACTTCATCCGAGGGGAAAATGGAGGTGGTAGCGCCCAGCTCCGTGCCCATGTTGGTGATGGTAGCCCGCTCCGGCACGGACAAACTGGCCACGCCGAGGCCGCCCCATTCGATCACATGACCCACGCCGCCCTTGACAGAGAGAATCCGCAGCAGTTCCAGACTGACGTCCTTGGCTGTGACAAAGGGCCGGAGGGAGCCGGTCAGCTCCACGCGGATGACTTTGGGCATATTGATATAGTATGCGCCGCCGCCCATGGCTACCGCCACGTCCATGCCGCCGGCGCCGAAGGCCAGCATTCCAATGCCGCCGCCGGTGGGAGTGTGGCTGTCGGAACCGATGAGGGTCTGGCCCGGTACGCCGAAGCGTTCCAGATGTACCTGATGGCAGATGCCGTTGCCGGGGCGGGAGAACCAGATGCCGTGCTTGGCGGCAACGGACTGGATATAGCGGTGGTCGTCGGCGTTCTCAAAGCCGGATTGCAGGGTATTGTGGTCGATATAGGCAACAGAACGCTTCGTCTTGACCCGGTCGATCCCCATGGACTCGAATTCCAGATAGGCCATGGTGCCGGTGGCGTCCTGCGTCAGCGTCTGGTCGATCCGCAGAGCCACCTCTGTTCCCGGTTCCATGGTGCCGCTGACCAGATGGGCGGCAATGAGCTTTTCCGTTAATGTCTTTCCCATGATTCAACCCTCTTCTTTCCGGGTCATGCCCGCAATATTGACCCCCGCGTTGGCTACATGGTGCAGCGCCGCTTCCGCAGCTTTTTCGCCGTCATGAGCCGCCAGCGCATCGTAAATAGCAAGGTGTTCCTCCAAAGCATGAACCGCACGGCTGTGATGGGTCACAGACGCCTTGCGGTATTTGATGATCTTCTTGTGGAGGGAGATCAGCGTGTCCGCATAGGGACGGCTGCCGCAGCTGTTGTAAAGCAATTCATGGAACCGGGAGTCCAGATTTTTGACCTGATCGGAATTTTCGCCCGGCTCCTTTTCACTTTCAATGTAGAAGCGCTGCAGGTCCAGGACCTCCTTCATTTCACTCAGTACATCGTCTGTGATGCAGGCGGCGGCCCGCTTGGCAGCCAGGCCCTCCAGCTGGCGGCGGATCTCATAAATATCCAGCATATCCTGCCGGGAGATGCCTACCACCACCAGCCCGCGGCTGGTGTCCTCCAGAATATGCTCCTGCTCCAGACGGCGGATAGCCTCCCGGATGGGGGTGCGGCTGACGCCCAGCTCGCTGGAAAGGCGCATTTCGCTCAAAACCTCGCCCTGCGGGTATTTCCCGGTCAGAATATCCCGTTCCAGCTGCTCAAAAACCTGATCGGCAATGGAAATGGGCTTGTGATCTCTCATCATGGTGGGTTCCTCCTCAATGGCGGGGCTTCAGTACGCCGCCGGACAGTTCTGCAATTTTTTCTTCCAGTTCCTCATTGGAAAGGGCGGTGGTGCGGCCTCCGGCGTACTGTTCGTCCACCCAGACTTTCAGCTTTTCCACCAGCGCGTCATGCTTGCTGAGCTGGTGCTCGCCCCTGAGACGGTAATTCTGGTTGATCCAGTAGGCAATGCCCGCAAGGCCGGAGGTCTTGCTGACTGCCACCGCCGCAGGACGGTCCAGCAACTTTTCCGTGTTGAAGATGTTGTAGATCTCCTCGTCTTTCAAAAGGCCGTCGGCGTGGATACCAGCCCGCGTGACATTGAAGTTCCGGCCCACAAAGGGCGTCATGGGCGGGATGTGATAGCCGATCTCATGCTCAAAGTAATCGGCAATCTCCGTGATGGCGGTGGGATCCATGCCGTCCAGAGAACCCCGGAGGGAAGCGTACTCAAAGACCATCGCCTCCAAAGGCACGTTGCCGGTACGCTCTCCGATGCCCAGCATGGAGCAATTTACGCCGCTGGCGCCGTACAGCCATGCGGTGGCGGCGTTGGAAACAGCTTTATAGAAGTCGTTGTGGCCGTGCCATTCCAGATATTCGCTTTCCACGCCGGAATAGTGCTGCAGGCCGTAGATAATACCGGGGACACTGCGGGGCAGGGCCACTTCGGTATAGGGGACGCCGTAGCCCATGGTATCGCAGGCCCGGATGCGGACGGGGATCTTCGCCTCGTGGGACAGCTCCATCAGCTCGTTGACAAAGGGTACCACAAACCCATAGAAATCAGCGCGGGTGATATCCTCCAGATGGCACCGGGGCATGACCCCCGCCTCAAAAGCGTCTTTCACCGTGGCCAGATAGTAATCCAGTGCCTGACGGCGGGTCATCTGCATTTTCTTGAAGATGTGGTAGTCGCTGCAGGAAACCAGAATACCGGTTTCCTTGATGCCCAGATCTTTGACCATCCGGAAGTCCTCGCGGGTGGCCCGGATCCATGTGGTGATCTCCGGGAACCGCAGCCCCAGCGCCTGACAGCGCTCAATGGCCTCCCGATCCCGCTTGCTGTAAATGAAAAATTCCGTCTGACGGATCAGGCCGTAAGGCCCGCCCAGCTTGCTCAGCAGCTTGAACAGATGCTCGATCTGTTCCGGCGTATAGGGATTCATGGACTGCTGACCATCCCGGAAAGAGGTATCCGTGATCCAGATATCCGCCGGCATGGACATAGGCACCCGCCGGTGGTTGAAGGCCACCTTGGGCACTTCGTCATAATTGTATACGTCCCGGTAGAGGACCGGGTCCTTCACATCCTGAAGGGAATAGCGGTAATCATTCTCTTCCAGCAGGTTGGTCTTAGCAGATAGTTCAAGCATAAAAAGCTCCTTTCCGGGGCGTTGGATTTTACAGCGCATCCATGTGTACCTGTATACATATATACAGTAAATGATCAAAAAAGTCCATGACCAAATTGCACAAAAATGGAATGGCTGCGAGAAGCAGCGCAGTCATATTGATCTGTTCCGGGCAGCGTCTGTGTTTCCGTGCAGGCACAAAACAGAAACGGTGCAAAAAACAGCGGCACAGTCTCACAAATGTGAAACCATGCCGCTGTTTCTATTGTTTTTCGGCGGCGGACGCCGCTCTGCGTCCCGCCTGCCTATTTCGTCCCCAACAGCGCCCGAAGCCGCCGTGAGGATGCATTCCGCACGCAGTCCCAGACCTCCCGTGTGGCGCAGATCTTATCCGCGCAGGTCACGACCACGCTCTCCCGGTACTTCGGAGGCGTGGGGTTCAGCGGAAACATATGCCGGTGGATGATGTTGGCCTCAATGGGATTCAGGCCGAAGTCCCGCTCCGCGTTTTCCATCGCCTTCCGGGCATGGTAGAAGCCGTGAAGCTTGTGGTCGCCGTTGTGCTCCCGCCAGTTGTAGAGAAAATAATCATGGAGCAATGCCCCTCGTACCAGACTCCGCCAATCCACGTCCCAGCCCCATTTCCGAGCCAGACGGATACTGCACAGCGTCACCGCCACGGAATGGTCATAGCAGGTGGTGCTGCCATGCTGGGGAATGGTGCGCTCATGGGCCATGGTCGGCGAACGCAGGATATCCCCGCCGTATTCCCAGAGCATCTCCTCTGCGGTCATATCCCGTCACCTCTTTCCTGTCCCTGATTATAGGGGCAGGAGCAGAGAAAGTCCAGTAGGAAATACCACAGAGGTAGCCTGCACAGCCCGCAGTTTCTTTGTGCATTCTGCCCATTTTTTGTTCTGTTATTTGTTAATTTTCAGATTATTTGGATAAATCTGATTCCTTTCGCAGATCACCGTGAAGCCGCCGGATTTCAGGGCAGCTGCATCAGGCACCGGCAGGGCTGTTCTGCCCGCCCAGCCTCCGTAGAACCAGAACCCCGGCGCCGCAGATGCGGCGCCGGGGTTCTCAGAAGCCGGTCTGTCCGGCAGATACAGCGATCTGCGCGGAATCCTCCGGCGTGTTTACTTTACTGCCGCAGCGTCCTGCGGCTCTACGGAAGCCGCCAGCTTCTGGAGTTCTTCCTCCTCCAGCACCCGGTAGGCCACCTTGCCCACCAGCGTCTTGGGCAGCTCCGCCCGGAATTCGATGTCATAGGGCAGGGCGTATTTTGCCACATTCTTGCGGATATAGGCCATGAGAACGTCCTTGGTCTCCTCGTTGGCAGGCACACCGGGCTTGAGCATGACGAACGCCTTCACCTTCTGCATTTTCAGCTTGTCCGGCACGCCGATCACGCAGCTCATCTGCACCAGCTCATGGGCGTCAAAGATGTTCTCCATCTGGGAGGGATAGACGTTGTAGCCGCTGGTGACGATCATCCGTTTGAGCCGCTGCCTGAAGTATACGAAGCCGTCCTCGTCCATGTAGCCCAGATCGCCGGTATGTACCCACGTCAAACCGTCCGCATGGGTCTGGAGCGTCTGGGCCGTTTCCTCCGGGTGATGGAGATAACTCAGCATCACCGTGGGGCCTGCCAGACAGATTTCGCCGTCAGTCCCGTAGGGAACCTCGTTCTGGGTGCCATGCTCTACAATTTTATAATAGGTATCCGGGAAGGGAATGCCGATGGAGCCTTCCCGCGAGATGTGGTACGGCGTCAGGCAGGAGGCGGTGACGCACTCTGTCAGGCCGTAGCCCTCCCGCACCTGAATGGTGGCATGGTGATCAAACAGGAACTGGTCGAACCGCTTTTTCAGCTCCACGGACAGGCTGTCGCCACCGGAGTAAACGCCCTTCAGGCAGCTGAGGTCGGCATTTTTCATCTTGGGCAGCCGCAGCAGCGCCTCGTACAACGTAGGGACGCCGGCGATCAGGTTGCAGCGGTATTTCAGCAGCAGCTTTGCGTAGCTGTCCGGGGTAAAGCGTGGCACCAGAATGCAGCAGCCGCCGTTGACCAGCATGGAATGGATGGACACGCCCAGCCCGAAGCCGTGGAACATGGGCATCACCGCCAGCATTTTGTCACCGGGGCGGAACATGGGGTTGGTGGCAACGATCTGCGCCCCCAGCGCGTTGAAGTTCAGGCTTGAGAGCTGAATGCCCTTGGTGACGCCGGTGGTGCCGCCGGAATAGAGGATCACCGCCTCGTCCCCCGCCTTTTTCTCCGCCCGGTACGTCCAATGATAGCCGCGGCCCCGACGCAGGAACTCGTTCCAGCGCAGCACCGGCGCATCCTTGGGGATCTTCGCCTGCTTGCGGCCCTCCGTCAGCATATAGCCCACCCGCACGGGCTTGGAGAGGGCGTCCGGGATGGAGGCCAGAATAATGTTGTCCAGCGTCACATTCTGCCGGATGGCCTCAAACTTGTGATAGAACTGATCCAGCGTCACGGCAAAAATGGAGCCGGACTCCTTGAGATAAAATTCGATCTCCTTTTCGCTGGAAAGGGGATGGATCATATTGGCCGTGGCTCCCACCAGATTGATGGCGTAAAACATGGTGACGGCCTGGGGGCAGTTGGGCATGGCCATGGTGATTTTGTCGCCGGGGCGGACGCCGGTGGCCTTCAAGGCTCTGGCGCAGAGGTTGATCTCCGCCACCATGGCGCGATAGGAGGTTTTCCGCCCCATGAACACATAGGCGGTATAGTTGGGATACTGTTCCGCGCAGCGCTCCACAGCCTCGTACATGGTGCAGTCCGGGTAGTCCAGATGGGTCGGCACCACGCCGTAAAAATTCAGCCACGGCGCTTTGATCTGATGCTCCTCCGCGATTTTTGTCTGTTCAGCAATCAAGGTCGATTTCCTCCTTCAAGGGTCTGTCCAGCAGCTCCGGGTGGCTCATCAGGTGCTGCACGATTTTCAGGGAGCGTCCGAAATAGAACCCGTCCGCCACCCGCTCATCCAGCGTGATGCCCAGCTCCACCATATCCCGCACCTGGCGGCTGTCGTCGGCGGCGATCTTCTCCGCCTTGTGGATGGTGCCGATGGCCACCATAATGGAATTGGTGCCGTAATTGTTCAGATGATGGTACACGCTGGGGCAGCGGATGCTGCCCAGATTGGTGAGGAACACGCTGGCGAAGTTGGGGTCATCCTCTTTCAGAACAGCGGGTACCTTCCCGTAGAAATCCAAAATTTTGATGATTCGGAAAAAGAGCATCAGGAACCACCGGGGCGTAACTCTCAAAATATCCATGGCTCCGTTGGCACCGCCACTCTTCTCCGTCCGGGCCTTATGGACCTTCCCCACCACCTGTCGGGTCACGGCGGTCAGCGTCCAGTCCTCCGGCGCGGTGGTCACAACCAGCTTCTCCTCGCTGTGATCCTCAAAGCGCTTCTTCGCCACAAAGCCGAGGGTGATCTCATGGCGCTGGTAATACCGCCGCCCGGAGATATAGCGGTTCAGATCCGGCCGCAGATAGACCGTTTTGGCAATGGCCATGAGGATGCAGTGGAACAGCGTAGCCTTATATTCCTCTTCCCCTCTGTTCTTTTCCTCTATGTACCGCAGAACCTCCGTCACGTCGAACTCCATATTCACATAGACCTCGGCATCGGTACGCTTGTCCATCAGGTGGGGCATGATGACGTGCAGGCCGTCCAGCTCCCGGATCCAGCGGGCATCTGCCCGGTCCCCCCACCGTTTTTTCTGTTTTCCCATAATTCACTCCTAATCTGACACTGGCTCCCGTTCCGCCAATCCATGGAAAAACGGGATACCGCGCCAAGTATAGCACAGCGTATCCCGTTTGTCAGCTATTTTGCGGTTTCTTAACGGTCTTTCTTTTCCCACCGTGTTCGGAGTTCCGTTACAGATACCGATCCAGCTTCTGCCAAAAGGCTTCCCCCTTCTGCTTCAGCTCTGAGCGGATGCTGCGCCGCTCCTCGCGGCGTTCTTCCCGGCGCACCTCAAATTCTTCCTTATGCTCTTCCCAGCCGCTGCGGTAGCGCTCCGCCAAACCGTCGCCCAGATCCCGCACCTTGGCCAGCGCATCCATCATGGTTCCCTGCGCGTTCAGGATCCCGTCCATGGGCTTGTGGTGATCGTCATATCGGCCCATATGGTAGTTCTCCATCACCACGCCGTAGCGCTCCCGCGCCCGCTTTACAGCGTCTGCCCAGGAGAGGTACAGCCGCTCTCCGGCCTGATGCCCCACCTGCGCCATACATTCAGGGCGCTTGCAGATCTCCTGCAATTTCGCCGCCATGGCGCCGGCATTTTCGTCGATCAGGAAGCCGTCCACCCCATCGGTGACACCCTCCGCGGCGCAGCTCCCGCGGATCAGCACCGCCGCAAGGTCGCTGGCCGCCGCCTCCCGCACCACAAGGCCGTTGGTATCGTAGCTGGAGGGGAACAGGAACAGGTCTGCCCGGCAATACCACGCCCGCAGAGTCTCCCGCTGGGAGATGGCCCCGGTGAAAATGCACTTGCCGCCCAGCGGCCGGGCATACTCCTGCACCGCCGCCGCGTCCGTGCCGCCGCCGATGAACACCATGCGGAAATCCTGCCCTCCGGCCTGTAACAGCTTCAGGGCGTCCAGAATGATCCGCAGCCCCTTGTACCACATCATGCGGCCGACAAACAGGAACACCGGCACGCCCTCCGGCAGATCGTAATCCGCCGTGGCGGCGATGACTTCCGTCTCGCTGACCCGTCCTCTGGGCATATCCACGCCGTTCTCCATCACATGGTAATCGCCGTGATAGCCGATGGAGCGGAGGTTCTCGCCCGCTCCCCGGCTCACCACCCACACCTCGTCGCAGGCGGAAATGTTGGACGCCAGCAGGTACAGCGCGCTCTCCTGAAGCAGCTTGCCCCGGATGAGTTTCGCCACGTCCACGTCAAATTTTGTGTGATAAGTAAAGACCAACGGCGCGTCGATGACCTCCCGGATGGATCGGGCCAGAATGGTGGACATCACCGGACAGTGGCTGTGGAGCAGGTCTACCTTCTGCTCCTTGAGCTGGCGCAGCGTCTCCGGGGAAAAGGGATAGCCCGCCAGATACCCGAACAGCTTCCGGGTATCCACGCTGGGATACCGGGCTACCGGGAAGGAAAACCGGCGGTCGTCGGCATCCGGATGCTCCGGCGTCACCACGATGGCCTGATCTCCCAGCTTCGTCAGCTCCTGCGCGTAATTCACAACCGTATTGGCCACGCCGTCGATCAGCGGCGGAAAGGAATCGTTCAAAAGGCAAATGCTGTGCGGTCCCTGCATACTATGTTCTCCTTTTTTGCATTGTACTGTATCCTGTCTGCGCGAATCCGAAGCGCTTCTCAGCCCGCCGTCAGAACGCGAGAATCCCCAGATGCTCCAGCAGGATCCTGACGCCCAGCAGCACCAGAATGGCGCCGCCGGTGATCTCCGCCCGCTTCTTGTACCGGGCGCCGAACCAGCAGCCCACCGCCACGCCGGCTACAGAGATGCAGAAGGTGGTGCAGCCGATAATGCCGATGGCGGGCAGGATGGCGGTTTCCAGAAAGGCAAAGGTCACGCCGATTGCCAGCGCGTCAATGCTGGTGGCAATGGCCATGAGAAACAGCTTTTTGTGGTCAAGCCGCAGATCCGTCTCCGCCTGCGCCGCGTCCTCCTCGTCGCCGGAGAGTGCCTCCCGGATCATATTGCCGCCGATAAGCACCAGCAGGATAAATGCGATCCAGTGGTCATACTGCTGGATGCGGTCCGCAAACTGGGACCCCAGCATCCAGCCGATAAAGGGCATCAGCGCCTGAAAGCCGCCGAAGTACAGCCCCACCGTCAGCGCATGGCCCCACTTGATTCTGGTCATGAACAGGCCCTGACAGATTGCCGCGGCAAACGCGTCCATGGACAGTCCCACTCCGATCAGGAACAGTTCGATAAAACTCATATAAAATTAGCCCCCTGAAGAATCACCGGAACCTCCCGCCTGATGCAGAGACTGTCCGGCGTTACGTCGCAGTCATACGCCAGCACGCGGACACCGTGGGCCGCCGCTTCCCGCAGGGCTTTGCCGAAGGCGGGATGGGTGGCGTCATTGGGTGCGATGCTTTGAATATCTTCTATTTGTACCACAAAAAACAGGGCCGCGTCAAGGCCGCTCTCCGCCGCCCGCTGAAGCTCCCGGATATGCCTGACGCCCCGCTCCGTCGGCGCATCAGGAAACAGGGCTTTTCCGTCTGTTTCCAGCGTCACGCCCTTCACCTCCACAAGATGGAGGCCCCCCGGCGTTTCCAGACAGA
The DNA here is from genome assembly GCA_900544615.1 of uncultured Oscillibacter sp. Classification (GTDB taxonomy): domain Bacteria; phylum Bacillota; class Clostridia; order Oscillospirales; family Oscillospiraceae; genus Oscillibacter. The sequence goes on along the minus strand of UQVS01000007.1, from coordinate 11,175 downwards.
AATCCAGCCGGGACGCGCCATAGACATACTCCGGGTGAATGGCGGTCACATCCGGCAGAAATCTGCCGGCTGCGGCCCACTCTGCAAAGACCCTGTTGGGGGCCTGCGCGTCCATATTGATCAGGGTCTCCCCTTTTTCCACAGCGATCAGGTCATAGGCGGTTTTCCGATTGGGATTCGTTCCCTTTTCCAGATACACGGTGCATCCCGGTATCAGCAGCTCCCGGCACCGGCCGGTGTTCTTCACATGGACGGTTTCCACCGCCCCGTCCAGCTCCACATGGGCAATAAAGCGGTTGGGACGGTCAAGAAATTTCGCCGCCCGCACGTTCTGATAGTGCATTCAGTTCCCCCTGTCATTGTCAGCCGCCAGCAGGGGGCTGTACATCATAATGGCGTCGTTGGTGCAGAGATACTGCTCCTCCAGCAACGTATCCGACAGGTCGCGCACCTCCCGCCACAGCTGATTATGGCGGATATAGCCGCCCCACGGCGCCTGATCGATCCGCGCATCCCTCTCCACAATGCGGAAGCGCAGGGACGGCGGCTCCACCGAGCGCCACGCCCCCTCCAGATGGGTCTCCCCCACCCGGAGGCACAGCTGATAGGGCCGGTCCGTGTCGTTGCGGATCATCAGGTCCCGATGGGGATAGGCGCAGGTCGCCCCGCTGCCAAAGGGCTGGGTGCGGTTGGAATCCGGGAATACATCGTGGGAATGGCGGTATCGCTCCGTCACAGTCAGGGGCGTATGGAGGGTCATCCAGAAGATCAGGTTGGACAGCTGGCACAGTCCGCCGCCGATATCGCCGCCGATCCGCCCCAGAAACAGCACCATGCCCTCCTTATAGCCTTTCCGGGCCGTAGGCTTGCCGATAAGCCGCCAGTAGCTGAAGGTCTCGCCGGGCTTCAGAATCAGCCCGTCCAGACGGCTCACCGCCAGCTTCAGGTTTGTCACCTTGTTCTCCTGCCAGACCATTTCCTCTCCCCGGAGATGCCGCAGCAGGGGCGTTGCATGGGAAGCCTGCACAGCGGGCAGGCGCTCCTGCTGCCGCTGTTTCGCCCAGATATACTTGGGCGAACACCACAGCAGATACCGCTTCCCGGCATAGTACGCCTTCCCCAGCCGCAGGCGCAGCCAGCTGCGCCGGACGGGAGGCCGCAGGTCCATTTTCGTATCCATGTCCTTCCTCCGCTTCCATTTTATTCAGTATGCCATATTGGGCGCGCCAATTCCACAACAAAACGGTAACAGATCCCCTTCTATTAAGAATAAAGGTTGCTTATTTTTGAGAATCTGGTACTATGTAGTTCGTACGCAGACAAATACTGCGTTTTGTGTTGCAGAAAGAGAAAACAGGAAGAGGAAAAGTAATATGAAAAACAAACACAGCGGTTTCAGCGGTTCCCTCGGATTTGTTCTGGCGGCGGCCGGCAGCGCCGTGGGCGTGGGCAATATCTGGCGCTTCCCCTACCTCTGCGCCAAGGACGGCGGCGGGCTGTTCCTGATCGTGTACCTGATTCTGGTGCTGACCTTCGGTTTTGTGCTGCTGACCACCGACGTGGCCATTGGCCGCCGCACCAAGCAGAATGCCCTGAACGCCTTTGCCACCCTGCACAAAAAGTGGAAGTTTCTGGGCTACCTGACCTTTCTGGTGCCGGCCCTCATCATGACCTACTATTCCGTGATTGGCGGCTGGATCGCGAAGTACTTCTCCGTCTATCTGATCTCCGACGGCACGCAGGCCGCACAGGACGGGTTCTTCACCTCCTTCATCACCTCCCCGATCTCCCCCATTGTGTTCATGCTGCTGTTTCTGGCGCTGACGGCGTGGGTGGTGTACTGCGGCGTGGAAAAGGGCATTGAGAAGTATTCCCGCTATATCATGCCGGGGCTTCTGCTGCTGATCATCGGCATTTCCGTGTTCGCCCTGACCCTTTCCCACACGGACGAAAACGGCATCACCCGCACTGGTCTGGAAGGGCTGGCCGTCTACCTGAAGCCGGATTTCACCGGCATAACGCCGTCCCGCTTCCTGAATGTGGTGCTGGACGCCATGAGCCAGCTGTTCTTCTCCCTCAGCGTCAGCATGGGCATCATGATCACCTACGGCAGCTACGTCAAGGATGATGTGGATCTGAACAAGGCCAACAACCAGATTGAAATTTTCGATACCGGCGTGGCGTTTCTGGCTGGTATGATGATCATTCCCGCCGTCTATGTGTTTCTGGGCCGGGATGGCATGGCCTACGGCCCCAGCCTGACCTTTGTCAGTCTGCCCAAGGTCTTTGCCGCCATGGGCGGCGTGGGCCGGATCGTCGGCGTGGTGTTCTTCCTGGCGCTGGGCTTCGCGGCCCTCACCAGCTGCGTGTCGGTCATGGAAACGCTGGTGGCCAACTGCATGGAGATCTTCCACAAGAGCCGGAAGCAGATGTGCGCCATGGTGGGGCTTTACTCCCTGATTACCGCGGTGCTGATCTGCCTTGGCTACAACGTGCTTTACTTTGAGCTGCCCCTGCCCAACGGCAGCAACGCCCAGCTGCTGGACGTGATGGATTATATCAGCAACAGCTTCCTGATGCCCTTCATCAGCCTGCTGACCAGTATTCTCATCGGCTGGGTCATCGGCCCCAGGTGGATCATTGACGAGGTGGAGAAAAACGGCGAACGCTTCGGCCGCGCCGGACTCTACCGTGTGATGATCCGCTATGTCGTGCCGGTGGTCATGCTGATTCTCTTCCTGACCTCCACCGGTCTTGGCAGCATCTTCTTCTGATCCCTCCGAAAGCAGCCCTGCGGGGCTGCTTTTTTGTTCCGTGAAAACCGTGCAGTATCTTTTTCATCCGGCAGCCCGGACAGGCCGCAGGCGCCTATTGCCTGTCCGGGCAAAAACGTATATAATAGGGATATCACACAGAACAAGGAGCTTTCTATGAAGCAGGAATATATCCGTGTGGGCCGCATCGTCAACGCCCACGGCATCCGGGGCGAGGTGCGGGTGCAGCCCCGCCGGGTCTCCCCCGCACTGCTCACCCGCTGCAAAACCTTTTACATTGACGGCCAGCCCGTCACCCCCACCGCCAACCACGTCCACAAGGAGCTGGTCCTGCTGAAATTTCCCGGTGTGGAGGACATGAACGCCGCTCTTGCCTATAAAGGCAAAGAGCTTTACATTCGCCGCTCCGACGTGGTTTTGCCGGAGGGTGAATACTTCGACGACGAGCTGATCGGTCTGGAGGTCCACGACTGCGACACCGGCGCTCTGCTGGGGATTCTGACCGCTGTGGACGAGTACCCCGCCAGCAAGGTCTACACGGTCAAAGGCGACCGGGAGATCCTGATCCCGGCGGTCAGGGACGCGTTCATCCGCTCCGTGGATCTGGACGCCGGCCGGATGGACGTAAAGGTTTGGGAGGGGCTGTAACATGGAAATGCAGATCGACATTCTCACCCTGTTCCCGGAATCCGTGGACGCCATGCTGAATGTCAGTATTCTGGGCCGGGCGCAGGAGCGGGGCTGCATTGCCATCCGCACCCATCAGATCCGGGCCTACACCACCAACAAGCAGATGCAGGTGGACGACTACCCCTACGGCGGCGGACGGGGCGCCGTCATGCAGGCAGACCCCCTGTTCCGCTGCTGGGAATATGTGGTGCAGACCCACGGCCCCGGCCGCACCATCTTCATGTCCCCCTGCGGCCGTACCTTTACCCAGTCCGTTGCCAGGGAGCTGAAAGCCAATTACAGCCACCTGATTCTGGTCTGCGGCCACTACGAGGGCATTGACCAGCGGTTTATCGACGAATGTGTGGACGAGGAACTGTCCATGGGCGATTTCGTTCTCACTGGCGGGGAGATCCCCGCCATGGCGGTGGCGGATGCGGTATGCCGCATGGTTCCCGGCGTTCTGCCGGACGCGGAGTGCTTTGAGGAGGAATCCCACTGGGACGGCCTGCTGGAATATCCTCAATATTCCCGCCCCGCCGTGTGGCACGACCGGGCTGTGCCGGAGATCCTGCTTTCCGGCGACCATGCCAAGGTAGCGGCGTGGCGGAAAAAGGAAAGCTACAAGCGCACCATGACCCGCCGCCCGGATCTCTTCGCGCAGTTTGACGAGCGCAAGCTCACCACCAAGGCAGAGCGAAAGGTTTTGCAGCAGGCCAGGGAGGAATTTGCTGCGGAAAACGCAAAGCCTGCCGCTCAGGAACCGGAAGCATAACCGTTCCCCCGTTTTCAGATCTGGAAAGGAGATCGTTATGAAAAAGCGCGTCCTGCTCTCTGTTTGTATTCTGGCGGTTCTGGCCGCGGCCATTGTCTGCCTGCCCTTTGCCCGGAAGATCGATACCACCGTCACCGCCACGGAATACAAATTCAATGATCCCTCCTACGCCGTGGAACACACGGTGGTGATTCAGGGCTATGACACCCGGAACCTGCTGGGCTACGGTGAGTTTACAGGCACCTTTGCCGTCAGCGGCTTTGAAAGCTGGCAGGCAAACTGTAGAACCAGCTTTGGTTTCTTCCGTAAAGGCCCCTCCGTGAATACAAGCTGTCTCATGCCCAGCGGTGAACTTCGTACCGGCAGCCTGTTTTATTTGCGGGCCAGCCGGGACTGGTCAGACTTTGCCGGGCTGATCATGGAGGTCACCGACAGCGCAGGCCATTCAATTAGCCTCTTCGATCCCGATAACTTCGGCTGTTTTCTGGTCAGCGGCCCCGCCGACCGGGAGGCGGCCATGGCAAGAGCGGCGGAGCTGTATCAAAGAGATCCATATTACCGCGGAATCTTTACCTTGCAGGGTGAAAAACCGCAGGACGCGTAAAACACCAGACCGTGGAAACCAGCCTCGGATGCAAACGCATCCGGGGCTTTCTGTAGCCTGCGGGCTGATGGCGGCTGACACACTGACCCAGCGGAGCGTCCCAGCCGGGGCGCTGTGCAGGAAAACGATTGTACACACTTATCGTAGTTTACAAATTTTTGCGCTTTTTCCCACTTTTTTCAGGTGCAAATGCAGATGTTCAAAATTTTTTTAAATTTTTCGGCCCAAAAAAGAGGAAATTCGCCTTTTACGGGGTATAACTTAACGTAACTGCTGTTACCATGAAGAAAGGAGACATGACCGTGCCATTTCCCCAGAGTTTTATGGACGAGCTGACCGCCCGGAATGATATCGTGGACGTGGTGGGCAGCTATGTGCAGCTGACCCGGAAGGGCGGCAACCTGTTCGGCCTGTGTCCCTTCCACAACGAAAAAACCGGTTCCTTTTCCGTCTCGCCGGACAAGCAGATCTTCTATTGCTTCGGCTGCAAAAAAGGCGGCGGCGTCATCAACTTCATCATGGACATTGAAAATCTCCCTTTTCCGGACGCTGTGCGGTTTCTGGCCAAGCGGGCGGGGATGGAGGTCCCGGAGGAAGAAGGCGACCGGGAAGCCGCCCACAGGCGGCAGCGCCTGCTGGATCTGAACCGGGACGCCGCCCGTTTCTACTACCAGCTGCTCCAGCAGCCGGAGGGGCGCGCCGTGCAGGACTATCTGGACAAGCGGCAGATCCGCAAAGCCACCGCCGTCCGATTCGGCATGGGCGCTTCGCTGGACGCATGGGACACGCTGCTCACCGCCATGACCAAAAAGGGATACTCCAAGTCCGAGCTGCTGGACGCCGGTCTGGTGGTGCAGAACAAGAACGGCGGCCTGTATGATAAATTCCGCAACCGGCTCATGCTCCCGGTGATCGACACACGGGGGGATGTGGTAGCCTTCGGCAGCCGGGTGCTGGACAAGTCGGAGCCCAAGTATATGAACTCCTCGGAGACGCCGGTATACTCCAAACGCCGGGTGCTCTACGGGCTGAATCTGGCCAAGAAATCCAAGCGCTCCAACATCATTCTCTGCGAGGGCAATCTGGATATTGTAACGCTGCATCAGGCGGGCTTCGACAACGCCGTGGCCTCCATGGGAACAGCTCTGACCGTGGAACAGACCCGACTTCTCAGCCGGTTCACCAAGGAACTGGTACTCTGCTACGACAACGACAACGCCGGAAAGATCGCCACGGAGCGAGCCTTGCAGATCCTCAACGGCTCTGAATTCAATGTCAAGGTGCTTCAGCTCCCCCGCCGTCTGGTGGACGGCGAATATGTGAAGCAGGACGCCGACGATTTCATCAAATTTCAGGGACCGGACGCCTTTGAGCGGCTGCTGAATGGCAGCGAAAACGGCGTGGAATTCCGTATGGCTCAGATCGCCGGGAAATATGATCTGAAGGACGATGAAGCCCGCATCGCCTACTGTGAGGAAATCAGCGGACTGCTGGCGTCCCTCCCCAGCGCGGTGGAGCGGGAAATCTACACGACGCGGGCTGCCGAAGCGGCCAAAATTACGCCGGACGCCATGAAGCTGGAGGTTCAGCGGGCGTTCAAGCGGCGCACAGCGCGGGAAAAACGGGCAGAGTTGCGGAAGGATCTGAATCCCGCGGCCGCCCTACAGCCAAAGGAACACGCCCTGCGCTATGAAAATCTCCGCTCGGCACGGGCGGAGGAAGGCGTGATCCGTCTGCTGCTGTCAGACGACTCCCTGTTTTCCGACGCCATGCCCATCCCGCCGGAACAGTTCTCCTCCCCCCTGCTGAGCCGGGCATATCAGCGTCTATGGGAGGTTCACGCCGCCGGAGGGCGGCCCATGATCTCGTCTCTGGGAGAGGCGTTCACCCGCGAGGAGACTGATCACCTGACAGCTGTCTGCCAGGATCCGGTGTCGCTGCGAAACGCAGGACAGGCCCTGACTGATTACATACACGTCATCAACGCGGAAGCTGAGAAACGCACCGCTCAGGAGGATCCCCTTCTGGCGGCCACTGCCAAATTCAAGGATAAAAAGAGAGGAAAGCAACATGTCTAAAAAAGCAATGACCCCCGATGAGCTGGAGGCTCAGGCCGACGCCCTGCTGGCTGCCGCCGACAACGCCAAGGCTTCCCCGTCGGGAAAGGCGGCTGCCTCCGCCGGTAAAAATCAGAAATTGGGAAAGAACGCCTCTCATCAGGACGCCGCCCGCGTTCTGACGGATGAGGAAGCTAAGAAGGCGGGGATCGTCCGTCTGGATGACAAGCAGGTGGCAGCGCTTCCCGCCGCCAGCTGGCTGATGGGACAGGAAAAGCTGCGGGAACTGCTGGCCCGCGGCAAGAAGAAAGGCAAGCTGGACTCCGGCGAGCTGATGGAAGCCATGGACGATCTGAATCTGGAAAGCGACCAGATGGATCAGCTCTACGACTCTCTGGAGGCGCTGAACATTGACATCGGCACCGAAGCAGACCTGCTTTTGCCGGAACTGAACGACGACGGCGAGCCTGCCGCCGAGGAGATCGCCGACGTGGAGGAGGAAGAGCTGGTCGATCCCAACTCTCTGGTAAGCAATTTCTCCATTGACGACCCCGTTCGTATGTACCTCAAGGAGATTGGCAAGGTTCCCCTGCTGAACCCGGATGAGGAAATCGTGCTGGCGCAGGCCATGTCTGCCGGTGCGGAAGCCAAGGCGCATCTGGATGAGCTGGAAGCCCAGCGCAAAGCAGGGGAGACCCCGGAAATCACTCCCGAAGAGGAAGCCGCTCTCCGCAAGACCTACAAGAAGGGCGAATCCGCCAAGCAGAAGCTGGCAGAGGCCAACCTCCGTCTGGTGGTGTCCATTGCCAAGCGGTATGTGGGCCGTGGTATGCTGTTTCTGGATCTGATTCAGGAGGGCAATCTGGGCCTCATCAAAGCCGTGGAGAAATTCGACTACACCAAGGGCTACAAGTTCTCCACCTACGCCACCTGGTGGATCCGGCAGGCCATTACCCGCGCCATTGCCGATCAGGCCCGTACCATTCGGATCCCTGTCCACATGGTGGAGACTATCAACAAGGTCATCCGTGTCTCCCGGCAGCTTTTGCAGGAGCTGGGACACGACCCCTCCCCCAACGAGATTGCCGCAGAGATGAATATGCCTGTGGACAAGGTGCGTGAGATCCTGAAAATTGCTCAGGAGCCTGTCTCTCTGGAGACCCCCATCGGCGAGGAAGAGGACTCCCATCTGGGCGACTTCATTCCCGACGAGGGCGCCAGCGAGCCTTCCGAGGCCGCCAGCTTCACGCTGCTGAAAGAGCAGCTGATGGACGTTCTCTCAACCCTGACGCCCCGTGAGGAAAAGGTTCTGAAGCTGCGCTTCGGCATTGAGGATGGCCGTACCCGCACGTTGGAGGAAGTGGGCAAGGAATTCAACGTCACCCGCGAACGGATCCGCCAGATCGAAGCCAAGGCTCTGCGGAAGCTGAGACACCCCTCCCGCAGCAAAAAGCTGAAGGACTTCCTGAACTGATTCCGTTAGCCGCTCTTTCTGCCTTTTCATTCAGGTTTGCCTGAAAACAGGAGCATGGCCAACCCGCATTTCATGCGGCGCGGCCATGCTCTTGTCTGTTTTTTTCCAAATGGTAAGCCGTTATCAGTTCAGTCTGCCTTATTAACTTTCGGATCGAATCCCGCTATAATCTGACCGAAAGAATCGACCTTGTGGAAGCGGAATGCAGGCCGGGGATGTCGGCAGTCTCTCGTGAAAACCGCGCAGCTTCCGCCCGCCGCATCCGTAACCTGCTGGCATGAGGACTGCCTCAGAGCAATGGTGTGGAAGGGCAGTGTGGAGCAGATCATCTTTGCGGACAGCTGGTTCGATGCGGTCACAACCTTTGAAACGGTCTACTTCTGGCCGGATCTGCCGCAGTGCTTCCGGGAGATCTATCGCGTGCTGAAACTGGGCGGGAGGTTTTTGATCTGCAACGAGTGCAGCGGTGACACCAGCAAGGATGACCATTGGACGCAGCATATCCAAGGCATGACCATATTCTGGCAGTGCCGATCTCTTTTAAGAAACTGCTGACCAAAAAATTGATTGTGTGCGGCGTATTGTCTATTATTTTCGGGCTGATATGCAGTCTGTTTACAATCATAGCAGAAATGATTGTGAGGTTTCCCGGCTTTAAAATTTCCTTAGCACTAAAAGCAACCTTGCAGATTACCGCGGTTAATTTCTTTTTATATCTTGCGGTTCTCCCGATTATCGCTCTTACTTGTCGGAGGGCAGGTAGCATTTTAGTCGGTGTAATCATTGCTTTTGTCTATGGATATAGAGGGATGTTTGCCTCAGGAAATATGACATTAGCAAACCTTTATCCGATTACCGCAAGTCTCGGAATGGTAGGCTACCGTAGCTATGATAGCATCAATCATGCGAATGCTGTCGTTGTTGTGGCTCAGAATAATCAGAGTGGTAGCAATATTGGTAGCAAATATCTTACCGGGAAGTGAGATGACACATTCCACCATCTTGCATTCCACAAAATACTTTCGCATCGGCATATCAATACTGTTCCAGGTGCTGCAATTTGTCATGATTCCCACAGCTTTTCCATTTTCAGTGAGCAGATCGTAAAGCAGGGCGTTGAACACCCAATCAGAAGATGTTGTAGACCAGTGGCTTCGAGCATAGCCCATATCTTCTGATAAATCTTTCGTGACGGTCTGCGATTGCCTCCTTCGAGCTTATAGTAATAACCGGGTACAATCTCTATTTGCCCTGCAAAAGCCTTCTGCGACAGCCCCAGAGCCGTTCTAACGCTCTTTAGCGCTTCATCAGTATAGGGTACGGCAAGGAAACGGGAGAAATCATCATAGAGCAAGGACGCTTCAATTTCCAAAATATCTGCCAGTTTGACAGCTACATCATAAGGGGTAGGATGCTTTCCGTTTTCATACATCATAACAGTCGCTGGTACAATATCCAGCTTTTCTGCTATATGCCTTGTTGTCATCTGTTTTCGCTGGCGGTAGTACCTTAGATTATCGCCCGGCAAATTAGTCTTTGGCTTTTCTTCAAAAGGTATTAAATGGAGTAACAGCTTGCCCTGGTGAAATTCACACAACGCCGTGTGATTGAAAATACCATTGCAAATACGATCTGGTATTTGCAATTCCATTTCGTATGTACTAAACTATTCGTGTCGTTCATTTTTGAATACACCGCTTTATCGCACAGTTTGCAGTTGACAAACCGCATTTCTACGATAGCAGCGAGAATTTCATGTTTCCTCATCGGCAGCGGCCTCAGTTTACAGCTTATTTTGAATCACTCGTCCTTCATTTAACCCCCCTCATTGGGCGAATACTTTTTGCTATACAAAAAAGCGACGGTCGTTTGACCGTCGCTTTGTGTTGGCGCTATCTATCTTCCCAGGCCGTCGCCAGCCAAGTATTGTCGACAGAAATGAGCTTAACTACCGTGTTCGGAATGGGAACGGGTGGACCCTCATCCTAATCAGCACCAACTCTATGTCATCGAGCTTTCCTCGAAAACAAACTATATTATATTGTTTCGCGTCTTACTTGTCAAGACCTTTTTCAGATCTCTCATATATATCCATCGAGAAACCAGCGTCAGCGTTTCGAGATGGAAAAGGAAAAGCAGCGGAGGGAATAAGCTTTCGCGCCTGCGCGGAAGCGAATGATCCGCAGCTTGCTTTGACGTGGTGACCCGTACCGGATTCGAACCGATGTTAACGGCGTGAGAGGCCGCTGTCTTAACCACTTGACCAACGGGCCATGGTGCGCCTTCACGGACTCGAACCGGGGACCCACTGATTAAGAGTCAGTTGCTCTACCAACTGAGCTAAAGGCGCAAATCGCTGAGACTACCGGACTTACGTCCTCATGTACCCTCAAAACCGAACAATGCAACTTCCATGTTTCAGGCTTTGCCTGCATTTCGTAGGTCAAGCCCTCGGGCTATTAGTACAAGTCAGCTCCACACATTACTGCGCTTCCACACCTTGCCTATCAACCAGGTAGTCTTCCTGGGCCCTTACTCCATGAAGGATGAGAGATCTCATCTTAGGGGGAGTTTCACGCTTAGATGCTTTCAGCGTTTATCTCGTCCGTACATAGCTACCCAGCTATGCCCTTGGCAGGACAACTGGTGCACCAGAGGTACGTCCATCCCGGTCCTCTCGTACTAAGGACAGCTCCCTTCAAATCTCTTTCGCCCGCAACAGATAGGGACCGAACTGTCTCACGACGTTCTGAACCCAGCTCGCGTGCCACTTTAATCGGCGAACAGCCGAACCCTTGGGACCGAATACAGCCCCAGGATGT
>UQVS01000006.1 GCA_900544615.1 uncultured Oscillibacter sp. | reverse complement strand
TATCCGTGAAAACATAGAAAATACAGTCCCATATAATAGGATTTGTCGAGTGGGAATGATTGCACAGCTTGAAAAAAGCCCGTAAACACTGGAATTTTTGAGCCTTGATGCCCCTCGTGGCAACGATTTGGCAACAGAATTTTATGATTCACAAGAAAAGAGCTATCTGATTTCAAATGAAGTCAGATAGCTCTTTTTTTATACGCCAATTACAATGAATTCTTCGTTCTCTCCGATTTCTTCTGTAACCCAACGGTCTATAGCAGACAGAGTTTCCATAGCTTACACTTCCGCAGAAGTGCTCCCCCGAAGCTACTCATCCTGCACAATCTGAAATCAGGAGGTAAACTGCCTATGGCAAGAGGCGACGGTATTCACCGTACCAGCGCAAGAAATGCAAGAATGAAAGACGCAGACATCGGCAACGCACAAGCACACAACGAGCGCGAAAAATCGTCGTATGTCAATCAGGACATCGTTCCTGAACGGACACAATACAGTGTCCATTTCAAAACACCAACCGCCGGGTATAAGGAGATGTTCGAGCAGATGCGCTCAGACGGTGCGGTCTCAACACGCGGTCTGAAAGCGGATGCCGAGAAATTCGGTGAGCTGATTTTCGACGTCAATTCCGTATATTTCTTCAACCACGGTGGCTATGAGTTTGCTAAACAATAAAACGATGATAGAAGGAAAACGTCAGGCTGTTACTGCCCCAGATAATTCTTTACCAGTACGTGCAGAAGCTCGTCCCGATCCAGCTTGCGGATCATGGTGCGGGCGCCCATGTGGTTGGTGATATAGGTGGGATCTTCTGAGAGAATGTAGCCTACGATCTGATTGATGGGATTGTAGCCTTTTTCCTCCAGCGCTCGATAGACGGTGGTCAGAATGTGCCGGATCTCTGCGTCCTTTTCATCTACAATGCTGAATTTACGGGTAAAATCATCCATATGGACACCGCCTTTCACGTTCTATTCCTGCTGTGCTTGCTGCCGAAATGTTTTGCAGAAGCGCCCGGAGAAATCATTCGGTATTATTACCTTATTAGTATACTCGGTTTCGAAAATGAAGTAAAGGGAAAAAAGGAAATGTAACAGAATGGTAATAAAATTGGAGCAGTAAACTTGGTTTACTGCTCCAATTTGAATCATGGGTATCAGGTTTCTGTTTTACCGCAGGACTGCGCCGCACTCCTGTTCCAGAGCAGTCAGGATGCTCTTCACGTCAGCGTCCGCCTCTTCGGCGGTGAGGCTCCGGTCATCGGAGCGGAGGGTGAGGTTGAAGGCTACGCTCTTCTTGCCGGGAGCAATGCCCGCGCCGGTGTAGATGTCGAAGAGAGCCACGTCCTTCAAAAGTCCCTTGGCTCCCTTGCGGATGGCGTCCTCCAGCTGCCCCACGGTAACGTCTTTGCCGCAAACCACGGCGATGTCGCGGGTGACGGCAGGGAACTTGGGCAGGGGCTGATACATGGGCTGAGCGCCCTTGCTCTCATACAGCGCGTCAAACCACAGCTCGGCAGCATACAGCTCGGTGCCGACGCCATAGTTGTCCGCCACATGGGGGTGGATCTGCCCCAGCGTACCCAGCAGGCGGTCGCCGCAGTAGACCTTGGCACAGCGGCCGGGATGATAGGAGGGGTTCTCACAGTCGGCAGCGAAGCGGACATTTTCAATCCGTAGCTGCTTCAAGACGGCTTCCACGGCGCCCTTGAGGGTGAAGAAGTCCATATTGTCGCCGTAAGCGCCCAGCGTCAGGACCTTGGGCTCGTCGGCAAGGCCGTCGGCCCGCTTGAAGTACACCCGGCCCAGCTCGTAGAGCTTGGCGGACTTGTTGCGGAAGTTGTAGTTCCGGGTCAGAATCTCCAGCATGGAGGGCAGGGTGGTGGTACGCATGATGGAGGTATCCTCGCCCAGCGGGTTCAGGATCTTCAAAGAATCCCGCAGGGCGGAGTCCTTGGGCAGATCGATCTTATCATAATAGGTGGGGCTGATGAAAGAGTAGGTGATGATCTCATCGTACCCGGCGGCGCGGCACACGCTGCCCAGCAGGTTTTCCGTCTGCTGGATGTCCGTAAGGCCACGGCGGGCGGTGAGGCCGTTGGAGAGGGTATCGGGGATGTTGTTGTAGCCGAAGAACCGGGCTACCTCCTCAGCAATGTCGGAGTAATGCTCTACGTCGGAACGCCAGGAGGGAACATGGATGGTGTCGCCCTCCACGGTGAAGTCCAGAGATTCCAGAATCCGAACCATTTCCTCACGGGACACGTCAGTACCCAGCAGGCCGTTGACCTTTTCCGGCTCCAGCTTCACGGTAACGGGGTTGGAGTCCTTGGCGATGACGTCCATCACGCCGTCTACAACCTCGCCGGCTCCCAGCAGCTCCACCAGCTCGCAGGCCCGCTCCACGGCGTTCAGGGTATTCATGGGGTCCAGACCCTTTTCGTAGCGGGAAGAGGCGTCGGTACGCATATTCAGCGCGGCGGCGGTGCGGTGGATGGAGGTGCCGTTGAAGTTGGCGGACTCGAAGAGAACCTGAGCGGTGTCGCCCACGATCTCGGAGTTGGCGCCGCCCATGACGCCGGCCACGCAGACGGGCTTATGCTCGTCGCAGATGCAGAGCATGGAGGGCGTCAGCTTCCGCTGGTTGCCGTCCAGCGTCTGGATGGTTTCACCTTCCCGCGCGGTACGGACGATGATGTGGCCGCCCTCCACGCAGGAGAAGTCAAAGGCGTGCATGGGCTGGCCGTATTCCAGCATGACATAGTTGGTGATGTCCACGATGTTGTTGATAGGCCGGACGCCGGAGTTCCGCAGCCGTTCCCGCAGCCATGCGGGGGAAGGCTGGATCTTTACGTTCTTCACCATCCGGGCGGTGTACCGGGGGCAGAGGTCAGCGTCCTCGATGTCAATGTCTACCAGCTCCGCAATGGAGCCGCCGCAGCCCTTCACCTCAGGGGTGTGAAGCTTCAGGGGACGGTGGAAGGTGGCGCTGGCCTCACGGGCAAGACCAATGACGGACAGGCAGTCGGGCCGGTTGGGGGTGATCTCAAATTCCACCACATGATCGTCCGCGCCGATGACCACAGCCATATCGTCGCCGGGCTTCACGTCCTCGTTGAGAACGAAGATGCCGTCGGCGATGCAGTGGGGGAACTCCTTCTGCTCGGCGTGGAGATCCTCCAGCGTGCAGATGGAATCGGTTTTGGTGTTGTAGGCCACCAGATCGCCCGCGTGGAGGTTGGAGCAGGCGGTGTCGGGAGAGGCGGTGGCGCCGCCAATGTCCAGCGTGGTGTGATACCGGCCGTAGGATTGCGTCTCACATTCCAGCACCTTGCCGCAGACCACGGGGCCGAACACCTTGTCGCCGGGCTGGATGTCGGCGGGGATGGAGGGCTTGTCCTTGTCGATGGGGTGATAGTCGTTCAGCAGTGCGGCGGGGATGATGACCGCATAGGGATAATCATGCTCGGCAGTGAGACCCAGCTCCTTGAGAGAGCACAGCATTCCGTTGGAAAGGACACCCCGGAGCTTGCCCTTTTCGATCTTCACGCCGCCGGGCAGCAGGGACTTGTGCAGGGCGGCGGGTACCAGATCCCCCACATGGATATTCCATGCGCCGGTGACGATCTGCACCGGCTCGCTTTGCCCCACATCGATCTGGCAGACCCACATATGGTCGCTGTCCGGGTGCTTCTCCATGGAGAGAATCTTGCCAACAACCACGTTTTTCAGGGATTCGTCCAGAGCCGTCACCGTTTCCACCTTGGAGCCGGAGAGGGTCATGGCCTCGTCAAACTCCCGGTCGCTGATGTCGGAAACATCTACAAATTCATTTAACCATTTACGGGAAAGAATCATTGTCTATACCTTGCCTCTCTATCAAAATTGAGTAAGGAACCGCTCGTCGTTCTCGAAGATCAGCCGCAGGTCGCTGATCTTGAAGTGGCCCATGGCGAAGCGCTCCAGACCCATGCCGAAGGCGAAGCCGGAGTACTCGTCGGGATCAATGCCGCAGTTGCGCAGCACCTTGGGATGCACCATGCCGGCGCCCAGCACCTCAATCCAGCCCTCGCCCTTGCAGGTGGGGCAGCCCTTGCCGCCGCACTTGTGGCACTGGATGTCCACCTCGCAGGAGGGCTCGGTGAAGGGGAAGTGGTGGGGACGGAAGCGGGTGACGGAGCCGGGGCCGTAGATGGCCTTGATGACGGCGTTCAGCGTGCCCTTCAGGTCCGCCATGGTCACGCCCTTGTCCACCACCAGACCCTCGATCTGATGGAACATGGGGGAGTGGGTGGCGTCCACCTCGTCCTTGCGGTACACCCGGCCGGGGGAGATCATGCGGATGGGTACGCCGTGCTCCTCCATAGCCCGGATCTGCATGGGAGAGGTCTGGGTCCGCAGGAGGATCTTGGAATCTTCGGTGAGATAGAAGGTATCCGTCCAGTCACGGGAGGGGTGGGACTCCGGGGCATTGAGCTTGGTGAAGTTGTAGCTTTCCAGCTCGATCTCCGGGCCGTCCATGATCTCAAAGCCCATGTCAAGGAACACCTGCTTGATCTCGTCCAGCACGGTGTACATGGGGTGCTTGTGGCCCAGAGCCACCTCCTTGCCGGGGATGGTGACGTCCAGCGTCTCAGCATTCAGCTTGGCTTCCAGAGCGGCCTTTTCCAGAATGGCGGACTGGGCTTCAATGGCCTTTTCCACGGCGGCGCGTACCTCGTTGGCCATCTGGCCCATGACGGGGCGCTCCTCGGCGGAGAGGCTGCCCATCTGCTTGAGAACGGCGGTCAGTTCGCCCTTTTTGCCCAGATACTTCACCCGCAGGGCATCCAGATCCGCCGCGGCCCTGGTTCCCACGATGGATTCCAACGCACCTTTGCGGATGGCTTCCAGTTGTTCTTTCATCATAAACGCAAAACTCCTTTGTATGGAATGGGATGATGGATTGGTGGCGGACGCCGCGGAATCCGGCAAAAAGCAAAATAAAAAGCCCCCGTCCCATGCTTGGGACGAAAGCTTACTTCCGCGGTACCACCCAAATTTGCGCCGGAGCGCACACTTGCAGCCCGGTAACGGTGGGCGGGCCGCCATGTCTCCATGGAAGCTCCGGGGCGAACCAAGTCAGGCGTCCGCAGGTCGGCTTGCAGCCGGTGACCGACCCTCTCTGCGACGGCGTTTCGGGCTATTTTCCCCTTCGTTGCTCATAACGTACCCATATATACCATAAAACGGGGGGAATTGCAAGCACAAAATGCACAAAAACAAGAAATGCGGAACTTCGGCAGAATTTCGTTGCACCCTGCGCCGTCCTATGGTAAAATGAGACGGAAAGAATTCACCCGTCAGGCACGGGGCATATGAGGGGGAACTGCATATGAACAAGATCATCACCATCAGCCGGGAATACGGCGCAGGCGGCCATTCCATCGGCCAGCAGGTGGCAAAGGAGCTGGGCATTCCGTTCTATGACCGGGATATCCTGAAGGAGACGGTCAAAACCAGCGGCTTTGACCCGGATATGGTAGAGCACGATCAGGAGGATGTGTCCGCTACGAACTTCTTCCTCAAGAGCATCTGCTCCTTCTCAGACGCGTCCTTCTCCGACACGCAGAATGCCATCCATGACGTGCAGAAGGCCGTCATTCTCCACTTCGCCAAGGAAGGCCCCTGCGTGATTCTGGGCCGCTGCGCCGACGAGATCCTGCGGGAAGCGGGGGTGGAAGCACTGAACGTGTTTATCCACGCGGACGCGGTGCATCGGGCGGTGCGGGTCAGCGAGCTGACCGGCTGCACAGATGCCACGGAGCTTCAGAAGATGATCGCCAAGAAGGACGGCAGCCGCCATACTTATTATAATCACTACACCGGCAAGAAGTGGGGCGACTGCCACAACTACCAGATGGTTCTGGACAGCGGCGCGCTGGGCTATGATCTGTGCGTCAAGCTCATTACGGAAGCGGCGCAGGCCGAATAAACCATGCAGCGGGGGACGGATTTCCGTCCCCCGCTTTTTCTTGCATATTGGCGGCCCCGCAGGTATAATTGAGAAAAAATCCGAGGGAGGACTGCGTATGAAACTGACCACTTCCGCCCAGATGCGGGAATTGGATCGGATCGCCATAGAAGAGCGGCACATCCCGTCTGTGGAGCTGATGGAGCGGGCGGCGGAGGGCGTGGCGGCGGCAGTGCTGACGCTGCTGCCGGATCAGGCCGCGCACTGCCGGATCGCGGCGCTGTGCGGCGCGGGGAACAACGGCGGAGACGGTATCGCCGCCGCGCGGCTGCTGTTTTTCAGGGGAATGCAGGTGCGGTGCTTCCTTGTGGGAAGATATGAAAGGCTGACGCCGGACAGTCTGGAGATGACCCGCCGCCTGTCGGACTGCGGCGTGGAGCTGGAATCCTTTGACCCGGAGAATGCAGAGCAGCTGCGGTATATCCGTCAATGCGACGCGGTGATCGACGCCGTGTTCGGCGTGGGACTCAGCCGGGAGGTGGCGGAGGGCAGCGTATTTGCCGCCGCCATTGACGCCATGAATCAGAGCCGGGGAAAAATCGCGGCGGCCGACATTGCCAGCGGCGTAGAGGCGGATACCGGCCGGATTTTAGGCAGGGCCGTCCGGGCGGACAGCACTGTGACCTTTACGTTCCCGAAAATCGGGCAGGCGGTGGGGGACGGCGCTGTTTGCAGCGGCGAGGTGACTGTCCGTGAAATCGGTATCCCGGCAGATCTGAAAGAGAAGCTGGCAGGTTCCGTTCAGACGGTGGAGAAGCCCTTCGTGCAGTGGGCCTTGCCCCGCCGCAGGATCGACGGACACAAGGGAACCTTCGGAAAGCTGTTGGCGGTGGGAGGCGCTGTGGGCTATACCGGCGCGCCGTATCTTGCCGCCGCGGCGGCGGTACGCTCCGGCTGCGGGCTGGTGTCTCTGGGAGTGCCAGAACTCATCTGGCCCGTGGAGGCGGCCAAATGCGTTTCCACCATGCCCTTTCCACTGCCGGAAAAGGGCGGGATGCTTTCGGAGAAAGCCCTGCCGCAGATTCTGGAAAAGCTTTCCGGCTGTGATGTGCTGGCCCTCGGCCCCGGTCTGGGCCGCAGCGAACGGACGGCCCGGCTGGTATGGGAGCTTCTGAAAACGGAAAAGCCGGTGGTGCTGGACGCCGACGGCATAAACGCCCTCTCCGGGCATATAGATATTCTGGATGCCCGCCGGGGCCGCGTCACGATCCTGACGCCACACGACGTGGAGTTCACCCGCATCGGCGGGGATCTGAAGCGCGGCGACCGGGTGGGCGCGGCGCGGGATTTTGCCGTGTCGCAGGGCTGTGTGCTGGTGCTGAAGGGCCACCGGACCATCACGGCCACGCCGGAGGGCAGCGTGCTGGTGAACACCACCGGCGGCAGCGGCCTTGCCAAAGGCGGCAGCGGCGACGTCCTCACCGGCGTGATCGCATCCCTGCTGGCGCAGGGGGCCGGGGCGGTGCAGGCGGCGGCTGCCGGAGTGTGGCTCCATGGCCGGGCGGGGGATCTGGCGGAGCAGGAGCTGACGGCCTACGGCATGACCCCGGAGGACACCGTGAACCACCTGCCGCTGGCCATCCGGGAGATTTTGGAATAAAATGGAGGAAGCAGGGTGCGCGTTGGAAAATGTGTACCGATGATAGCCCTGTGCCTGCTGCTGTGCAGCTGCGGGGGGCAAGAAGAAAAGAAAGCGGATCTCAGAGCCGCCTATCAGGATATGACCGGCTGTGAAATGACGGCGGCGGTCAGCTGCGATCAATCCGGGCTGGAATGGTCTGCCACCCTCCGCGGCACGTATGCGCCGGGGGGAGAGAGCACTGTGGAGGTGCTGGAGCCGTTGGAACTGGCAGGCGTCCGGGCTGCGCTCCGGGAGGACGGCTGGACGCTGGAATACGGCGACCTGTGCCTGAACGCCGGAACGCTGAGCGATGAGGGCGTCAGCCCCGCCGCATCGCTGGTGCGGATCATGGATGCCCTGCGGAACGGCTGGCTTCTGGAAGAAAACGACGAGGAGTGGGAGGATGTTCCCTGCACCCGGCTGGCGCTGGAGCAGACAGGGACTTCCGGGGGCAACATGGTGACCACCGTCTGGCTTCGGCAGACAGACGGCACTCCCCTCTACGGCGAGATTGCCGTGGACGGCGAAACAATTTTGCAGGTACGGTTTACGAACTTTGCATTTTGTGATACAATAACGGAAACTTCGTGAAAAACAGCGGGAATTCCCGCAAATCCACATAAGACAGGTGAATCAACTTGGAGGATACAATTTTGCGGCGCACCTGGGCGGAGATCGACCTGGATGCTCTGGAACATAATTACCGCGTGGCCCGGCAGAAGATCGGCCCCGGTGTGAAGTATCTGGGCGTGGTGAAGGCGGACGCCTATGGACACGGTGCCGTGCAGATCTCCCGGAAGCTGGAACAGCTGGGGGCGGACTATCTGGCGGTGTCCAGTCTGGATGAGGCGCGGGAACTGCGCCACGGCGGCATCACCATGCCCATCCTGATTCTGGGGCATACGCCCCCGGAGATGGTGCCGCAGCTCATTGCCTACAACATCACGCAGGCGGTGTCCGCCAAAGCCAAGGCGGAGGAGTACAGCGCCGAGGCTGTCAGGTGCGGCGGCACGCTGCGGGTGCATATCAAAGTGGACACCGGGATGTCCCGGCTGGGCTTTCTGGTGCGGGGCGAGCATTTTGAGGGCGGCGTGAACGCCATTGCGGAGTCCTGCGCCCTGCCGGGACTGGATGCCGAGGGTATTTTCACCCATTTTGCCGTTTCCGACATGGACGGCGCGGAGTACGAAGCCTACACGCGGGAGCAGTTCGGCGTGTTTACCCATGTGCTGGACGCGCTGGCGGCCAAAGGCCGCACCTTCCGCATCCGCCACTGCGCCAACAGCGGCGCGCTGACCCGTTACCCGGAGATGTATCTGGATATGGTGCGTCCCGGCATTGCCTTGTACGGCGTGGGGGACGACGCCCAGCGGCTGGGCCTGCGGCCTGTCATGAGTCTGAAATCCAGCATTTCCACCATCAAGGTCTTTGACCCGGACACCACCATCAGCTACGGCCGTACCTTCCGCACCACGGATAAGACCCGCATCGGCGTGCTGCCCATCGGCTATGCCGACGGTTTCTTCCGGGGCCTTTCCAACCGCATGGCGGTGCAGACGGCGGATGGCCCGGCACCGCTGCGGGGCCGGATCTGCATGGATATGTGCATGGTGGATCTGACGGCGCTGCCGGAGGTAAAGGTGGGAGATACCGTGGAAATCTTCGGCCGGACGCAGAGCGTGGATCGTCTGGCGGCCATTCTGGATACGATCCCCTACGAGCTGACCTGCGCGGTCAGCAAGCGGGTGCCGAGACTGTACATGGAGCAGGGCAGAGAGACGGAGCGGAGCCTGCGGCTTCTGTAAGCAGGTCAGCTCGCCGCCGCCAATGCGGCGCACAGGGGCGTCCATAAATGACGGCTTTGATCCGCACCGCCGGGATGTCCGCAGCATAGAATACTGCGGGGCGGAGTGCCGGAATTTTCATCGGATGGTATAAATTCCGGGACTGCGTGGGAGAATGAAAGTGGCCTCACCGAACTGGTGACGGGTACTTCTTTCGGCGGAGTGTGAACTTTGTGGATACAAGTGTCAAGCGCGGCGATATTTACTATGCCGATCTCTCCCCGGTGGTGGGCAGCGAGCAGGGGGGCGTGCGGCCGGTGCTGATCATCCAGAACGATACCGGCAACCGCTACAGCCCGACGGTCATTGCAGCGGCGATCACCTCTCAGACGGGCAAGGCCCGGCTGCCGACACATATTGACCTTCCGGTGAATGAGAGCTGCGGCCTCAGCCGGAATTCCATCATCCTGCTGGAACAGGTGCGGACGCTGGACAAAAAGCGTCTGCGGGAGCGGATGGGCCATGTGGAAGAAGGCGTGATGGAGAAGGTGGATACCGCCATCGCGGTGAGCTTCGGGCTGCCCCACGATCAGTTGGTATAATCGAGCGAACCCCTTCCGTCGGGCGGAAACGCCCCTCGGAGGGGCGCGGGAAATAACGGAGGTACATATGAAAAACAGATGGGTTCTGCGCCTGACGGCGCTGCTGCTGGTAAGCTGTCTGGCGATGACCGGCGTATCGCTGGCGGTAGAGCCGGGGTCTGCCAGCGACCCGCTGGTGACGCTGAGCTATCTGAACGAAACCTTTCTGGGGCAGATCATGACGAAGGTCGATCAGAAGATCGCCGCCCGGAACAGCCAGCTGCTTCAGCAGTCCGGCGGTGGGACAGGCAGTGCATCCAGCGTGGAATTTCAGGTAGTGACCCTCTCAAAAGGGCAGACCCTTACCGGGGACATCGGCTGCGAGGTGATGCTGCGGGTGGGAACGGCCTCCTGCGTGTCACCGTCCAGCCCCGGACTGATTGACGAGACCACCGCCGGGACGCTGAATAACGGCGGCGCACTTGTGACCAACCATCTCTACATGATGACCATTGAAGGCCGGGGGGTCAAGGCCGGTTCCGCTACCACCAAGCTGCTGGTGCGGGGAAGCTACACCGTTGCCTGAGCCGACATATTTCAATCTGCCTGCACATAGAGTTGTGCAGGCGGATTTTTTTCGGGAGGTGGCGGCTCATGGACAAGTACCCGGTGCTGGAAGGGAAACAGGCGGCAGGGGAGCTGACGGTTTCCGGGGAATCCCTGTACACGGTTTTTGACGTTTCCTGTGCAAAGCGGGAAGGCCTGTGGTGCGCCTGGGCGGTGGGGGAGACAGGCAGCCTCCGCATCGGCGTACTGGAGCCGGAGGGAGACCGCCTGCATATCACCCGCCGGTTTTCCCAACGGCTGACAGCCCCGCTGGGCGTCCTCCTCAGGGGAGAGATGCGCGCCTTGGGTGAGGAACGGGAGCATTGGGAGCCGCTGAAAAAAGAGACGCTGCAAAGCCCCTATCTCCGCCGCCGGCTGGGAGCCGTGCCCGGAGTCCTGACCTGCCGGACGGAAAACGGCTGTCTCATAGCGGTTCCGAGAGACGATTCCCGCCCGTTTCCGCTGGAAGCCATGTTCTGCTTCGCACAGCCCCGGCAGGTGAAAAACCGGGATGTCTGGGTGTTTCGGTTCAACAGCCGGGAATGGCCGGTTTTCTGAGAAAAATCAAAAAAAGTATACCATATCTGCATGAAATATGGTATACTGACCCCAGTATCGTGTGCTTTTTCACGAAGGAATCGGATCTCTGATTTTCAGAGATCCATCAGGAGGTCACGCTTATGAAATGTCCCTATTGCGGTCACCCCGAAAGCAAGGTCATCGATTCCCGCCCTGCCGACGAAAATGCCAGCATCCGCCGCCGCCGCGAGTGCCTGTCCTGCGCCCGGCGTTTTACCACCTATGAGACGGTGGAGAGTCTGCCGATCGTGGTCATCAAGAAGGACGGCAGCCGCCAGAGCTTTGACCGTCAGAAGGTCCTGCGGGGCATGATCCGGGCCTGCGAGAAGCGGCCCGTGGCGCTTGCCGAGCTGGAGCGCATTGCCGACGAGATCGAGCAGGAGCTTCAGAATTCCATGGAGCGGGAGATCCGCACCGAGGTCATCGGCGAGAAGGTGATGGAGCGTCTGCGGAAGGTGGATCAGGTGGCCTATGTGCGCTTCGCTTCCGTTTACCGCCAGTTCAAGGACATCGATACGTTCATGGCGGAGCTGAACAAGCTTCTGGCGGAGAAATAACGAAGCTTCCTTTCAAAACTGAGACTGTTGGCCAAGCTGCTGGTTGATTTTTAAGACTGTCTTAAAGATGTGAGAACATGAAAAATCGTCATCTGAAGGAGGTTTTACGATGTCATTTGAAGCAGAAGTTATCCCCCTGTTTATTGGTGGAGTATTGGTTGTAAGCAGCTTTGAACTGATTGTTGGATGTGTTCTGCTCAAGAACAAGAAAAGTGCTTGTAAAAAGTTCGTCCTCCATGTCATAACCATGCTGATAGGCTTTGTATTTTTAATTCGCAGTATATTTGCAAATTGGCTCAACATAAAGTTTGCCATTGCTTCTATATCAAATTCAACAAATATTGGCTTGTTTGGTATATTTTGGTGTGTTAGCGTAATGCTGATTGTATCCTGCATTCAAGAATGCTTGAAAAAGCAAATAGACGAGATTGTATAGGGGTGAATTCGAAAATGCTTTGCCCTAAATGCCAAAAAGAAATGTCTCCGGGAATTTTAGGCGGCAGAGGATACAACTATTTTCTTCCGCAAGGAGAATCGGTTCCCAAATTGTTAAGCGATAGAATCTTGAAGAAAAAGAACGCGACTCTATTGCCGCCCGACGAATATGGCGGTTGGGACATCAGCGGATGGCCTGCTGCGTTTTGGTGTGCTGACTGCAAAATGATCGTAGCAGATTATTCCCACCTCATGAAATGAGCCTTTTTACAGCACATTCCGAATATTCAGCGCTTCCATCTCTGCAATGAGCCGCAGCTGATCCTGAAGGTCGGACAGCTCTGCGTGAAATTCCGTGATCTCCTCCGTTTCCGCAAAGGCGATGGCCCGGCGGTACATGGCCTCCGCATCGTCCACCGCGTCATGGTGAGAGACGATATGGAGGTAGGTCTGGCAGTGAGACCAGTCGTCGTAGCTCTCCCAGAGGGCATCCAGAGTTTCGGCCCACTCGCCGGAGAGAGCCAGCCGGTCCGCCGCTTGAAGCTGGGCGCGCCAGCGGTCCGTTTCGACGTCCATATGATGGATGTTCCACAGGGAAAACGCCAGCAGCGCTGCCAACACGCAGAGTGGGAGAGCGAGCGTGCGTTTCATGATTGTACCTCCTTGGGGATACACAGGGTCTTTCCGGCCTCGTCCACCGTCAGAAGGAAGATCTCTCCGGCGGTGCGGTGTTCCTGCTTCAGAATTCCATGCAGCCAGTTCTCATCCCGGCCGCAGCATCGGAGGTTTTTCCGCAGCACCCGGCCGTCGTTGATGAGGACGGTGGGCAGCGTGCTGTTTTCCGGCGATATGCCAAGATCCGCCGCGGTGGGCGGCTTCTGCCGCGCCCACGGCAGTACGGACAGCTGGCCGGAATTTTCCAGCACGGCGTACTGCACCTCTTCGATGGAGGTGCAGCCCTGCCCCCGGAGCTGCTCCAGCAGCTCGTCCAGCGTGTAGCGGTTTTCCCGCATGGCGTCCTGCTGTACTTCGCCGTTGCGGATCAGAATGGCCGGCGTGCCGCACATCACCTCCCGGAACCGCAGACTCAGCAGGGACAGCTGGCTCAGCAACAGGGAAAGGGAGAGCAGCGTCAGGATGGGGATGACTCCCGCCAGCAGCGGGATGCCGAAATCCTGCATGGGTACCGTAGCCAGATCCGAGATCATCATGGTCAGCACCAGTTCGCTGGGTTCCAGCTCGCCGATCTGCCGCTTGCCCATGAGCCGCAGCCCGATCATGATGAGAAAGTAGAGAATGACGGTGCGGCACAGCGCGGTGATCATGTCCGTAGCCCCCCTTTTTCTTCCAGTATGGGCAGCCTTTGTGAAATTATGCGGCGCAGGGCGGGACGCAGCCGTGAAAATTTACATTTTCCCTCTTGTATTTGCAGTGGAAAGCAGATATGATAGGAAAGATTTCAATATGACAGTTCAAAGGAGCAGATTGTTCTGATGGGTAAATATTTTGGTACAGACGGATTCCGGGGCAAGGCCGGTGTGGACCTGACGGCGGAGCACGCCTTTCAGGTAGGCCGTTTTCTGGGCTGGTATTACAGCCGGCAGCATACGGAGGATTCCGCCCGCATTGTGATCGGCAAGGACACCCGGCGGTCCTCTTATATGTTTGAAAACGCGCTGGCGGCTGGCATTGCGGCTTCCGGGGCCGACGCCTATCTGCTGCACGTGACCACCACGCCCTGCGTCAGCTACATCACCCGGACGGAAAACTTCGACTGCGGCGTGATGATCTCCGCCAGCCATAACCCGTTCTATGACAACGGCATCAAGCTGATGAACGGCGTGGGGGAGAAGATGGACGACGCCCTTCAGGCGGAGCTGGAAGCGTTCATTGACGGCGATCCCGCGTATCTTCCCTGGGCAACTGAGGGAAAGATCGGCAAGACCATTGATTTCTATTCCGGCCGCAACCGCTACATCGGCTACCTGACCAGCCTGCCCTCCCGGTCCTTTGAAAAGCACAAGGTGGGGCTGGACTGCGCCAACGGCAGCTCCTGGATGATTGGCCGGGCCGTGTTTGACGCGCTGGGCGCCAAGACCTATGTGATCAACGACCAGCCTGACGGCGTGAATATCAACATGGGCTGCGGCTCCACCCATATCGAGGGGCTTCAGCTTTATGTCCGGGAGCATCATCTGGATGTTGGCTTTGCCTTTGACGGCGACGCCGACCGGTGCCTTGCCGTGGACGAACGGGGACAGGTGCTCAACGGCGACAAGATCATGTATATCTGTGCCAAATACTTCAAGGAGCGTGGCCAGCTCCCCGGCGACACCGTTGTTACCACGGTCATGAGCAATTTCGGATTGTACAAAGCGCTGGACAAGGCGGGCATCCTCTATGAAAAGACCGCCGTAGGCGATCGGTATGTCTACGAAAATATGAAGGAGAACGACTTTGTGCTGGGCGGCGAGCAGTCCGGCCATATCATCTTCCGCAAGTACGCCCACACCGGCGATGGTCTGATTACCGCGCTGATGCTCATGCAGGTGATGATCGACACCCAGCTGCCCCTGAGCGTGCTGGCGTCCGGCGTATCCATGTATCCCCAGGTGCTGAAGAACGTCCGGGTGGACGATAAGGACGGCACGCTGGCAGACGCTGCCGTGCAGGCCGCTGTGGACGAGTGTACCGCCGATCTGGGGGATTCCGGCCGGGTGCTGCTGCGGAAGAGCGGCACGGAGCCGGTCCTGCGGGTCATGGCGGAGGCCGGCAGCCCGGAGGAATGTGAAAAGCAGGTGGATCATATCATCGAGGCCATGGAGCGCAGCGGCCATCTGATCGAGGTGAAGAAGTAATGCTGACAGTCAAGGATCTCTATGACCTGAGCCATTCTCTGGCCGGGGACTATCTGGCGCAGTTTACCTATCCGTGGGAAGCGCTGGCCGAGATCTCCGACCTGATTCTGGAGATCGGCAAGCAGCTGCCGCAGGAGGAGTATTATCATCCCGCCGACTGGGACGGCAAGGTTCTGGAGGACGTCTGGGTGGCAAAGGATGCCACGGTGTTCAAAACCGCCTATCTCCACGGCCCCTGCATCATCGGTCATCGGACGGAGGTGCGCCAGTGCGCCTTTATCCGGGGCAGCGCGCTGGTGGGAAACGACTGCGTGGTGGGCAACTCCACGGAGCTGAAGAATGTCATCCTGTTTGATAACGTGCAGGTACCCCACTACAATTACGTGGGCGATTCCATTTTGGGCTACAAGGCCCACATGGGCGCCGGATCCATCACCTCCAACGTCAAGAGCGACAAGCTTCTGGTGGTGGTGAAGGACGGCGCGGAGCAGGTGGAGACCGGCCGCAAAAAGGTGGGAGCCATGCTGGGCAACCGGGTGGAAGTGGGCTGCAACAGCGTCCTGAATCCCGGCACCGTTATCGGCCCGGATTCCAACGTGTATCCCACATCCTGCGTCCGGGGTGTGATCCCGGCGAACCATGTCTATAAGGACAAGGATCATATCATCGAAAAGAAGTAAGTTGACTGCGCCGCAGGCGGCAGCTTGCCGTCTGCGGTGTTTTCATAAAAGCCGCAGAACCAGAAAGGAGGAACGGGGAGTACCCATCAGGAGCGCCATGTGCCTGTAAAATGCTTGCACTTTATAGAACTTGATTTTACAGGATAACGAGGAGAGGGGAGTATCGAAAATTCGGCGGATGCCCCTCCGCGGCCGCAGACACGTGACGGGTTCTACAAATACGGGGGAGACCCCGGAACAGAAGGAGCCTGACTGCGGGAAAAGCGACAAATCTCTGCGCGTTTGTCCTTTTGGATCAATTTTCAGGAGGATTTTTATCTATGTGTGGAATTATTGGTTATGTGGGCCGCCAGGAAGCGGCTCCCATTTTGCTGGACGGTTTGGCCCGGATGGAATACCGGGGGTACGATTCCGCCGGTGTGGCGGTGCGGTCTGAGACCAAGGGCCTTCAGGTACGCAAGTCCAAGGGCCGACTTCAGGTGCTTTCCGACATGATCCACGGCGGCGCCGATGTGGAAGGAACGCTGGGCATCGGCCATACCCGCTGGGCTACCCACGGCGAACCGAATGACGTCAACGCCCATCCCCATGTCAGCGAGGACGGCCGGATTGCGCTGGTGCATAACGGCATCATTGAAAACTATATGGAGATCAAGCAGCAGCTTCTGCGCCATGGCGTTGTGTTCCAGTCTGATACAGACACGGAGGTGGTGGCCCAGCTGCTGGAGTTCCATTATAACGAGTGCCACAATATGCTGGAGGCTGTGGGCCGGGTGCTGCGGCGGATCGAAGGCTCCTACGCCTTCGGCATCATCTGCGCCGACTATCCCAACGCCCTGATTGCGGCCCGGAAAGACAGCCCCCTCATCATCGGCTGCGGGGAAGGGGAGAACTTCATTGCCTCGGACGTGACGGCCATTATCGCCCATACCCGCGATGTCATCTATATGGAGGACGGGGAGATCGCCGTTCTGACGGCGGAGGGCGTCAGCCTCTTCAACGATGAGATGGACCCCATCGAAAAGGCTCACAGCCACATCGACTGGGACGTTTCCGCCGCGGAAAAGGGCGGCTATCCCCACTTCATGCTCAAGGAGATCTTCGAGCAGCCGGAAGCCATCCGCAAGACCATTTCTCCCCGCATCCGGGATGGCCGGGTGGTGCTGGATGACCTTCACCTGACGCGGGACTATATTGAGAGCGTCAGCCGCATCTTTATTGTTGCCTGCGGTTCCAGCTATCATGTGGGCATGGTCAGCAAATACAACTGGGAGCGGCTGCTGCGCCGCCCGGTGGAGGTATGTCTTGCCTCGGAATTCCGCTACTGTGACCCGCTGGTGGATGAACACGCTCTGGTCATTTTCATCAGCCAGTCCGGCGAGACGCTGGATACCATGGCTGCCCTGCGGGAAGCCAAGCGGCTGGGCGGCCGGACGCTGGCGGTGGTGAATGTGGTTGGCTCCTCCATCGCAAGAGAAGCCGACGATGTGCTTTACACCTGGGCCGGCCCGGAAATCGCCGTGGCAACGACGAAGGCCTATTCCACCCAGCTGGCCCTGATGGATCTCATCGCCCTGTATCTTGGCGACCTGCTGGGGACGGTGGAAAAGAGCGAGTATGACCAGATCCTCCGGGAGATGGAGCGCCTGCCGGAGAATGTGGAGAAGGTGCTGGAGAGTACGGAGAATGTGAAGTACTTTGCTTCCCGGTATTTCAACCACGATTCCATCTTCTTCATCGGACGGAATCTGGATTATGCCATGGGCATGGAGGGGTCTCTGAAACTCAAGGAGATCAGCTATATTCACTCGGAAGCCTACGCATCCGGCGAGCTGAAGCACGGCACTATTTCCCTCATTGAGCCGGGGACGCTGGTCATTGCGTTGGGAACGTATGCGCCGCTGTTTGACAAGGCCATGAGCAACGTGGTAGAGGTCAAGGCGCGGGGCGCCGAGGTGCTGGCGCTGACCACCGAGACGTTCCGGGAGAAGATGGAACACACGGCGGACAGCACCATGGCGGTGCCGGCGACCCATCCGGTGGTGCAGCCCTCTCTGGGTGTGGTGCCGCTGCAGCTGTTTGCCTATTATGTGGCGCTCCAGCGGGGCTGCGATATCGATAAGCCCCGGAATCTTGCCAAGAGCGTGACGGTGGAATAACGCGGACAGAACCGCCCGGAGAAATCCGGGCGGTTTGCATCGTTCCGGGACGGCCTGAAAGATTTACATAATTTTCCGGGAAAAATTGCCGGTAAAATATTGACCCCTGTTCCTGCTTCCGTTATAATGCCGGTAGGGCGACATAACACCACGGCCCGCTGGGGCTGTGGTGTTTTTTCAGAATTTACTCGACTTTTTCTGACAGAAAGGAACGGTTATGAAGCAGCGTTTGGTAAAATGGCTGGCGGCGGCAGTGCTGGCGGTGGGCTGTACCACCCTCACCGTCGGAGCGTTTACAGATACGGAAAACCACTGGGCGGCGAGCGCCATCAATAAATGGAGTCAGGAATACGGCATCATTCAGGGATATGACGACGGTACGTTCCGCCCTGACAATTCCATTACCAGAGGGGCCTTTGCGGGAATTCTGGATCGGTTTCTCCACTTTCAGACGACCTCTCCGGCAAATACCTTTTCCGACACGGCGGGAACCTATTGGGAGGACGCCATCCTGAAGCTCCATGCTTCTGGCGTTTATCTGGGCAATCAGGGCAAGGCGCTTTCTTCCAGCACCATTACCCGCCAGCAGGCGGTGGCCATGATCGGCAGAGCCTTTAACATTGCGCCGGAGACCGTTTCCGTCAGCTATGCAGACGGCGGCTCTATTGCGGAATATGCGCTGCCCTATGTAGCGGAGTTTGAAGCCCACGGCTACCTGACGGACTGCGCCGACGGCCGCTTCCGCCCCACGGATGCGATCACACGGGCGGAGATCGTCAATATTCTGGGCAACATGATCCACACGCTGGTCAAGGAAAACACCACCCTGACCACGGATGTTCCGGGGACGCTGCTCATCAGCGCCGAGGACGGCGCAGCTTTGAAGGGAATTCACATCAGCGGGGATCTGATTCTGGCCCCCGGCGTCAAGGGGAATGTGACCCTGACGGATACAAGCGTCAGCGGCAGCATCCGCAATTACGGAACCGGGCAGGTGGTATTTGCAGAGAGCAAGCCGGAGCCGGAAAAACCTGCCAAGCCCGGCATTCAGCCCTCGGAGGTCTATACCCCCGGCGCTACACTGGACCGTACCTTTACATACAGCGGCAAGGAGATCCCTATTTACCGGGACCGGCCTTTGAACATATTCGCTGACAGCGATTTCATCTGGTCTGAGGAGCATCCCGACCGGCTGGAATATCTGGGGAATGAGTTCCGCACCACCCGGTACGGCATCGATGTGTCCTCCTATCAGGGAGATATTGACTGGGATGCAGTGGCGGCGGACGACATCGACTATGCGATGGTGCGGGTCGGCTACCGGGGCTACGGCAACGGCACCCTGAACACGGATAAGAATTATGTGCAGAATATCAAGGGAGCCATGAATGCGGGTCTCAAGACCGGCGCATATTTCTTCGCACAGGCCATCACTGTGGAGGAGGCCATTGAGGAGGCGGATTACGTCATCAGCCTGCTGGACGGGCTGGACATTGACGGCCCCATAGCTTACGACTGGGAGATGCACGACTCTACCTACCGGGTCTACGGCACCACGCCGGAAATGGCCACGGCCTGCGCCGTGGCATTCTGCGAGCGCATCAAAGAGGCCGGGTATACCCCCATGGTTTACGGCGGCACCTATGTCAGCTACATGAAATACGATCAGGGGGCTTTGTCCAAATACCTCAGCTGGTACCCGGAATATAAGAGCGCCAAGTCCGAGAAGCTGTGCCCCTCGCTGATCTATCACATGGATTACTGGCAGTTCTCCAGCAGCTGCACGGTGGCCGGCATCAGCGGTCGGGTGGACATGAATATCCAGTTTGACCGGCGGCAAGCAGCCTGACGGCGGGCTGAGAGGTGTAAAGCAATTTGCCGGTAAAGCGTATGGGAAATAAAGAGACGCCGCGTCGGGGACGTTCACTTAGAGATTATTGAAAACAACGATAATTTTTGAGTGACGTCCTCAAGCGGTGCCAACAAAAATACCACACAGCAGGCTTTATAGTCTGCTGTGTGGTATTTTCTATTATCCAAGCATTTCAATTATTTCGAGTTCTTCCTTTCGCTCAGTGATAAAATTTGGAATTTCTTCGCAGTGCTGTGCGATAGCTTTTGCCCAAGTGATTCGCAAACGCCCAAAACGCAGCGGCGAGAAAACCGCGATGCTCATCGGCTATCGGCTCATTTCTGAGTTCGATGCTCCGCCGCTGACATGATCACACGGTTTGTGGCAATGTGGCAGATGATTTATAGGTTTTCTCTATAAGAAAACAATTCTTGCAAATTTGAACACGAACCCCTGCACCGGTGTGACTACATAGGCGCAGAGAACAGGCCCATCTTACCGGGCCGGAATGGAGCAGTATGACGATTCAAAATAAGATACCGAAAAACAAGCCGTATCGTATCAACGAGATGCAGGTCGGTGATACGCTTTTCACCGTACACTTCTGTGTGCGCTTGACCGCATCTTTGATGAAGCTACGGTATTCAAGCTGCGGGGCGAGAGCTTCCGCGGGAAGAAACTAGATACAGTTTCTGTACAGACCGGCAAAGTAAAGGCCGTTGAGCCGATGGCTGACCAGCAAGAATAATATTTATTTGCCAATCTGGGTTGTTGGTACTATGAAATTCTATCGATTGGCTTCCGGTTTTCCGACAAAAAGTGGTTCGTTGCTCCCGACAAAACGGGGCCGCGAACTCCCGACACTAACAATAGTTACGAAAGAAACCCAGGAGGGGTGTCTTTCATTTTCAATCATAAGTTTTTCTCTACTTGAAAAGTGCAGAAAAACTTGCAGCAGCGTGTCGAAAAAGCTTTTCGACACGCTGCACCAAAAGGAACCATACATCGCATGGTTCCTTTTGGTATCTAATGAGCAGTCTGGATTCGGCAGCAGCAGTTGGCAAAAGCATGGGCTTTCCCTGCCAGAATATTTTTTCCGACTGAAAGAGGCATGAACCGACCGTTCCTGCCATGTGGCCGCTATACAGGAAAAAATCCGATCCAGTGGAAAAGACCACAGATTTTTCCTTGAGAAGAGCGGTTGACATTGCTTTACATAAAAAAGTTTGACGGGAACCGCGCTTCGACAGAATGCTGGCCGGGTCTATGCTACTATCACCGTAGAAAAAGCTGAAAACGCCCTTGCACGGCTTTTTCAGATGAATTCCCGGCATCAGCAGACAGACAACAAAAGCAGCCGTCTGTGCAGATCCGACTGCAAATCAGACGGATTAAGGATTACTGCGGATAAAATTCGACAAAAGAGGGAATACTATGGAAATACGAGCGCGGGACAACGAGCGGGAACTGCTGCTGGAACTCAGCGGAGAAATCGATCATCATGGTGCGCGGAACGCGCTGAAAGAGGTGGAAATGGCCATTGACGCGGCGCTTCCCAGACTGCTGACTCTGGATTTTTCTGGGGTGACATTTATGGACAGCTCCGGGATTGCCCTGATCCTCCGCTCCCAGCAGCGGATGCAGCTGCTGGATGGCAGCGTGGTGATCCGGAACATACCGGCACAGGCCAAACGGGTTCTGGACGCCGCCGGGATCGGGCGGCTGGTTTCCATCAAGTGAACAGGAGGTTTACATAATGAAAACGAAAGCGAAAAATGAAGTGACCCTGCAATTCCCAAGTCAGAGCAGCAACGAGGGCTTTGCCCGCTCCGCGGTGGCGTGCTTTGCGGCCCAGATGGACCCCACGCTCAATGAATTGGAGGACATCAAGACGGCGGTTTCCGAAGCGGCCACCAATGCCATTGTCCACGCTTACCCGGACAGCATTGGAAAGGTGGTGGTTAAGGCCCGGATCTGCGGAGGGGACGTGCTGGAGCTGACGGTGCGGGATTATGGCCGGGGCATTCCTGATATTGATAAAGCCCGGCAGCCCATGTTTACCACCGGCGGCGATGAGCGGAGCGGCATGGGCTTTACCATTATGGAGAGCTTCATGGACAGCCTGACGGTGCGTTCCACAGCAGGGCGGGGGACTACGGTGGTGATGAAGAAGCGGATCGCCCCGCGCGTGAAGCGATGAGCGCTGCGCTGGAACTGCTGCGGGCTGCTCAGGAGGGGGATCGGGATGCCTGCGAGCAGGCAGTGCTGGAAAATAACGGGCTGATCTGGAGTGTGGTACGCCGCTACTATGGCCGGGGCGTGGAGCCGGACGATCTGTATCAGCTTGGCTGCCTTGGCTTTCTGAAAGCGGTAAAAGGGTTCGATTTTGCCTACGGAACCTGCTTTTCCACCTATGCCGTTCCCAAAATTGCCGGAGAGATCCGGCGTTTTCTCCGGGATGACGGCACGATCAAGGTGGGCCGCAGTGTCCGGGAGCAGTCCTTAACGCTCTACACCCTCCGGGAGCGGCTGCGGCAGGAGCTGGGGCGGGAGCCGTCTCTTTCCGAGCTGGCGGAGCGGATCGGCTGGACACCGGAGGAGATCGCCCAGATCGATCTGGCTACGGAAAAGCCGGATTCCTTACAGCGGGAAACGGCGGAGGGACTGGCGCTTGAGGGGATCCTGGGGACGGAAGCGCCGGAAGATGCGCTGGTGGAGCGGATCGCCCTGCGGGAAGCGGTGAACCAGCTGCCGGAAAAAGAGCGGATGACCATCCTGCTCCGCTATTTCAAGGGGCTGACGCAGGAGCGGACAGCCCGTGTGCTGGGGGTGTCTCAGGTACAGATCTCCCGACTGGAGCGCCGGGGGCTGGAACGGCTGCGAAAGATGCTGCCGGCGTGAAATAGGATGCGTTCTGAAATTCCGTCATAGTATTCCAGTAGCGCTTGGGCATATTGCTCATCCGCAGCTTGGGATTTTCCCGTTCTTTGATGGCAATGGTGTCGTAAAATCGCTTCCACAGCAGCCGGTAGTTGGCCTCCGCTTCATCCGGCGGAGCCATCTGAAAATCTGCCAGCGGACGGATCACGGCCTTTCCGGCGGCATAGAACAGCGCCTCGTGGTGGGTGCGGTCGTAAATGAAAAATTTTTCGTTCTGATAGCGGGAGCAGAAGTGACTGCGTAAAACAGGGAGAACCCGGTTTTTAGGTTCGATCTCGCTGCCTAAAACACCGCCCAATTCCGAAAAACGGATAAACCCTTTCAGCAGATGAGCCTCTCCGTTGAGATGCCGGACGGCCGCTGCCACAGGGTGCAGGGTTTCGTCGGAGAAATCCCGGAGAAAACCGGCGCCCTCCCGCAAAAGCTTCACCACCAGACGGTAGAGACGGATCTCCTTCTCATCCATGCAGGTGAGGTAGCCCCGGCGCAGCAGCTCCTCTGCGTAAGGGGAGAGCTTGTGAATTTTGCGAAGCACCCGGCTGGCGTGTCCGGCGTCTGTGGAGACCGTGCGGGTGGGAAATAACGTTGGCGCAAAATCCTCATCGCTGAAAATGGCGGTGAGGATTTCCTTGTTGGCATAACTGTCAAAAATGCAACAGAGCAGCCCTTCAAAACTGCCGTCGTAAAGGTAGATCATTTCATTCATGGGGTGGCCTCCCGCAGTGATCCGGCGGAATCGAACAGGGACAGCTGCTGCAATTCCGGCTGGGGCAGCTGCGACTGCTCTGCGGCGATGAGGTTTCGGAGCAGGCTGTCCTGCGTGAAGCGCAGCCCGTCCGCCATCTGGCCGTTGGCCGTCAGAAAATACTGCGCCCGCTTCATGACAACGCCCAGCTTCGGCAGGTTTTCCACCCGCAGGGGGCCGGAGCGCCGGGCGGTCAGGATCCGCCGGGCGGAAACGACGCCCAGACCGGGAACCCGCAGCAGCGCCTCATAGTCGGCCCGGTTTACCTCCACCGGGAAGAATTCCGGGTGCCGCAAGGCCCAGCAGCATTTGGGGTCCAGCCGGGGATCGAAGGAGGGGGTCTTTTCATCCAGCAGCTCCTCGGCCCGGAAGCCGTAAAAACGCAGAAGCCAGTCCGCCTGATAGAGCCGGTGCTCCCGCAGCAGAGGCGGCTTGGTTCCTCTGGCGGGAAGAAGTGCATTTTCCACCACCGGCACATAGGCGGAAAAGAACACCCGCTTCAGCTGATATCGGTCATAAAGCCCCTGGGTCAATCGCAGGATGTGCAGATCGCTGTCCGGCGTGGCCCCTACGATCATCTGCGTACTTTGGCCTGCCGGAGCGAACTTCGGCGTGTGGCGGTATTTCACCAGTTCCTCTTTGTTCTGAATCCTGCGGTTCTGGATTTGCCGCATAGGGGCCAGAATCGCGGTTTTGGTTTTTTCGGGGGCCAGTGTCCGCAGTCCCGCTTCGGAGGGCAGCTCAATATTGCAGCTGAGCCGGTCCACCAGCAGTCCCAACTGTTCCACCAGCTCCGGGGCGGCGCCGGGAATGGCCTTGGCGTGAATATACCCGTTAAAGCGGTACGTCTCCCGCAGAATCCGAATGGCCCGGATCATCTGCTCCATGGTATAGTCCGGGTTCCGCAGGACGCCGGAGGAGAGAAACAGCCCCTCAATATAATTCCGCCGGAAGAAGTTGATGGTAAGATCCGCCAGCTCCTCCGGCGTGAAGGCGGCCCGGCGGGTGTCATTACTGCGGCGGTTGACGCAGTAGGCGCAGTCGTAGACGCAG
This sequence comes from uncultured Oscillibacter sp., assembly GCA_900544615.1. GTDB lineage: Bacteria > Bacillota > Clostridia > Oscillospirales > Oscillospiraceae > Oscillibacter. The sequence goes on along the minus strand of UQVS01000006.1, from coordinate 90,415 downwards.
CAGTTGCTCATCAGTACTTTTAAAAGGGTCACGCACCGCCCGTCAGCGGAGAATGTGTGGCAGCACCCGGCGATAGACGAGGATGTGTTGCCGATCCACCCCTGTTTGAATCCCCGGCGGCTGCCGCTGGAGGTGCAGGCTGCATCGTATTTGGCGGCGTCTGTCAGGATCTCCAGCTTGCTGAGTACATCCATGGCTTACCGGGCGGCGCTCCGGCGGGGATGCCGGGCAGGCCGCTCAATATAGTCCACCACGCGGAATACCTGAGCCGCCAGCGTAGCCACGCCCATCAACGTAAAAAAGAAGCTCCATCCAGTCATCATAAACCCTCCAATCGAACAGATGTTCTTTCAATGACATAATCATACATCGAACAATCGTTCGTGTCAAGCGAAAATTCAAAAAAAATAGAGTATGGCGCGGTTGAGAAGCCTGCTGCTCCCGTGCTTGACTATGTGATGCTGGCGTGATGCATTGAACGAATCGGTGTGGTAAAGTGGGAGGTTTTGATATAACTGGCAGAAAGGATTGTGGATATTTTGGGAATCCTGATCCCCCGTGGCGGACTTCTCGTGGCTTTGTACATAGAAGGATTCAATCCTGACGTTAGTGCCTGGCGCGTCATATGTTTTGAAGTCCTTTTATTGCTGCTGAGTCTGGTGCGGATTTTTTTGTTTTGCAGTACTCATAGGGGAAAAAGGCGCCAATATAGTATGCACATGATAGACTCTCCCCGTTTTTGGGGGCGAGATACACTGATCCATCCATATACACAGACCGCCATTGTTGTACTGTTTCTTTTTGGCACATTGGCTGTCGGCTTCCACCTTGCCTGACTGCTATTCGGTAGCCAGCCGCTGTGCCTGACAGCATAAAAACCTCCGTATGGGTTCACCATACGGAGGTTTCTCTTGTTTCCGGGGGGAAGAGCTGTCCTGAGAAACAGAAATTCCTATGAAATATATATAAAGCGAAAAAATATTACTGCAACTGAGACAGCGCGGACAGCAGATCGTCCACGGCACTTTCCGGCGTGGCCCAGCTGGTGACGAAGCGGTAGACGGCGGTATCGGCGTCCAGCGGATGATCCATCTGAAATTCATACCCCATGGATGCCAGCTTTTCGGCGGTTTGTATGTTCATGACCGGGAACTGCTGGTTGGAGGGGGAGAGAACCGGAAACTTGTAGCCCAGCGCCGCAAACCCATCCCGCAGGCGGAAGGCCATCTCGTTGGCGTGACGGGCAAGGTCGAAATAGAGGTGATCCGTCAGCAAAGCCCGGAACTGTACACCCAGCAGCCGCCCCTTGGCAAGCATCCCGCCCCGCTGCTTCATGTGCCAGCGGAAATGGCCGCAGGGGACGGTCATGATCACGGCTTCCCCGAACAGTGCACCGTTTTTGGTTCCGCCGATGGTGAACACATCGGTCAGCGCCGCCAGATCCGGCAGGGTCAGGTCGCTGGCCGGGGAGGTGAGGGCGGAGCCAAGGCGCGCGCCGTCCATGAACAGCAGCAGCCCGTGCTCATCGCAGCAGCGCCGCAGGACGGCCAGCTCCGCCTTGGTGTAGACCGTGCCGATCTCTGTGGTGTCGGAGATATAGACCAGCTTGGGGAATACCATGTGTTCTCCGCCGCCGGCGTGGAGCGCCAGTACGGATTCCACCATGGCAGGCGTTACCTTGCCGTCCGGAGAATCGGCGGTGCAGACCTTGTGGCCGGTGGCCTCAATGGCGCCGGTCTCGTGGCAGTTGACGTGGCCGGTATGGGCGGCGATCACCGCTTCATAGGGCTGAAGCAGGGAGGCAATGACCGTCAGGTTGGTCTGGGTACCGCCTACCAGAAAGTGAACCTCCGACTCCGGGGCGGCGCAGAGAGTCCGAATCAGGTTCCTGGCTTCCTCGCAGATGGGATCCAGACCGTAGCCGCAGGTCTGGATCAGATTGGTGTCCGTCAGTGCCTGAAGGACACGGGGATGTGCGCCCTCGCTGTAGTCGTTCTGGAAACTGTACATATTGAAATTCCTCGTTTCTGTAATCGGATTGTTACCCTTTTGATATTGCGATTATAGCGCGAATCGTGTATATTAGCAAGCGTGGCTAAAAATACTGAATGATGTTGGATGCCCGAATGGGGCGTCATCAAGGAGGAACAACATGATGAAGAAACTTTATGCGGTGATGGCGGCGGCACTGCTGCTGTGCGGCCTGCTGACTGCCTGCGGCAGCAAGACGGAGACGGCCAATGACGTGGACCTGACGGCCTTTTACAACGGCCTTGCGGAGCAGTACGACTGGGGCGACGATATGATGGACCTGGACAGCGATATGCTGGAGATGTACTATCCCGGTTTGGGCGATATTGCGGCCAAGCAGTTTCTGGCCAAGGCCCCGGTGATGTCCTATGCCGTGAATGAATATGTGTTCATGCAGTGTGAGAACGAGGACGATGCCGCCAGGACGGCAGAGATCCTCCAGACCCGAATCGACACGCAGGCTGGCGGCGACGCCTTTTATCCGGAAACCATCGACCAGTGGAAGGCTGCCAGGGTGATGACCAACGGCGCTTATGTGGCACTGATCGCCTCCGGTGAGCATCAGGCGGAGATTGAGGACGCCTGGAGCGCCCAGTTCAACGGATAAGAGAAACGATTGGCGAGGAGAAACCAGCCGTGGTGTCACGGCTGGTTTGCTATACAGCTAAAAGATTGTATTTGAATGGCTTTCAAGTACAATAACTTTACAGAGAAAGAAGGTGAACAGCCCATGCGATTCAGCAGCCTGCCGTTTCTGTTCGGCTTTCTGCCCATCACATTGACCGTGTATTTTGCCGTGCCGACGCGCTGGCGGAATCTGGTGCTGCTGCTGACCAGCCTGATCTTCTATGGCTGGGGCGAGCCGGTGTATATCGGGATCATGGGGCTGTCCATCCTCATCGACTATACCCACGGGATGCTGGTAGAGAAGTACCGCAGCCGGGATGCTCTGGCCCGGTGGTTCGTGGCGGAGAGTGTACTGCTGAACTTGGGCCTGTTGGGCTTTTTCAAGTATTGGGATTTCTTCGCCGCCAACCTGTCCCTGATCCCCGGCGTTTCCATTCCCACGCTGGGGCTGCCCCTGCCCATCGGCATTTCCTTTTTTACCTTTCAGACCATGAGCTATACCATTGATGTTTATCGGCAGGATGCCCCGGCGCAGCGGAGCATCGTGTCCTTCGGCGCCTATGTGACCATGTTCCCACAGCTGGTGGCGGGGCCTATCGTCCGCTATAAGGATGTTGCGGCGGAGCTGATTCACCGGACGAACACGGCATCGGCATTCGCTGCCGGGGCACGGCGGTTCACCGTGGGCCTTGCTAAAAAGGTGCTGCTGGCCAACAGCATTGGCACGCTATGGGACGCGGAGTTGGCGGCACAGTCCGCCGGGACGCTGACGGTTTTCGGCGGCTGGCTGGGCATCGCGGCCTTCGGCTTCCAGATCTACTTCGACTTTTCCGGCTACTCCGACATGGCCATCGGCATGGGGCAGATGCTGGGCTTTCACTTCCCGGAAAACTTCGACTATCCCTATACCGCCGCCTCTGTGACGGAATTCTGGCGGCGGTGGCACATTTCCCTGACCACATGGTTCCGGGAGTACCTGTACATCCCCTTGGGCGGCAGCCGGATGGGGACATGGCGGACGGTGCGGAACATCTTTCTCGTCTGGTTCTGCACTGGCTTCTGGCATGGAGCCAGCTGGAATTTCATCCTCTGGGGCCTGCACTTCTTTGTGTGGCTCATGCTGGAAAAGTATCTGCTGCGGGAGTTTTTGCAGAAGCTGCCCATGTGGCTGCGGCACGGATATACCCTGCTGGTGGTGTTCGCTGGGTGGGGGGTGTTTGCCATGGAGGATCTGACTGTCTGCGGCCAATACTTCAGAACCTGCTTTGGCGGCGGGACGCTCTGGAGCGCGGCGGACGGCTATTACCTGACGGCCTATGGCCTGACGCTGGCGATTCTGGCAGTCGGCTCTACCCACTGGGTGAAGAACGGCTGGAACCGGCTGCCGGAACGGGCAAGAGATGTCCTTGGCCCGGCGCTGATGCTGGCGGGGCTGGTGGTCTGCACAGCCTATCTGGTGGACGGCAGCTATAATCCGTTTTTGTATTTCCGATTCTGATTTGATTAGGAAGGGAGGGGGCTGTATGGCGAAAAATGGACGGCTGACCACGGCTGTGTTCTGCCTGTTTCTGGCGGGACTGCTGATCTGGCACGCTGCGCTGCCAGACAGGGCGCGGTCGGAAACAGAAAACCGCACGCTGGCTCAGTTCCCGCAGTTTTCCTGGGAAAACCTGAAGGACGGCAGCTTCACGGCTGGCATGGAGGACTATTTTGCCGACCAGTTCCCTCTGCGGGATGACTGGACCGGCCTGAAAGCCCGGTGCGAACAGCTTCTGGGGAAGCGGTCGTTCCATGACGTGTACCTCTGCGGCAACACGCTGATTTCCAGAGTGGAGGAGCCGGACGACGCGCAGGTGAAAAAAAACCTGAGTTATGTAAACGAGTTCGCCGGGATGGCGGATGGGCAGGTGTTGCTGGGGCTGATCCCCTCGGCGGCGGAGGTCTGGAAGGACAGGCTGCCTGCGGGAGCACCCAGCTTCGACCAGCCAGCATTTCTTGAGAAAGCGGCGGAGGAAACCGGCCTGCCTGCCGTGGATCTGCTGGGTGCGCTGGCTGCTCATGCCGGTGAACCCATCTATTACCGCACGGATCATCACTGGACGAGTCTGGGCGCATTTTACGGGGCCAATGCGCTGCTGAACGCCTTGGGAAAGGAACCTTTAAAGGAGGATGACTTTACACCGCAGATTGCCAGCACAGACTTCAACGGCACGCTGTATTCCACCTCCGGCGTCCACTGGCTGACGCCGGATACCATAGAATACTGGGTGCCTGAGGACGGCCTGCGGGTCACAACGTGGAAATCTGGCAAGGCGGAGCCGGGGCAGCTGTATGACCGCAGCTATCTGGAGCATAAGGACAAGTACAGCTCTTTTCTGGGAGGCAATCAGCCCCTGTGCGTCATTCAGAACCCGGAGATCACCGATGGCAGCAAGCTCCTGCTGATCCGGGATTCCTACTCGGATTCTTTAGCGCCGTTTCTGGCCCGGCGATTTTCTGAGGTGCATCTCATCGACCTGCGGTATTACCATGCTTCCCCGGCGGAATACATGGCGGAGCAGGGAATTGACACCGTGGTGGTGCTTTACAGCGTGGCCAATTTCATCTCTGACCGCAATCTGGTATATCTGGGAAGGTAGGGAGTACCCGGCGGCTGTGAGATGGAAAAGCGAGGTTTTTCAAAGCTGTTGCATATTTCTCCCAAAAGGTTAACATAAAGCTGCGGCGCACTGAGATGTGCGCCGCAGCTTTTCCAATTCTGCGAACAGCTGCTGTGTCAGTAAAAAAGGAAAATACTGCGCAACAGTGTTCGTAGATTTACATAATTCTGAATAGAAATTCTATTTCTTTCCCAGAACCTCCCGGCGGACATAATCGAAGGCGGCGTCCTCTCCCTGATCCCGGAGGACGATGAGGATGGTTCCCAACAGCTCCTCTGTGGCCGGATGCATCAGCAGCCGTTTTTCCTTGCCCCGGAGAAAAAACTTGTAGGGATCGCCGGGATCGAAGTCCGCACCCCGGTAGACCTTGCTGGCGGCCAGCCGGTCGCAGAACATTTCCGCCACATACTTTTTAGGCATCTCCACGCCGGAAATGCCGCTGCCGTCCATGCTGTAATCCGTCCAGTATTCAAAATGGTGGCGGTTGCGGCCCTTGTGGTGCATCCATGAGGCGCTGTAGCCGCTTTCCTTCCGCTGGGCGTCGTTGGGGCTGTGATCTCCCTGAAAGTATTTGACGCCGGCCCAGAATTCCACCGGGGAATATTTGGACAGATCGTGGGTCAAGCCCTGCCAGTAAAGCCCCAGACGGAAGCAGTATTGCCGCACCAGCCGCCGGTGGCGGGTGATGGTTTTCAGATGTCCCCAGAAGTTCATGCACACTACCTCGCAAATAAGTTCAGCCCCTATCATACCACAGCCTTTCGGAAAAAACGAGAGGGACGCATGGATTTTTTCCTCCTGTCCAAACTATGGGCGAGGTGGTTTCATGGAGGGCGGAATATTTCATGCCTCCACAGGATGGGAGCATCTGCTGCCGCCGGGCCTGCGGCAGCTGCGGGATCCGTGGGCGGCGTGCCGGGGACAGTGGGACTTTCTGGTGTTGACGCCGCTGGGCTGCCGGATGCTGGCGGGGCAGGCTGTGACGGCGGCGGTGCTGCTTTTGCCGGGGGACTGCGGCGCCAATGGCTTTCGGGCGGAGACCGTTGTGACCTATGGCCTGTCGCCCAGAGACAGCATCACCTTTTCCAGCCTGCGGGAGCCGGTGCTGTGCGTCCAGCGGGCGCTGCCGCTGCTCCGGGGCGGCGTGCTGGAGCCGCAGGAATTCCCACTGCCAGGACTGGCGGGGGCGGAGGGACTGCTGCCCTGCGTCAGCGCGCGGCTGCTGTGGACCGGCTCGCCCTATCCGCCCTGAGGAAAAGGAGGAAAAACCTTGACAACAGTCGGAAAAACGGTATAATAACTTCTGTATTGAATCAGAAACGCATAGATGAAGTCAGCTTTCCGAAACCGGATCAGCGAGAGGGGCATTTGGTGCAAGTCCCTTGCCTACGCCGGAGAGCAGCCGCTTCGGAGCGGCCCGCGGCGAGCGGGACGGGTCACGCCGTTATCAGTGGCTAAGACGTCCCCGGATGCGGGGGATAATTAGGGTGGTACCGTGAAGTTCTGCTTCGCCCCTATGCCTGGGGCGGAGCATTTTATTTTTCGGAGGTGAGGCTGTGACCTGGAAAAAAGTGGATATGGAAGCCGATCCCAGGAGCGGCCAGTTTGCCTATTTCCGCGCCATGGTGAATCCGTGGGCGGGGGTGACGGTGTCGGTGGATATCACTGACTTTCACAAGGCTCTGAATGGACGGCCCTTTTTCCTCAGCTTTCTCTATGCGGCTGTCCGGGCGGCCAACGACGTGCCGGAGCTGCGGCGGAGACTACGGGACGGCGAGGTGATCGAGTATGACCGCTGCCAGCCGTCCTACACCGCCATGCGGCCCAACGGCGTGTATGTCTACTGTCTGGTGGACAGCGGTACGCTGCCCTATGAGGCGTTCATCCGAGAGGGGAAGCGGAAGCAGCAGGAGGCGCTGGAACGGAAGGAACTGAAGGAGACCGGCGATTCCCTGAACCACTTCTTCGTCTCCAGCCTGCCGTGGCTGTCCTACACCCAGATCCAGCACCCCTGCGTCAGCGCGGACGACAGCAATCCCCGGCTTTCGTGGGGAAAATTCACGGAGGAGAACGGCAAAGTCATGCTGCCGGTATCCCTGATGTTCAACCACGCGCTGGCGGACGGCTGGCACGCGACCCAATTCTATCGGAATCTGGAGCGGGAGCTGGCAGAGCTGACCGCCCTTTTTCAGTCAGAGAATCAGTGAGTTTATATAAAAAATGGAGGAAATCATCATGTCTGAACCCAAGTACTACGGTCTCAATGAGCTGCGGGAGATGTTCCTGCACTTCTTTGAGACGAAAGGACATCTGCGCCTGCCCAGCTTTTCCCTGATCCCTCAGAACGATGCGTCCCTGCTGCTGATCAACTCCGGCATGGCGCCCATGAAGCCCTACTTCACCGGCGAGCAGGAGCCGCCCCGTCACCGGGTCACCACCTGCCAGAAGTGCATCCGTACCGGCGATATTGAGAACATCGGCCACACCGCCCGCCATGGCACCTATTTTGAGATGCTGGGCAACTTCTCCTTCGGCGACTATTTCAAAAACGAGGCCATTCACTGGGCGTGGGAATTCCTGACCAGCCCGGAGTGGGTGGGCCTGGATCCCAACCGGCTGTATCCCTCCGTGTTCGCCGGCAACGAGACCACGCCTGCCGATGACGAGGCGTTCCGCATCTGGCACGAGGAGATCGGGATTCCTGAGAACCGCATCTTCAAGTTCGGCAAGGAGGATAACTTCTGGGAGCATGGCTCCGGCCCCTGCGGCCCCTGCTCCGAGATCTACTATGACCGGGGCGAGAAGTACGGCTGCGGCAAGCCCGGCTGCACCGTGGGCTGTGATTGCGACCGGTACATGGAGGTCTGGAACGTGGTGTTCTCCCAGTTCGACAACGACGGCCACGACCACTACACCGAGCTGAAGCAGAAGAACATCGATACCGGCATGGGCCTGGAGCGTTTGGCAGTGGTGTGTCAGGACGTGGACTCCCTGTTCGATGTGGACACCGTGATGAACATCACCAACAAGGTCACGGAGATCACCGGCGCCAGCTACGGCCAGAGCCGGGAGAAGGACGTGTCCCTTCGGGTCATCACCGACCACATCCGCTCCGCCAGCTTCATGATCTGCGACGGCGTGCTGCCCAGCAACGAGGGCCGGGGCTATGTGCTGCGCCGCCTGCTGCGCCGCGCCGCCCGCCACGGAAAGCTGCTGGGGGTGAACCGCCCCTTCCTGTGTGAAGTGGTGGACACCGTGGTTCACGAAAACGAGGGCCACTATCCCGAACTGCGGGAGCGGCAGGCCTACATCACCAAGGTGATCCGGGTGGAGGAGGAGAACTTCGCCAAGACCATCGACGGCGGCATGAAGATCTTCGATCAGCTCCTTGCCGAGCACAAGGAAAAGGGCGAGACCACTTTCTCCGGCGCAGACGCCTTCAAGCTATACGATACCTATGGCTTCCCCATCGACCTGACCATCGAAATGGTAGAGGACGCCGGCATGACGCTGAACCGCGCCGCCTTCGATCAGGAGATGCAGGAGCAGAAGACCCGTGCGCGGGAAGCCCGGAAGGCGCTGGGCGATCTGGGCTGGGCCGGCGTGGAGTTCGGCAAGGACATCCCCTCCACGGAGTTCGTGGGCTATGACCATGATGCCATTGACGATGCCAAGGTCGTTGCGCTGGTGGTGGAGGACGAGCTGGCCGAGGAGCTGATGAGCGGCGTGGAAGGCATTGTGGTTCTGGACAAGACCCCCTTCTATGCGGAAATGGGCGGTCAGGTAGCAGATCACGGCGTGATCACCTGCGGCGATGCAAAATTTGAGGTCAACAACGTCCAGAAGAATAAGGGCGGCAAGTTCATGCATTACGGCAAGGTGGTCTCCGGCTCCTTCAAGGTGGGGGAGACGGTGACGGCTTCCATTGACACGGAGCGCCGCAAGGGCGTCCGCCGCGCCCACAGCGCCACCCATCTGCTGGATGCGGCGCTGAAGAAGGTGCTGGGCGACCATGTGCATCAGGCCGGTTCTCTGGTGGAGCCTGACCGTCTGCGGTTCGACTTCACCCACTTCGAGGCCATCACCCCGGAGCAGCTGGCACAGGTGGATAAGCTGGTCAACGACGCCATTCTGGATGGTATCCCTGTGGTGACGGAGGTGCTGCCCATCGAGGAGGCCAAGAAGAAGGGCGCTGTGGCCATGTTCGGCGAGAAGTACGGCGACGTGGTCCGCGTGGTGGAAATGGGCGGTGTGTCCATGGAATTCTGCGGCGGCACCCATGTGGATAACACCGCCAAGGTCGGCCCCTTCCGCATCAAGAGCGAGGCATCCGTAGCCTCCGGTGTCCGCCGGATCGAGGCCACCGTGGGCCAGCTGACGCTGGATACTATCAACCGCAACCAGCAGGTGCTGTTCCACATCGCACAGATGTTCAAGACCAACCCCGGCGAGCTGGAAAACCGTCTGGAGCAGCAGATGAACGAAATGAAGGATCTGCGCCATGAGCTGGAGAAGTTCAAGGAGCAGGCTTCTCTGGGTGAAGCACGGAGCTTCCTTGCCTCCGCCAAGACGGTGGGTGAGCTGAAGGTCATCACCGCTCAGCGGGATGGTATGGACGCTGCCGCCATGCGCAAGCAGGGCGACTTCCTCCGGGACAAGGAGCCTGGCGTGGTGGGCGTTCTGGCCTCTGTCAACGACGGCAAGGTGACGCTGCTGGCCGTCTGCGGCAAGGACGCCGTGGCCAAGGGCGTGAAGGCCGGCGATATTATCAAGGCCATCGCCCCCATCTGCGGCGGCAAGGGCGGCGGCAAGCCTGACAGCGCCATGGGCGGCGGCACGGAGGTCAGCAAGGTGGACGACGCACTGGCAGCCGTGGACGATTTCGTGGCGGGCAAGCTGTAAGGAGGAGTTTACGATGCAGATTCATTTTGATAAGCTGGAAACGCAGGTCATCAACGGGATGAAAGGCGGTCAGGGCGAGGCCCGGCTGCAAAGCTATTCCGATGGAGTGAACAAGATCATGAAGCTTGTTCTGGCTCCCGGCGCGTTTCTGGGCGAGCATACCCATGTGGGCAACAGCGAGACGATTTATGTGCTTTCCGGCGCAGGAACCATGCTCTGCGACGGCGTAGAGGAGCCGCTGACGCCGGGCGTGTGCCATTACTGCGCGGAGGGCCACACCCACAAGCTGATGAATACCGGCACGGAGCCGCTGACCGTTTTCGCAGTGGTGCCGGAGCACGGAAAATAAGAGAGGAGGATGACCATGAGCGATTGCCTTTTCTGCAAGATCATTGCCGGAGAGATCCCCAGCAACAAGGTCTATGAGGACGAGCTTTGCTATGCCTTCTACGATATTGCGCCCCAGGCGCCCACCCATTTTCTGGTGGTACCCAAGGCGCACATCCAGTCGGTCACGGCAATCACGCCGGAGAACAGCGCGGTGGTGGCCCATATTTTTGAGGTCATTGCCAAGCTTGCCAAGGAGCTGGGCTTTGCTGAGGCGGGCTACCGGGTGGTGTCCAACATTGGCGAGGCAGGACAGCAGTCCGTACCCCACCTGCACTTTCATGTGCTGGCAGGGCGGGATATGACCTGGCCTCCGGGCTGAGGGCAGAACGGATACAGCAGGGCGGAGGGCGTTTGCCCTCCGCTTTTTTCAAAGTTTGTTACCGCGCGGTAGCAGCTCCTGAGTTAAGCATCCGCATACTGCGGAGAATTTCCACATAGAGTGGTAGGGAATTCGGAGGAGGGGGGCTGACGCGATGCGGATCAGACAGGCAGGCCGACGGATCACGACTACTGCGGCTGTCAAACAGAAAGCGGTGTACAGGAGCGGGCGGCGGCAGACCGGGAAAGGAAACGCCATGTCGGACGGGGAACGATTCCGGCTGATCCGACTGGTAATCTGCGGCAGCGTATTCGTGCTGCTGGTGGCGGCAAAGCTGCTGCTGCCCGGAAAAATGGCGGATTTTAACCGAAAGCTGTCGGAAACCATGTCCAGAAATATAGACGTCCAGGCGGTATTCTCTGCGGTGGGAGATCTCTTCACCGGAGGAGGGACGCCGTCTGTGACTGCGGATGAGGTTTATCAGGCGGTCTTTCACCCGGAAGCGGCGGCGCAGAAAACGGCGGCCAGCACCGGCGGCAGTACGGCGCTGTCTTTGTCGGAACTTCAAAAATGGCGGAATATCCCGGAAGAGACAAACCCTCTGCCGGCAGGGGATGAGGATGCGGCGCAGGAAGAGACAGCCATGGATCTGGTTCTCTATTCCGACGAGGATCTGCCTGAAAACGTCAGTATGCGGCAGGCAATTCTGGGCTTCGACCATGAAACGCCGGTGAAGGGGGCGCTGTCTTCCTGCTTTGGCTATCGGGAACATCCTGTGGAGGGGGAGGAGCGGTTTCACTACGGCGTGGATCTGGCCGCGGATACCGGCACGGCCATTGCCTGCTTTGCGGACGGGACGGTGACGGCGGTAGGGGAGAGCAGCAGCTATGGAAAATACTGCACCGTCACCCATGCCAACGGCTGCACGACCCTGTACGCCCATTGCAGCCGGATCTCCGTGACCTCCGGCGCGGCTGTAAAGGAAGGGGAGAAGCTGGGGGAGGTGGGAGAGACGGGCATGGCCACCGGGCCGCACCTTCATTTTGAACTGCAAAAAGACGGGGTGTACCTGAACCCGATTTATTATGTGGAAACCGCCTGAGTGTACCGTCTCCGGCGGCTTTTTGCTGTTGACGGGATGGTTTGCCGTCAGCTGCGGATGGGAGACAACGCTGCTGGTGCTGGGAGCGGCGGCACTCCATGAACTGGGGCATATCCTGTGCCTGAGACGCTTCGGCGCGCCGATCCGGCGGCTTCGGATCGGCGTACTGGGGGCGGTGCTGGAGACCGGCGGCACCATGAGCTACGGCCGGGAACTGGCGGCGGTACTGGCGGGGCCGCTGGCCAATCTGCTGGCGGCAGTGCTGCTGGGATGGCTGGGATATCCCGTGTCAGCCGGAGCCAACGCGGTGCTGGGCGCGTTCAATCTGCTGCCGGTTTCCCCGCTGGACGGCGGCCGGGCGCTGTATCTGCTGCTTGTGTGGCTGGCAGGGCCGGAAACGGCGGAGTGGGGCTGCCGGTGCGTGGGGCTTTCAACGGCTCTGGCCGCAGCGTCCGGGACGGTGTGGCTGATGTGGCGCACCGGCGGAAGCATCTGGCTGCTCCCGGCGGCTGCGGGGCTTCTGACTGCGGCGTGGAAAACGCTGCGGCATGGCGGAACAGGCTGAATTTGTCACTTTCCCTTGAACTTTGACGGAATCTTAACTATAATGGAAATACTTTGTGAAAGCACGAGGATTGACCATGCGAGCAGACGGAACAAGAGTACAGAACCTGACTGCCATTATGCAGGCGCTTCCTTATATCATGCCGAAGCGGTATGACGCCCAGAACTGGGCAGAGGAAAATCTGGATGAGGACGCCATTCGGGCGTACATCCGGGAAAAGCGGCGGGCGGGGCAGTCCGTGACCCATATGAGCGTGCTGGTGTCCGCCTACTATCGGGCCGTGCTGCGGAATCCCAAGCTCAACTACTTCGTGATGAACAGCCGGATCTATAAGCGGAACCACTTCTGCTTCAGCTTTGTGATCCTCAAGACAAGAGCGGACGGCACGCCGGACGAAACGTCCCTGAAAGTGTACCTCCAGCCGGAGGACACGGTGTTCACCGTGACGGAGAAGATTCAGGCGGCCATCGAAAAGAACCAGAACGCCCAGCACAACAACGATACCGACAAATTCGTGAAGTTCATTTTCGGCGTACCGGGGCTGGCCCGGACGGTCATTGGCCTTGCAGGCTTTTTAGACCGGCACAATCTGCTGCCCAGATCCATCATTGAACTGAGCCCCTTCCACACCAGCCTGTTCGTTACCAATCTGGCCTCCATCAACACGCCGTACATTTTTCACCACTGCTATGAGTTTGGAACCACCAGCGTGTTTATCTGCATGGGCCGTCCGGTTCATGATCCGGCTGTGCCGGAGGGCGTCCGAAAAAAGGTAATGCCTCTGAGCGTTGTAATGGATGAACGAATCGCCACGGGCATCGAGTATTCCCGCTTTTTCGCGGAGCTTTTTCGGAATCTCAAGCGCCCGGAGGTGCTGGAGGAGGCCTTCAGCAGCGCCCTGTCCGGCAGCGGTACAGAAGAATTGTAAGGAGAGATCATCGTGGATACAAAAGCGATCCGAACTGCCCTGCGGCGGTGGGGACTCTATGTCCGCACGTTTATAAAGTGGACGGCGGCGGCCGCTGTGATCGGCGCGGCCTGCGGCCTTGTGGGGACGCTGTTCCATTTCGGCGTACATGAGGTGACGGCGTTCCGGGGGACGCACCCGTGGGTCCTATATCTGCTGCCGCTGGCAGGGCTTGTCATTGTCGGCTTCTACAAGCTGACAGGGACGGACGGTCTTGGTACCGATGACATCATCGACGCCGTGCATCAGGGAAAGCTGCTGCCTATTTTGCTGCTGCCGGCGATCTTTTTCGGCACGATCCTGACCCATCTGTGCGGCGGCAGCGCCGGACGGGAGGGTGCCGCCCTCCAGATGGGCGGTACCATCGGGCAGTATCTTGGGCGGCATTTTCAGCTGGATGACCGGGATCTGAGGGTGGCAACGCTGGCGGGCATGGCGGCGTTTTTCTCCGCTCTGTTCGGCACGCCGCTGGCGGCCACGGTGTTTGCCATCATGGTCATCAGCATCGGCGTGATCTATCATGTGGCGCTGTACCCAAGCCTGCTGGCGGCGCTGGTGGCCTACGGCGTATCCATTCATCTGGGGGTGGAGCCAACCCGATTTGCCGTGTCGGTTCCTGAGCAGACGGTGGGGATGTTTGTCCGGGTGGCGCTTCTGGGCGTGCTGTGCGCGCTGGTGTCCATTCTGTTCTGCAAGGTTATGCACGGGGCGGGACATCTGATGAAGAGAATCCGTAATCCATGGCTGCGGGTGGTCTGCGGCGGCGCGGCCATCATTGTGCTGACGCTGATCTTCGGCACGGATTACAACGGGGCGGGTATGGAGATCGTCACTGCCGCCGTGGAGCAGGGAACCGTGGCGGTTCCGTGGGCATTTCTGCTGAAGCTGATTTTTACCGCCATCACGCTGGCAGCCGGCTTCAAAGGCGGCGAGGTGGTGCCGTCCTTCTTCGTGGGAGCCACCTTCGGCTGCGCCGCAGCGCCGCTGCTGGGACTGCCTGCCGGATTCGGCGCGGCGGTGGGACTGGCCGCCGTGTTCTGCGGCGTGACCAACTGCCCGCTGGCATCGACGCTGCTGGCGGTGGAGCTGTTCGGCGCGGAGGGGCTGCTGTATTTCGCGCTGGCCTGCTGCCTGAGCTATATGCTCTCCGGGTATCAGGGACTGTATTCCAGCCAGACCATCCTCTACTCCAAATTGAAAGCGCAGTTCATCAACGTCCACACCAACGCCCATCACGCCGGCGAAAAAACTGAATAAAAACGGGGCCTCCTGCGGCATCCTATGAAAAAGGATACTGCGGGAGGCGTTTTTATGGGGTTGCTGAAAAATATCGGCTTTGTAAGCCTGACAACGGTGCTGTCCATCGTGGTGCTGTTTCTGCTGACGAAGCTGATGGGGGCGAAACAGGTTTCCCAGATGACCATGTTCGACTATGTGGAGGGGATTACCATCGGATCCGTGGCGGCGGAACTGGCCACGGATCTGGACGCACCGCTGAACTCGCTGACGGCGCTGGTGATCTACGGGCTGGCGGCGGTTGGCATCTCCCTGTGGACCAGCCATTCCCTGAAGGCGCGGCGGGTTTTCACCGGCAAGCCGCTGGTGCTGTTGGAAAACGGTGTGATCTACCGGGAAAATTTGAAGAAAGCAAAGCTGGATCTCAATGAATTCCTCACCTTTTGCCGCATAGGCGGGTGGTTTGACCTGAATCAGCTCCAGACGGCCATTCTGGAGCACAACGGTATCGTCAGCTTTCTTCCCAAGGAGACGGACCGGCCTGCCACCCCGTCAGATTTAGGGCAGACGCCGAAAAAAACAGTGCCGCAGACGCCCTTTGTCATGGACGGCAGGCTGCTCTCCGGCAATATCCGGCAGGCGGGGAAAGCGGAGAGCTGGGTTCACCGGGCGCTGCTGCGGCAGGGGTATCAGGAGGAAAAGGACGTGCTGCTGGCTTTGTGGGACGGCGGGGAAAAGCTGACGGTTTTCCCCATGCAGCCTGCAAAACCGGCCAGCCAGATCGAGACGCTGTAAAGCGGGGATGAAACAGGAACGGCCCACATAGAATAGCAGGGGGTGATGGGATGAACTGCGGAGACTGCGACCCCCTGGCCTTTACCACAGCGGTGAACACGCTGGCCGTCGCCATTGCCCGGAATCTGGATGAGGACGAACTGGCCTTGCTGACGGCGGTGCTGGTGCAGCTGACAGGAAGCCTGACCACCATTGCCGTCCAGCGGAGCATCTGCAATAAAAAAGACAAAGCGGAACAGGCACAATAAGCCTGTTCCACTTTGTATATATGATATGTAATGCTGAAATACTTGACAGAAAACGGGCTACACGCCCAGCAGGCGGCGGGCCGTTTCCACATTGACCTGTTCCGTCTGCCGCAGCTTTCGGACTGCGGCTTCCTGCTCCTCCGGAGAGATGGGGGCGGCGGCCACGCGGTCAATCATGGATTTGAGCAGATCCGGTGTCAGCGCATCCAGATCGGCGAAGTTCTCCTGACCGATATACCGCAGGAACGAGGAGACCTTGGGATCATATACCACGCCTGCCAGGGGGATGCCCTGCCCGGCGGCAAAAATCAGCGCGTGAAGCCGCATGGAGACCACCGCTTGCATCCGGGACAGAGCGCCGATGATGGTGCCGGCGCTGCCGGCGTCATCCAGAAAATAGTGGGGGATATCCAGACCGGCGGCAGCCAGCCGTCCGGCGCCGGGGTCCAGATGCTTCTCCACGGCGGCAAACACCGGCGTCAGGCCGTAGGTCTCATAGGCGTATTTCGCCGCCTGACCAAACAGGGGGGCTTTGCTTTCAAAGCCCTTCCAGTTCCGCAGGGCGAAGCAGAGGTAGTTCCCACGGGGAGGGATCCCTGCCCGCAGCAGAACGCTGTCGATCTCGTCATCGCTGGCAGCAGGCAGGGTCAGAGCCGGATCGGCGGTCAGCAGGACCTCCGGCCGGGTGACGCCCATGGACTGCAATTCCTTCTGGGAATCCGGCTCCCGGAGGGTGATGACGTCCACGCAGGCGTTCAGTACGCGGGCGGCCAGCTTCCGATGCTGCTCCCGAAGGACGGGGCCGATGCCGCAGCCGTACATCTGCACCTTGCAGCCGGCCTTGTGGGCGGCCTGAATGTTATGGAGATAGAACCAGAGGGAGCGGCGGGAGGTGACGTCCTGAATGAGACTGCCGCCGCCGTTGATGTACAGCGCGGCGTGGTGCATGGCCTTTTCCCATGTAAAAACATCCATCCGCCCGGCCGTCCGGACCCGGTAGGCAAGACGGGTGGCCTTGGGGTCTTTGGTCAGCACGGTGATAGGCATATCCGGGTCAATGGTACGCATCTCCTGCAAAATTGCTTCCAGAATGGCGTCGTCCCCGGCGTTGCCCCGCCCATAGGCTCCGCAGATCACCACGCCGTCCCGCTCCTTTTTGGGGCGGCTGTGCCGGCGGAGAATTTCTTCGTAGATATGGAGCTGGGTGTCCACCGTGCTCTGGATGGAGAACTTGGAGGAGGCCTTTTCGTAGAGTTTTTCGCCCATCTCCCGCCGCAGGGCATCGTCGCTGCCCAGCGCGGACAGATAGCGCCCCAACGTCTGCCAATCACCGGGTGTAAAGAGATATCCATTTACATCCTGATCGATAAGATAGGGGATGCCGCCTACGGCGGTAGCCACGGTGGCCAGATGGAAACGGGCGCCCTCGGTCAGCGCGTAGGGGAAGGTTTCCGAAAGAGAGGTCAGGGCGTTGATGTCCAGCGCGGCGTAGAACTGATCCATGCCGCCGCTGATCCACCCGGCGAAGGTCACTTCCTTCTCCACGCCCAGTTCCTTGGCGAGATCCCCCAGCTTCTGGCGCTCCTCGCCGTCTCCGGCAATGACCAGCCGCAGCCGGGAGCAGGTCTTGTGTCCCTTGGCAAAGCCGCGGATCAGGGTAGACATATCCTTGACGGGATTCAGCCGGGCGGCGATGCCCACCACCACGCTGTTCTCGTCCACCTCCGCCCCCAGATTCCGCAGATATGCCAGCCGATCTCCCTGAGGCGGGGCGGGGGTGAAGTCAATGCCGTTGTAGATGGCATAGAAGCGGTCGGGTGGAAAGCCCCGGCTGATCAGCAGGTCTACCATGGCGTCGGACACGCCGATGCGGTAGTCCAGCCGCCGCAGAGCCATGGCGTTGATGGCACCGAAGGTGAGCCGGGCGAAGGGGCGGCCCATATAGTCCAGCTTGTAGTCGCTGTGAACGGTGGATACCACCGGCAGGCCGGTGGGCTTCCGCAGCAGAGCGCCGATCATGTTGGCGCGGCTGCCGTGGCAGTGGATCAGCTGGTAGCCGCCCTGCCGGATGTATGCGGTCAGCTCCTGCCGCAGATGGGGAATATTGTTCCCGCCGCAGATCTTGGTGGGGATCCCCATGGCGCGGGCCTCGTCGGCAAAGGGGCCGTCCCGGAAGCAGACCAGCTGGGCGGTAATGGTTTTGTTCAGATTTTGCAGCAGGCTCAGAACATGGGTTTTTGCCCCGCCGGAATCGCCGCCGCTGATAAGGTGGATGACCTTCATAAAAGCGCCTCCAAAAAAGTCCTTGTGAAATGGCGGAAAATATTATACAATAGAAATCGATCGTTGTCCACTGATGGCGGCGAAAGTCTTTTTCTGCAAAAAATCGGGCGCAGGCCTGTTACGGAGGAAAACATGGAACAGAAAGCAAAGAAAATCGGAAAGCTGAATGTGATCGACCTCATTGCCATTGTGCTGATCGTGGCGGTGCTGGCTCTGGCGGCGTGGAAGTTTTTAGGCGGGAACGGCGACAGCATCAACGCCGAGCAGGCGCAGACCAAGGTCACCTATCAGGTGAAGGTAGAGGGCGTGGCCCCGGAGCTGTACGACAACTGCCTCAAGCACCTGCCCTCTCCGCTGATGGCATCCGGCGCTCTGGTGGGCGGCCAGATCGAGTCCGTGGAAAAAATGGACTATCAGGTGATGGATGCCAACGGGAACTGGGTCACGGATCCGGAACACGTGACGCTGCTGTTCACGGTGACCACCACCACCCCCACCGCTGACGTCATGACCACCAAGGTGGGTGATCAGGAGGTGCGGATCGGCAAGACGGACTACATCCTCAAGAGTGAGTATATTGAGTTCTCCGGCGGCACCATTACGGATGTGTCCTGGGGAGACTGAGACGGAATCGAAAAGGAGCGCGGCCATCTGGCCGCGCTCCTTTTTTTGAAATGTGAAGGGATAAGGTGCTGATTGAAGCGCAATCTCTGTAAAGTAGAAGTACTTCGCGGGAAAAGGCTTACAGACTGCACTTTCCACGGGCGAGATACATACCGGCAGGAACGGTATCCAGCACCCTGCCGCCCTCCACGGCCTTCCGGCCCCGGAGCCAGACCTCCCGGATGCCGCCGGCGGTGACGAAGCCCTCATAGGGATTGTAGTCCACGTTGGCGATGCAGTCCTCCGCCCGGATCACATGGCTGTCACCGGGATCGTAGATCACGATATCGGCGTCGCTGCCGGGAGCCAAAACGCCCTTCCGGGGATAGAGACCGTACAGCCTGGCGGGGTTTTCACTTAGAACCCGGCACATCTGGGCAAGAGAGATTTTTTTTGCGGCGACCCCGTAGGAATAGACCAGCTCGCCGCGGGTCTCCACGCCGGGCAGCCCGCCGGGGATCTTCGTGAAATCATCCCGACCTGCGTCCTTCTGTGCCAGCGTGAAGGAGCAGTGATCGGTGGAGATGGTCTGGATTTCGCCCCGGCGCAGCCCCCGCCACAGAACCTCCTGATTGGCTTTTTCCCGGATGGGCGGCGCGCAGACGTACCGCGCTGCCTGAGAATAATCGGGATTATAGTAAACGCTCTCATCCAGCAGCAGGTACTGGGGGCAGGTTTCCACATAGACCTTCTGACCCCGTTTCCGGGCGTGTTCCACTTCCTTGAGGGCATCCTCGTTGGTCAGGTGAACGATGACCACCGGGCAGTCCGCCGCCTGCGCGATCCGCAGCAACCGCCCCACGGCTTCCGCCTCCAGATAGGGCGGACGGCTCTCCGGGTGGCTGGACGGCCCCAGCAGCCCGGCGGCTTTTTTCTCGGCGATCATGCCGTCAATGACCCCGGCGTTCTCGCAATGGACGCCGCAGATACCGCCCAGATGCCGCAGCTCTTTCAAGGCCCAGTACATATCCCGGTCACCCACCATCATGGCAGGGTAGGTCATATACATCTTGAAGGAGGTCACGCCCTGCCGGATCATCTCCGGCAGTTCTGCCCGGATGGATTCGTTCCAGTCGTCAATGGTCATGTGGAACCCATAGTCGCAGAAGGTACGGCCATCCGCCTTTTTGTGCCAGAGATCCAGACCGTATTGCAGGCTTTCTCCCTTGTTGGGGCAGGCAAAGTCGATAACCGTGGTGGTGCCGCCCTTCAGGGCCGCGCGGCTGCCGGTGGTGAAATCGTCTGCCGTGGTGGTGTTGCAGACGTCCAGATCAAAATGGGTGTGGGCGTCGATGAAGCCGGGGAACAGGAGACAGCCCTCCACATCCACCGTCCGGCCTGCCGGCGTCAGAATGAGACGGCCAATCTGCCTGACCTTTTCCCCTTCGATAAGGACGTCGGCCCGTTTCGGCCCCCGGCCGGTGATGACCGTGCCGCCCTTGAACAGCGTACGCATAGTGACCCTTCCTTTCGGTTTCGTTTGTCCAGAGTATACCACGCTCCGGCAGAAATTACCATAGAAATCCGGGGAGATGTGTAAAAATCCGAAACCTGCGGACACTATCGGAGAAAGCGAGGGATGCACATGGATCAAGACAAGGACACAAAGCGGGCGGAGGAAAGCGGGAGCGACCAGACGACGCAGAATATCGTGGATTTTGGCTCCGCCATGACGAAAACCGCCCACGGAACGGTCTATACGCTGGCCATCATCGGTCAGATCGAAGGCCACGTGGCAGCGCCCAACGGCACAAAGACCACCCGGTACGAGCATATGCTGCCGCTGCTGGCCAAGCTGGAGGAGAGCCGGGAGGTGGACGGTATCCTGTTCCTGCTCAACACGGTGGGGGGAGACGTGGAGGCTGGTCTGGCCATTGCGGAATTGATTGCCGGGCTGACGAAGCCCAACGCTGCCATTGTGCTGGGGGGCAGCCATTCCATCGGCGTTCCACTGGCGGTGGCGGCACAGCGGAGCTTTGCGGTTCCCTCTGCCGCCATGACCATCCACCCGGTGCGGATGAGCGGGACCGTGATCGCCGCGCCCCAGACCTACAGCTATTTCCAGCGGCTTCAGGAGCGGATCGTGGCCTTTGTGGCGGGACACAGCCGTATTTCGGCAGAGCGGTTCCAGACCCTCATGCTGGCCAAGGAGGATATGGCGGCGGACGTGGGCAGCGTGATCTACGGGGAAGAGGCGGTGCGGCTGGGGATCATCGACCAACTGGGCGGTCTGCCGGAGGGACTGGACTGGCTGTATCGGAAGATGGAGGAGAAGCTGTGAAACGAGGGGGAATCCCCTCGTTTTTACGCAGTTTTTGCTTGAAATAGAAGCGCTTTTTTGATATAGTATCTTAGTTAAAGTATGTAAAGATGCAGCGAGGTGAACAGATTGTACCTGAAAGCGCTGGAAATTCAGGGATTTAAGTCCTTCCCGGATAAGACAGTTCTGAATTTCGGAGAGGATATTACCGCTATTGTGGGGCCGAACGGTTCCGGCAAGTCCAATATCTCCGACGCCATCCGCTGGGTCATGGGCGAGCAGTCCAGCAAGGCCCTCCGGGGCGGCAAGATGGAGGATGTCATCTTCGGCGGCACGGAGAAGCGGGCACCGGTGGGGTTTGCACAGGTGACGCTGGTGCTGGACAATACAGGGCAGCTGTTTCCGTCTATGGAAGAGACGGAAGTGGCCGTTACCCGGCGGTATTACCGCAGCGGCGAGAGCGAATATTACATCAACCGCCAGTCCGTCCGCCTGAAGGACGTCACGGAACTGTTCATGGACACCGGCATGGGCCGGGAGGGCTACTCCATCGTGGGACAGGGCCGGGTGGACGAGATCCTTTCCACCAAGAGCACCGACCGCCGGGAGATTTTTGAGGAAGCCGCCGGGATTTCCAAGTTCCGCCATCGGAAAGAGGAAGCGGAGCGGAAGCTGGAACGCACGGAAGAAAATCTGGTTCGCATCAACGACAAGATCGCGGAGCTGGAGCTGCAGGTGGAACCCCTGCGGGCGCAGGCGGAGACGGCGAAGAAGTATCTGGTACTGCGGGATGAGATGCGGGTCTTGGAGATCTCCCTGTGGCTGGAAAATCTGGAAACGCTGAAAGCCAACGCCCGGAAGCTGGAAATCGACCTGCGGAACGCGGAACGGGAACGGGATGAGGCACGGGCGAGTATGGACGCCCTGTTTGCGGAAAACGAACAGTTCGGCCAGCGGATGCAGGAAAAGGATATCGAGGCGGAAACGTTGCGGAAGGACGCCGCCGGTCTGGATGCGAAAACGGCGGAGCAGGACTCTGCGGTAGCCGTGCTGGAGAGCAGCATCTATCATCTGACAGAGAATATCCGGCGGGCGGAGAGCGAGCTGGAGGAATCCGAGAGCCGCACCGGCGGCTATGAAGCGCAGGCGGCAGAGCAGGACGCAAAGGCGGCGGAGCTGGAGCAGCAGGCCGCAGAATTGAACGCGGAGCTGGATGCCCTGCTGGCGCAGGCGCAGGCAGCGTCGGAGCAGGCGGGCGGCGCCGCCGCGGAGGCGGAAGCACTCCGGGGCCGGGAGGCCATGGCCATTGCTGCTGCCGCGGACGCGCGGGCGGAGGCCGCCGCCGTTCGGGCGGAGACGGAGCAGATCAAGGCGCGCCGGACTGCTGCCGCAGCGGACAAAGAAGCCGCAGAGCGGCAGCTGGAGGAAAAGGGAACGGAAGCCAGATCCAACCGCCGCGCTCTGGAGGACGCGCAGGACGAGGCGGAAGCCGCCGCCAATATCATCAGCGGACACGCCCTGCGGATGGAGGAGCGGAAGAAAAAAGCCGCCGCCGCCGCAGAAAACCGGGTAAAGCTTACCATGGATACAGGGGCGCTGGATAACCGTATCCGTCTGCTGACGGAAATGGAGAAGGACTACGAGGGCTTCAACAAGGCGGTGAAGCTGGTCTGTCAGGCGCAGAATCACCTGCGGGGGATTCACGGCCCCGTGGCAAGCCTGATGAAAACCGACGGCAAATACTCCCTGGCCATTGAGATCGCTCTGGGAGCGGGCTTGCAGAACATCGTGGTTGACCGGGAGGAGGACGCCAAGAGCGCCATTGCCTTTCTGAAACAGCGGGACGGCGGACGGGCGACCTTCCTGCCTCTGACCGCCATCCGGGGCGACGAGCTTCGGGAGCGGGGCGTGGAACAGGAATTCGGCTTTGTGGGCGTGGCGTCCCGGCTGGTGCGCTTCGACCCGAAGTATACCAATATTTTCAATAGCCTTCTGGGCAGGACGGTGATCGCCGAGGATCTGGACTGCGGTATTGCCATGGCCCGGAAATACCGAAATGCGTTTCGGATCGTGACGCTGGACGGACAGGTTATCAACCGGGGCGGCTCCATGACCGGCGGCTCTACCAGCCGCAGCGCCGGCGTTCTGAGCCGGGCGGCAGAGCTGGAACGGCTGAACAGCCGGACGGCGGAGATGCACCGAAAGCTGGAGGAGGCCAGAGCGGCGGAGGAAGCGTCCCAGAGGGAGCTGGACGCCGCACAGTATGAACTGTCTACCGCAGAGTCCCAGCGCCGTGCGGCGGAGGATGAGGTGCTGAGGTTACAGGGAATCAAAAACCAGTTTGATATGCTGCTTGCCAATCTGCGGGAGAGCATTGAAAACCTGAACGGAGAACTGGAAGCCATTGACGGCCGGATCAAGGATAACGAGGGCAGAGCCGCGGCGGCGGAACAAACCGTAGCGGAGCAGGAGGCGGAAGCCGCCGGATGCCGGGTGCAGGCGGAGGCGATCCTCTCCGGCCAGAGCGAGCTGCTGGCCCAGTCCGGCCAGCTGGCGGAGACCATTGCCGCCCATAAGGCGGATCTGGCGTCAGTTACCGCCAACCGGGAGGGCGCACTGCGCCGGGCTGCCGACCTGCGGCAGCTGGCGGCGGAGCTGTCCGGCGACCGAAGCCAGAAGGAGGCGGCCCTTGCCCAGTACCGGCAGCAGATCGGAACTGCGCAGGAGGAGATCGGGCAGCGGAAGGCCGCGCAGGCGGAACTGAAAGCGCAGAGCGCCGCCATTGCGGAGCGGCTGGCGGTCATCAGTCAGGAGAAGATCGCGCTGGAAGCGGAGCGTACCGCCAAGAGCCGCGCCGGGCAGGAGATGAACGAAACCCTCCTGAATCTGGAGCGGGCAGCCAGCAGGCTGGAAACGAAGCTGACCACCTCCGCCATGGAGGAAAAGCAGATTCTGGATAAGCTGTGGGAAACCTATGAGCTGAGCCATTCCGACGCTCAGACCCAGCGGATCGAGCTGGAAAGCGTCCCGAAGGCGTCCCGCCGGGTGGCGGAGCTGAAACGGGAGATCAACAGTCTCGGCACCATCAATGTGGGGGCCATCGACGAGTTCCAGCGGGTCAACGGACGGTATACATATCTGACGGATCAGCGGGACGACGTGGAGAAAGCCAAGGGCGAGCTGACCGGCATCATCCGGGAGATCACGGAGCAGATGACCGAAATTTTTGCCCAGCAGTTCAAGCTTCTCAGCGAGAGCTTCGAGCAGACCTTTGTGGAGCTGTTCGGCGGCGGTCAGGCCAAGCTGGAGCTGGAGGACCCGGAGAACATTCTGGACTGCGGCATCGAGATCAAGGCCCAGCCGCCGGGCAAGGCGCTGAAAACCATTTCGCTGCTTTCCGGCGGCGAGAAAGCCTTTGTGGCCATTGCTCTGTACTTTGCCATCCTGAAAGTGCATCCCACCCCGTTCTGCATCATGGACGAGATCGAGGCAGCGCTGGACGAGGCCAACGTGGTGCGTACCGCCCGCTATATGCGGACGCTGGCGGATAAGACTCAGTTTATCGTCATCACCCACCGCCGGGGTACCATGGAGGCCGCCGACGTCCTTTACGGCATCACCATGCAGGAGCAGGGCGTCAGCAAGATCCTGACCATCAATCTGAACGACATGGCGAAGGAACTGAAAATCCAATGAAATCCGGGGTATATTTCCCGGTACACCGCAGAAAAAGGAGTTTACCATGGGCTTTTTTGACAAGCTGAAAAAAATCACCAGCAATCTGTTCTCCGGCTTCACCGAGGCGGACGAGGCCTTTTTTGAGGAGCTGGAGGAGACCCTCATCATGGCGGATCTGGGAGTGGATGCCGCCACGGACGCGGTGGAGAAGCTGCGTACCAAAGTCCGCAAGGAGCATCTGCAGGGGCAGGAGGAAGTTCGGGAAGCCCTGCGGGAGATCCTGATGGCGGAAATGGAGGTGGGGGACACCTCCTTGAAGCTGGACACAAAGCCCAGCGTCTGCATTTTCATCGGCGTCAACGGCGTGGGCAAGACCACCTCCATCGGTAAGGTGGCCGCCAGCCTGCGTAAGCAGGGCAAGCGGGTGCTGCTCTGCGCCGCCGACACCTTCCGGGCTGCCGCCGCCGACCAGCTGGAGATCTGGGCGGAGCGGGCCGGGTGCGAGATCGTCCGGCAGTATGAGGGCGCCGATCCCGGCGCAGTGCTGTTCGACGCACTTCAGGCCGCCAAGGCCCGGAACGTGGATGTGGTGCTGTGCGACACTGCCGGACGGCTCCACAACAAGGCGAACCTTATGGCGGAGCTGGCCAAGCTCTCCAAGATCATTGACCGGGAATGTCCCGGCTGCGACCGGGAGACGCTGCTGGTGCTGGACGCCACCACCGGCCAGAACGGGCTGATTCAGGCCCGGACGTTCAAAGAGACGGCAGGGCTGACGGGCATTGTCCTCACCAAGCTGGACGGCACCGCCAAGGGCGGCATTGTCATTGCCATTGCCCGTGAACTGGGCGTCCCTGTGAAGTTCGCCGGCGTGGGCGAGGGCATCGACGATCTGAAGCCCTTTGACGCCGGGGACTATGTAAAGGCCATTATCTGACGAACATCCCGGATGCAGCTGCATCCGCTGCGAAGGAATAGGAGGATTTTCCATGACCAGAAAGGACGGTCGGGCGTATGATGAGCTGCGCCCCATTAAAATTACGACGGATTTTGTGAAGTTCCCGGAGGGGAGCTGCCTGATCGAGTGCGGCGACACCAAGGTGCTCTGCTGCGCCAGCATCGAGAATAAGACCCCACCCCATGTGGCGGAGGGTGAGGGCTGGGTCACGGCGGAGTATTCCATGCTGCCCCGCGCCAACCGGGAGCGCAGCAAGCGGGACATCGCCAAGCTGAAGCTCAGCCCACGCAGCGCGGAAATTCAGCGGCTGGTGGGCCGCAGTCTCCGGGCTGCCGTGGATATGAAAGCACTGGGTGAGCGAACCATCAACATCGACTGCGATGTTTTGCAGGGGGACGGCGGTACCCGCACCGCTTCCGTCACCGGCGGCTTTGTGGCGCTGGCGTTGGCCTGCCGGAAGCTGGTGGAGGAGGGATATCTTGGCTCTACCCCCATCCGTCACTTCGTCACCGGTGTGTCCGCCGGAATTGTGGACGAGCAGCCTATGCTGGACTTGCAGTACAGCGAGGACAGCCGGGCGCAGGTGGATCTCAACTGCGTAATGAACGAGCTGGGGGAGATCATCGAGTTGCAGGGTACCGGCGAGGGCCGGGCCTTTACCCTGAACGAGCAGCAGGAACTGGTGCGGCTGTGTGCCAAGGGCAACCGGGAGCTGCTGAAAATCCAGAAGGAAGCACTGGGAGGGAAGCTGTGATGAAATTTGTGCTTGCGACCCACAATCCCAATAAGATCCGGGAGATGGGGGCCATTCTGAGCCAGTTCGGCGTGGAAGTGGTCAGTCCCAGGGATCTGGGGATCACCGTGGATGTGGAAGAGACCGGCGTCACCTTTGCGGAAAACGCCATGCTGAAAGCAAAAGCCATCTGCGAGCTGGCAAAGCTTCCGGCCATTGCCGACGATTCCGGCCTCTGCGTGGACGCGCTCAACGGCGCACCCGGCGTGTATTCCGCCCGGTACGGCGGCGAGGGGCTGGACGATCAAGGCCGGTATACTCTGCTGCTGCAAAACCTCCGGGGGCAGACCACGCGGGCGGCGCATTTTACCTGCGCCATTGCCTGCGCCTTCCCCAACGGCGATACCATCACCGCTGAGGGACAGGCCCCCGGCACCATCGCCTTTGCGCCTATGGGAGACAACGGGTTCGGTTATGACCCTGTATTCTTTGTGCCTGACAAGGCAAAGACCTTTGCACAGCTGACTCAGGAGGAAAAGGCGGAAATTTCCCATCGCGGCAAAGCTCTGCGGGAATTTACCGGGAAACTGGAAACTTATCTGAAGGAAAATCCGTCTATTAAATAACAGCCCGGCGCGTGGGGATAAGGCGCGCGGGAACTTCTGAAAACAGGCTGATCAGAGAGGAGAAGCTGTATGAAAAAGACAGGCGTATGCCCCAAGTGCGGGGGAACGGACATCGTAAAGG
The DNA here is from genome assembly GCA_900544615.1 of uncultured Oscillibacter sp. Classification (GTDB taxonomy): domain Bacteria; phylum Bacillota; class Clostridia; order Oscillospirales; family Oscillospiraceae; genus Oscillibacter. Next base: position 63,251 of record UQVS01000006.1, on the reverse strand, counting down.
TGCCGGGAACGGCTTCGGGAAGCGGACGTTTTTGCTGTAATGAAGTGCCGCTGGGGATACTCGATGCGGCTCCGGTAGACCGCTTCGTCTGCTGCACCTGCGGCTACTCCGAGGAATGGCTGCGGAAAAGCAATTTGGACGATATCAGAGAACGCTGGGCCAAGAAGCCCAAATGAAAGGAATTTTATGGAACTGACAAGCAAACAGCGGGCACAGCTGCGGGGGCTGGCCAACACCATGGACACCATCCTCCATATCGGCAAGGACGGCATCGGAGAGAACCTCGTCAAGCAGGCTGATGACGCGCTGGAGGCGCGGGAGCTGATTAAGGGCAAGGTTCTGGAAAACAATATCGAGTACGATGCCCGTCTGGCGGCGCAGGAGTTGGCCAAGGCCACCCGCAGCGAAGTGGTGCAGGTGATCGGCACGAAGTTCGTGCTGTACCGGGAGAGCCACAGCAAGCCGAAAGAGAAGCGCATCCAGCTGGTGAAGTCCGTCGGGAAGCGGCAGGCGTAAGCACAAAAAGGAGGCTCTATGCGGGAACTACGGGAGAGCAGATTTTTTGCCCTTGGCATTTTGCTCATCGTCAGCGCGGTGGCGCTTCTGATCGGTGCGGAGAGCGTCCGCACCGACGGCCCGCTGCCCATTCAGCGGATTCCGGCGGCGCTGGAAATTAACTGCTGGGACGAAAGCAGGGAATGGAATTCCGGCAAATATATCATCACGGACGCGGAAACCGTTGAAGCCTTTGCAGATGCACTGAATCAGCTGGAAAAAACGGAAGCCCACAGGGCGCTGGACATGATGGAAGTGGACTGGGATGTTTTTGTAGCGGGGCGCAGCGGATACCTCTGCCATCTTGAAATCGCTCCGGATGCAATGCGCGTATCCGGGACAGGGACCTCCTCCAAGGTCTATGAGCTGGACTGCGGCCCGCTTTATGAACTGCTGGACGAAGCTTTGCAGCTTCGGAGAGCCGGAAAAATTGACTAAACGCACAGGAGATGGAATTTTCTTGAAAATCGGAATTTACGGCGGAACCTTCAACCCGCCGCATCTGGGACATCTGACGGCGGCCGCCGCGGTCTTTTCCATGCTGAAGCTGGACAAGCTGCTGCTGATCCCCGCCAGCATCCCGCCCCATAAGGATCTGCCTGCCGGCAGCCCCACGGCGGAGCAGCGGCTGGAAATGACCCGTCTGGCCGGGGAGCAGCTGGGACTGGGCGACCGGGTGGAAACGCTGGACATGGAGCTGCACCGTCAGGGAAAGAGCTATACCTCCGACACACTGGCGGAGCTGAAAGCCCGGTATCCTGAGGACGAGCTGTGGCTGCTGATGGGAACGGATATGTTCCTCAGCTTCCACACATGGCACGAGCCGGAAAAAATCGCGTCGCTGGCAGGCATCGCCGCATTCGGACGGACGGAGGAGGACATCGAACCCCTGTTTTCCGCCCAGCGGGACAATCTGTACCGCCTGTATCCGAACATCCGGATTTTTACCCTGACGGTTCCCGGCGTGATCGACATTTCCTCCACGGAGCTGCGGAAGGAGTTGGCGGCAGGGAAGGGCGGGAACCTCCTGCCCCCGGCGGTGTACGGCTACATCCTGAAAAACCATTTGTACGGAACGGATGTCAACCTGAAAGCTTTGTCCCTTTCCCAGCTGCGGCCCGTGGCCCTCAGCTACCTGAAGCACAAGCGAATCCCCCATGTGCTGGGCACGGAGCAGGAGGCCATCCGCCTGGCGGAGCGCTACGGCGCGGATGTGGAGAAGGCCCGCGTGGCGGCGCTGCTCCACGACTGCACGAAGAAGCTGGAGATGCCGGAACAGCTGGCACTCTGCCGGCAGTACGGCATTGAACTGGACGAGCTGGAGCAGAAAGCGCTGAAGCTGCTCCACGCCAAGACCGGCGCGGCCATCGCGCGGGATGTATACGGCGTGGACGATGAAATTTACCGCGCCATCTGGTGGCACACCACCGGCCACGCGGACATGACCCTGCTGGAAAAGATCATCTATCTGGCGGATTACATCGAGCCGTCCAGAGATTTTCCCGGCGTGAACGATTTGCGGAACTGTGTGTATGAGGATCTGGACAAAGGATTGTTGATGGGCCTGCAAATGACCATCGACGAGATGACGGAAATGGAAAATCCCGTTCATCACGCCACCATAGAAGCGCGTGACTGGCTGAAAGGAAAGAGATAGACCCATGGCAGAGAATATTGGAAAGCGTTTAGAGAAGAAAGAACCCAAACAGACAAAGAAGCCCGGCCGCCTGACAAAGCAGCAGAAATGGCTGCTGGCAGCGGCGATCGTGCTGGCGGCGGTGCTGCTGGCCGTTGTGGCGTGGAAATCCGTGTTCGTCAAGCCGGAACTGCCGGGCGGTACCAAGCCCGACGGCACGCAGACAGAAAACGGCATCGACTACGGAGACGGCGTGCAGCCGCGGGTCAGCGGCCAGCGCAAGAGCGAGGATGATTACACGGTGCTGATCCTTGGTCGGGACACGGGCGGCGGCGGCAACACGGACACCATGCTGCTGGCCAGCTATGATATCACCAACCAGAAGGCCACCGTCATGTCCATTCCGCGGGATACCATGGTCAACGTTCCGTGGGACATCAAGCGGATCAATTCCGTTTATAATTATTACGGCGGCGGAGAAAAGGGCATCAAGGCCCTCTATAAAGAAATCTCTCAGCTGGTGGGCTTCGAGCCGGACTATCAGGTGATTGTGGAGTGGGAAGCCGTGGGCAAGATCGTGGACGCCATGGGCGGCGTGTATTTTGACGTCCCCCGCGACATGAACTATGAGGATCCTGTTCAGGACCTCTCCATCCACCAGACCAAGGGCTACCGGCTTCTCAGCGGCGACGACGCCATGCAGGTACTCCGTTACCGCCATGACAACCGCAAAAACGGCAAGATGCTGGGCTATCCCGACGGCGATCTGGGCCGCATCAAGACCCAGCAGGGATTGCTGAAAGCCATGATCGAACAGCTGATGAGCCTGAAAAACATCACGAAGGTCAATGAGTTTATCAAGGTGTTCAATGAAAACGTGGAGACGGATCTCAGTTTCCAGAATATGCTCTGGTTTGCCAAGCAGGCATTTCTGGGCAACAGCAGCGGCGCTAAGCTGGACACGGAAAAGGTGAATTTTGTGACCATGCCCAATAAAAACGTGTCCTGCTGGAGCCGGGTGTATCACAGCTACCAGTCCTATGTGACGCCCAACGCCCAGGAACTGCTGGAGCTGGTGAACAACGAGCTGAGCCCCTTTGTGGAGCCGTCTACCATGAGCGATCTGGACATTATGTCCGTCAACAGCGATGGTTCTGTCAGCTCCACCACCGGCCATGTGGAGGACAGCAAGGCCGCCGCAGCACCGGTGATCAGCAGCGGGAAAAAGGATGAACCCGCCAAGGACTACGATATGGACTCCAACGGCAACCTGATCGACCCGGATACCGGGGAGGTCATTGCCCCCAGCGAGACGAAAACCGGGACGGATATGCCTGCGACGGAACCCACCACACCGCAGGAGCCGGAAACAGGCGGTTCCGATGCCTCCACCGGCGGAGAAAACGGCTCCACCGGCGGAGAAAACGGCTCCGGCAGCGGAGAGACGCCGGAGGAGCCGGATAACTCCGGCATCATTGTCGTGCCGACGGAACCCACCGAATCCGGGGGTTCCGGCACGCAGACTACAGATCCCGTTACCGGCGAGCCGCTGCCGCCGGAAGCCTGAGACATGAGAAAGGAATTTTGAACGATGATGACACCGAAGGAACTGGCCATTCTGGCCGCCAAAGCGCTGGACGAGAAGAAGGGCAAGGAGATTTCCGCCATTGAGATTACGGATATCACCACCCTGGCAGATTATTTTGTCATTGCCACCGGCAGCTCCAACACCCAGATCAACGCCCTGTGCGGCTCTGTGGAGAAGCTGCTGGAGGAGCAGGCAGGGGAGAAGCCCCTCCGCCGGGAGGGCTACCGGGACGGCACATGGGTGCTGCTGGACTATGGCTGCATCTGCGTCCACGTGTTCAGTGCGGAGGCTCGCGCGTTCTACGATCTGGAGCGCCTGTGGGCTGACGGCAAGCCTCTGGATCTCAGCGGCGTGCTGACGCAGAACTGAGCCTGCAAAGCCGAAAAAGGCGCACGTTTCCCGGAAAAACAGGCGGCGCAACGGAAAGTTGCGCGATATTTGGTGGCTGCAACCGCCTTTGTCCGGTAGGATGGTGACATCGGAGCTACGGTGCTGACGTGCCGTGCCGGAAAATAAAGGAGGACGCAGATCATGTCAATATCTCTGATTCTAATCATTGCGGTCACGCTGGTGCGGCTGGGAATTTTTGCGCTGATTATCTATGCCGTCGTGCAGGGAGTGAAGGCCCTGCGGAAGTATAACCGATCCGGGGAAGTCCGAAGGGAAAAGGCAGAGACCCGCCGCTCTCTGGGAGAGGTCTTGAAGGAGCACCGGGTCCGGTGCAAGATGACGCAGGAGTTTGTGGCGGAGTCGCTGGGCGTCAGCCGGCAGGCCGTCAGCAAATGGGAGACGGGGACTGCCGATCCCAGTACCTCCAACTTGCTGGCGCTGGCGAAGCTCTTCGGCGTATCTGCCGAGGAACTGCTGCGATCCGTGGAAAAAGCGCGCTGAACGCTGAAAAATGCTGAGAAGTGCAGGAAAACCCTTGACAAAGGGGGAAAACCCGCTTAAAATAACACTGTTAAACGCTTGGATGGGGAGAAAACCTGTGATGCCCGCCTGAAGAGAGCCGGCGGCTGGTGTGAGCCGGTGGGGGAGCATGGGAGAACTGGCCCCGGAGCGTTTCGCCTGAAATCGGAGTAGGGCGGACCGGCTGGCACCGTTATCTGCCGCAGCGAGTGCCGGGAAACCGGCGGAAGCAGGGTGGTACCGCGTTTTTAACGCCCCTGACCGTTTCTGTGAACGGTCAGGGGATTTTCTTTTTTCAGACCACCGGCGCGCAAAGAACTGAAAACAGGGAAATCATTCAGATATAAAGGAGTCAATCATGAAGTACGATTTTACCGCCATTGAAAAGAAATGGCAGGAGAAGTGGCTGGAGGAAAAGCCCTTCGCCGCCGTCACCGGCGACAAGACACGGGAGAAGTTCTACGGACTCATCGAGTTCCCCTATCCCTCCGGCCAGGGCCTCCACGTGGGCCATGCCCGTCCGTTCACCGCTATGGACATTATCTGCCGCAAGAAGCGGATGCAGGGCTACAACGTGCTGTTCCCCATCGGGTTTGACGCTTTCGGCCTGCCCACGGAGAACTACGCCATCAAGAACCACGTCCACCCCGCCATCGTTACCAAGCAGAACATCGCCAACTTCACCAAGCAGCTCCATATGCTGGGCTATTCTTTCGACTGGGACCGGGTGGTGGATACCACCGACCCCAGCTACTACAAGTGGACGCAGTGGATCTTCCTCCAGCTGTTCAAGCACGGCCTTGCCTATAAGGCGTCCATGCCTGTGAACTGGTGCACCAGCTGCAAGTGCGTGCTGGCCAACGAGGAGGTCGTTGAGGGCGTCTGCGAGCGCTGCGGCAGCGAGGTCATCCGCAAGGAGAAGTCCCAGTGGATGCTGGCTATCACCAAGTACGCTGACCGCCTGATCGACGATCTGGACGACGTGGACTATATCGAGCGGGTCAAAATCCAGCAACGCAACTGGATCGGCCGCAGCGAAGGTACCGAGGTGGACTTCACCGCCACCAACGGTGACAAGCTGACGGTCTACACCACCCGGTGCGATACCCTGTTCGGCGTGACCTACATGGTCATTTCCCCGGAGCATCCCTACCTCGCCCAGTGGAAGGATCAGCTGACCAACTGGGACGCTGTGGAGGCCTACCGGCAGGAGGCTGCCCGGAAGAGCGACTTCGAGCGCGGCGAGCTGAACAAGGACAAGACCGGCGTCCGGCTGGAGGGCATTGAGGCCGTCCATCCCGTCACCGGCAAGCATATCCCCATTTTTGTTTCCGATTATGTATTGATGGGCTACGGCACCGGCATCGTCATGGGCGTACCCGGCCACGATCAGCGCGACTGGGACTTCGCCGACAAGTTCGGCCTGCCCATCGTGGAGGTGGTCAAGGGCGGCGATGTGACCAAGTGCGCCTTTGCCCTGAAAGACGATACCGGCATCATGGTGAACTCTGACTTCCTGAACGGCCTGACCGTCAAGGAGGCCATCCCCGTTATGAAGAAGTGGGTCACGGAACACGGCATTGGCCGTCCCAAGACCAACTTTAAGCTCCGGGACTGGGTGTTCAGCCGTCAGCGTTACTGGGGCGAACCCATTCCTCTGGTGAAGTGCGAGAAGTGCGGCTGGGTTCCCCTGCCGGAAGATCAGCTGCCCCTGCTGCTGCCTGAGGTGAAGAGCTATGAGCTGACCGACGACGGCGAGTCCCCGCTTTCCAAGATGACTGACTGGGTGAACACCACCTGCCCCAAGTGCGGCGGCCCTGCCCAGCGCGAAACGGACACCATGCCCCAGTGGGCCGGCTCCTGCTGGTACTTCCTGCGGTATATGGATCCCCACAACGACAAGGCGCTGGCCAGCAAGGAGGCGCTGGAATACTGGTCTCCCGTGGACTGGTACAACGGCGGCATGGAGCATACCACGCTGCATCTGCTGTACTCCCGGTTCTGGCATAAGTTCCTCTACGACATCGGCGCCGTGCCCACCAAGGAGCCTTACGGCAAGCGTACCAGCCACGGCATGATTCTGGGCGAGGGCGGCGAGAAGATGTCCAAGTCCCGCGGCAACGTGGTGAACCCCAACGACATTGTGGCGCAGTACGGCGCGGATACCATGCGCCTGTATATCATGTTCGTGGGCGATTTCGAGCAGGCGGCCACCTGGTCTACCGACGCTGTAAAAGGCTCCAAGCGCTTCCTTGACAAAGTGTGGAATCTGGCGGAATCCGCGGCGGACAGCATGGAACTGACCCCCGCCAACGAGGCCATCCTCCACAAGACCATCAAGAAGGTCACGGATGATATTGATACCCTGAAGATGAACACCGCCATCGCCGCCATGATGACTGCCGTCAACGAGATGACTGCCAACGGTGTCACCAAGGGGGATCTGGGGATCTTCCTGCGGCTGCTGAATCCCTTTGCCCCCCATATCACCGAGGAGCTGTGGGAGCAACTGGGCTTCGCCGCACAGACCGGCAAGATGTGCTGTCAGGCGGAGTGGCCTGTCTATGACGCCAGCAAGACCGTGGCCTCCACGGTGGAGATGGCCATTCAGGTCAACGGCAAGATGAAGGGAACCGTCACCATGCCGGTGGACAGCGACGAGGAGACGATCAAAGCCGCTGCTCTGGCTGTGGACAAGGTGCAGAAGGCCACGGCGGGGATGCAGATCGTCAAGACGATCCTTGTCAAAAACCGGCTCATCAACCTGATCGTTAAGCCCCAGTAATCAACTGCTTCGTGCAGGCGGCTTTTATGGCCGCCTGCCGGCGGATACAGACTGAGAAACCGCTTCAAATCCATACAAAAGCACACCCATCGGATCAACGATCCGATGGGTGTGCTTTTTTTAAAAATCGGGAAGGGGAAACGCCTTGCGCTACGGTCTGCAAATCAGAAAACCGGGATGCAGGCGGCACCGGAATCCGTCACTGATAGTCGCTCAGCAGGAACATGGGCTTGATTGCCACAACCTCATCGTACTCCTCCTGCGTAACCTGCACGTCGGCATTCAGCGCCTTCAGATCGGCCTTGACCACATCCAGCGCCTCGGCTTCGTTCCGGGCGCGGCCCTCCCGCAGAACACGGATCATCCGATCCAGAACCACGGGGTGAGCATAGCGGGCAGGGAGGGGGAAGCTTTCCGGCAGCACATTGGCAAGCGCACTCTGCGCGTTTTCCCATGCGGCGGTAACGGCCTTTTTGTTATTCTTCATGGTGGGGATTACCTGCGTGCCGGAAAACAGGAACACAACTGCCAGCCCCAGCAATGTGAAATAGATGCCGAAATCCTCGTGACGCCGCCATGCGATGATGCCATAGACCGCGGCGATCAGGCCGCCCAGAACGATCGCCAGAGCCACCCACTTGTGAGAGGGGGTGGTGCGTTCGTTGACCCGCTTTGCTTTGGCGGCTGCGGAGAGACGGTCTGTCAGGACAGGATAGCCGGCCAGAAATGCCCTGGCTTTTTCCAACCGCTCCTGAGCGGCCTGGGCGTCGGGGGAGAGCTGCTCCAGATAACGGTGCGCCTCCTCCTGCGCTTTTTGGGCGAGACGATGTTCCGCCTGTACGCTGTGGGTTGGAATGTGGGGACAGAGACTGCTCAGGTAATCCAGAAAGCTGTCTACGTCTTCTTCCCGCTTGAAGGTGCATTGCTTCTCCGTTCCGTCGCCATATTCCACCACCAGATAGGGAATGGAGCCAAAAAGGCCGCTGCCGGTAAAGCCGCCCTTGCTCATGGCCACCCGTTTAAAGACCCGGCGCACATCCTGTAATGCGATATAGTAGCGGCAGTCGAGAAAATAGCTGTTGAGATACAGAGCCGCGTGTCCCACGCCGCAGGGGCCGAACCGTTTGCAGTCCTTGCGGTCAGCGGACAGCTTGTCCTGCGGCAGAGCGGTATTGCCGAGACGGACAGGAGTAAGTGCCATAATATGCCTCCCTGAGTTGATTTGATTTCAGTATAGAAAGCACAGCGCCTTTTTGCAAGTAAAAAACGCGGCCCTTTCCGTATTGAAATGAATCAAAGCGGCGGAAAGGTATTCGCTTTCCGCCGCTTTGGATATATGCCTGAAAATTACTTGCCCAGCGTTTCGTACTGGGGCTTCACGTCGCGCTTCTTGATGCTGTACAGGAAGATGCCGAGGAACAGGGCAGCAGCAATGATGCCGATGGGATATGCCACAGCGGTGTTGTACACGGTAGCGCCGTCCGCAGTCTTGCTGTTGAGGAACTGGCCCAGGCACTCGTTGCCCAGCAGGAAGTAGGTCACAGACACGGCGCTCATGAAGGTTGCGGGAACAGCGGTGATCCAGTAGTTCTTCTTCTCATAGAAGAGGTACATGGAAGCAGCCCACAGGACGATCATGGCCAGCGTCTGGTTGGTCCAGCTGAAGTAACGCCAGATGATGGTGTAGTCGATCTTACCCAGCGCGTTGCCGATGCCCAGAATCGCGCCGACACCCAGCACGGGAACGCAGAGGATCAGACGGTTCTTCCAGCCCTTCTGGTCAATATGGAACCAGTCGGCCAGCACCAGACGGGCGGAACGGAACGCGGTATCGCCGGAGGTGATGGGGCAGGCGATCACGCCCAGCATGGCCAGAGCGATGCCGACGCCGCCCATGGTCTTGGAGCAGACGTCGTAAACAGCGGTGGAACCGCCGCCACCGAGCGCCAGCAACTCTTCGCCGGTGTAGAGGGCGCAGCCGGCAGCAGCCCAGATCAAAGCGATGATGCCCTCAGAAACCATGGCACCGTAGAACACGAAGTGACCCTGCTTCTCGCTCTTCATGCAGCGGGCCATCAGGGGGCTCTGGGTGGCATGGAAGCCGGAAATAGCGCCGCAGGCCACGGTGATGAACATGAAGCTCCAGATGGGGGTTCCCTGAGGATGCATATTGGCGAAGTTGTTCCAGATCTCAGGAATGGTATAGCCCTTGGTGAAGATGCCAATGGCCACGCCCACTGCCATGATGATCAGGCAGATGCCGAAGAGGGGATAGATCTTGCCGATGATCTTGTCGATGGACAGGAAGGTGGCAACGAAGTAATAGATCAGGATCAGAATCAGCCAGAACAACTTGCTGGTGAGGATGCCAGTGCTGTTGCCGTTGGTGAACAGCAGCTGGATCAGACCGGCAGGGCCAACGGCGAACACGGTGCCTACCATGACCAGCAGAACCACGCTGAAAACGCGCATGACGTTCTTCATGGTACTGCCCAAATAGATGCCGGAGATCTCAGAGATGGAAGCGCCGTTGTTGCGCTCGCTGAGCATACCGGAGAAGTAGTCATGGACAGCACCGGCGAAGATGGTGCCGAAAGTGATCCACAGGAACACCACAGGCCCCCACAGAGCGCCGCTCAGAGCGCCGAAGATGGGGCCAAGGCCTGCAATATTCAGCAGCTGGATCATAAACAGCTTCCACTGGGGGAGAACCATGTAGTCCACGCCGTCGTTAATTTTGACAGCGGGAGTTTCACGGTCATCGGGCCCGAAGGTCCGCTCCACCACGGAGCCATAAACAAAGTAGCCGCCGATCAGCAGTGCCAGACAAATGAAAAAGCTAAGCATTGTTTGTTCTCCTTTCCTACACACGATTGACAATGTCAATTTGAACATGGGAAACCGTTTACCTTCCCATATCCATCAACATACTACCATAGAAATGCAAAACTTCAATTTCCAAAATCAACAAAATAATCCAATGTACTTCGTGGGTATTCACGACATTTTAACGCATTTTGCACAAAATATAGACAAAATACTTATGGATAAGCGACAGGAACAGCCTGTTTGCTTATGGGTATTAACAGGGGCAAAGAGAGAACTGCCGGGGGACTTGTCAGGTGGAACTGCCCCGGTTTGCCCGTTGTGGAATGGCACGGCAGCGGGGGATTGCAGGACATAAAATAAACGCAGGGGGCGCTTTCAAAGCGTCCTCCTGCGGAATCGTTAGCTATGGAATCAGATGCGCTGATCCGGCAGACAGCCAAAGTGCAGCAGCGCTTCCAGTACGCCGCCGCCTACGGCCAGAGCCTTGTCAGAAGCGGTCACGCAGTTGGCGGCATTGCCGCGGGGATCCACATCTCCGCACTTCATGCCGGAAAAAACGGTCAGACCTTCGTGAAGCAGGCCCCGCAGGCATCCGTCGATGGCGCAGACCATGGGGACGCCGTTTACCGTAGCGGCAATATCCCCGGCGTGAACCAGCTGCCCAATTTCCATTTCCGGGTGAAAAACGCCTGCCGCCGGGGCGCGAAGGATACGCAGGGCGCTCTGGCCACCAATGACGCCGGGAACGCCGGTATTGGGCAGGGGGCTGCCGGTATAGAGGACACGGCCCAGTGTGTGTCCCCGCATGGTCTCCACAGCGGCGTGGCAGTCCACGCCGGCGGTAAAGCCGGGGCCGACGGCGATCACCACCGGGGCATCGGCCATGGAAGTTCCCAGATTGCGTTTTGCCAGAATCGCGTCCACCACCGCGTTGGGGTGCAGCTGCCGGATACAGGCGCTTTCCGGATCGGTCAGCACGGCGACCCGGCCCTGCTCCGTAAGAGCCAGCGCTTTCTGCGGGGTATGAGCCAGAACGGCTTCCGTATCTTCCACTGTGCAGCGGCCGCGCCAGACTGCCTCGGAAAAGCAGACCGTTCGCCGGATGGAGGTAGGCTGGGGCAGGTCGGTCAGGATCAGGCGATAGCCGGAGCGGTGAAGCCGCAGGGCGATGCCGGTGGCAATGTCCCCGGCTCCCCGAATCATGACAAGCATAGCGTCACTCCTTTGCGGATTGGTTGGCGGTCGTTTCCCGGCGGCTGCCGGATGGGAGATCATGCGTCGGGCTGCCCTGCGGCACGGCAGCTGTGTTCCAGCGTATGGCGGATGTTGCCGTCCAAGAGCCTCCCAAGATGGTCGATGTACTCCTCGGCGTCATATTTCATGCCGCTTTGCAGCCACAGAACGGTAAGGCCGGCCAATGCGGCGGAATAGAATTCCGCAAGGACTCGGATATCCTCCTCATCCGCATTCAGGCCCTCTGCCTGATCCCGGATATAAGAGGTGATGGCGGCCAGAATCACGTTGTGATAGTACCGGCGCAGCGTTTCCTGATTGCCGGAGTTGTACAGGTGGTACACAGCCCGCTTATTCTCTGCGGCAAAGGCCGTGGCATCCCGGAACGCCTCCTGCCAGCTGTCGTACCGGTGCATCTTGGCCTGAAAATCCTCCGCTTCCAGCTGGAGAATATCCTCCACAAGAGCAAAGATATCTACGTAATAGTAATAAAAGGTATTGCGGTTGACGGAGCTTTTTTCTGCAATATCCTTAATGGAAATCTTATCCAGCGGCCGTTCGTTCAGCAGCTGGATGAACGCCAGCCGAATGGCGTTTTTGGTATGTTGGGCCATGTTTTTCCTCCGCGTGTTTTCCAATATTACACAGATATATTATACACGAAGTGGCCGGTTCACTTCAAGTATCAATTTGCACGCCTCTGAATTTAGGCATTTTCTGGAAATTGCCTAATAGGCACATCCCCCGTCTGTGTATGAAGTTTGTACACAGGGGCGGGATTTGTCTGTTTTTTTTTATGAATGAGGATGGTAGACTTGCAGCGCAGAATAGAAAGCGGGCGTACAATGGCCCGTATGGAAACAGGGGAGAACGCATGGAACACATTCTGACATCGGAAGCTGTGACACGGGGTCATCCGGACAAAATCTGCGACCAGATCGCCGACGCCGTGCTGGACGCGGTGCTGGCGGAGGAGCCGGAAGCGCGGGTGGCCTGTGAAACGGCAGTCTGGAAGGATGGCTTGTGCATCTTCGGCGAATTGAGCGCCCGACAGGAGCCGGACTATGAAACGATCGCCAGAGAGGTGCTGCGAAAGATCGGATATGACCGGCCGGAGCTGGGCTTTGACTGGGAGACCTGCTCTGTACAGGTGCATATGCACCCCCAATCCCCGGATATTGCGCGGGGCGTCAGTCACCGGGCGGCGGAGGATACCGGCGCGGGAGATCAGGGCATCCTGTTTGGATATGCCTGCCGGGAGACAGAAGATCTCATGCCGCTGCCTATCACGCTGGCCAACCGGCTGGCGCGGCGGCTGGAGGCCGTGGGACGGGACGGCACGCTGCCATGGCTCCGGCCGGACGGCAAGGCCCAGGTCAGCGTGGCTTACCGGGATGGCGTTCCGGTGGGGATCACCACCGTAGTGCTTTCCGCGCAGCACGCGCCGGATATCGCTGTGGAGGATCTGCGGGAGGCCTTGCGGCAGAAGGTGATCTTACCGACGCTGCCCGCGGAGCTGGTCGATGAAAATACCTTATTATATATAAACCCAACGGGACGGTTTGTCATCGGCGGCCCCGCCGGCGACAGCGGCCTGACAGGCCGGAAGCTGCTGGCGGACACCTATGGCAGTGCGGCCCGGCATGGCGGCGGCTCCATATCAGGAAAAGATCCTACGAAAATGGACCGCACCGGGGCATATCTGGCCCGGTATCTGGCTAAGAATATTGTGGCGGCAGGGCTGGCGGAGCGCTGTGAAGTGCAGCTGGCCTATGCCATCGGTCTGGCGGACCCCGTCAGCGTGGCGGTGGATACCTACGGCACCGGGACAGTCCGGGACGAGGCGCTGGCCGGTTGGCTGGAGGAAAACGTTGATATGCGGCCCGGCGTGATCATCCGGCGGTTCGGATTGACACAGCCCATCTATCAGCCGCTGGCCTGCTACGGACACTTCGGGGAAAACGCACGGGGAATGCCGTGGGAGCGGACGGATCTGAGACTGCCCCGCAGTTTTGACTAAGTTGGTTCTGAAATTTATCATAAAGGAAGAAAGTACGATGCAAAAACCAGTGAAAACCGTGAAACGGCAGCTTCTGCGGATCGGAAGCTGCGCCCTGTCCGCCCTGATGGTGCTTGGCGCCATTCCGGCGGTCGCCATCGATGACGGTGTGACCGCCACCTATGACGAGGCATACTACGCCATGACGGATTATTATGGCAACCTGACCGACGGCAGCGTGGTCAAGAGCTACCGCACCAACGGCATCTCCACACTGACGGACTACGGCGACTATGATGAGGTCATCAACCTGACCGATGGCACCGAGCCGACCCGGACGGACGGCAAGACCGTGTTCCAGCTGGATGAGAGCAATCTGCCCGGCACCTTCTATTTCGAGGGCAAAACGGCGAAGCCCTTTGAGCAGCTGCCCTGGACGCTGTCCGTGAGCTACACCCTCAACGGCGTTCCCACCAAGGCGGAGGATCTGGCAGGCAAGACCGGCGTGGTGGAGATCAATCTGGACGCCGTCCCCAATGAAACGGCCAGCGAATACGCCCGGAACAACTACACGCTGGAAGCCATGGCCATCTTCAATCAGGACGACATCCTGTCTCTGGAAGCACCCGGCGCACAGGTGCAGCTGATCGGCAACCTGCGGGCGGTGCTGTTCATCGGCCTGCCCGGCGAGGAATGTCATTACACCATCCGGGTGGGCAGCAACGATTTCTCCTTTGGCGGCATGACCTTCCTGATGGTGCCTGCCACGTTGAGCCAGCTTGAGGAGATCACCAAGCTGTCCGAACGGAAGGACGATCTGGAGGAGAACTACAACAAGCTCTCCGGCAGCATGGATTCCCTGCTGGACGCCATGGCGGCCATGACCGGCAGCCTGAATGCATCCGCCAACGGTCTGGATCAGCTGAATCAGGCCCGGAACATCTTCTCCAGCGGCAAGAATACCATCTACAGCGGCACCGATGCCCTGCGGGCGGATCTTTCCAATCTGGCGGATGTGCTGGAGCCGGTGGAGAGCCAGATCACGGCTCTGAGCAAGACCATTACCAGCTCCAAGGCCACCCTCAACAGCATGGTGGATACCGTTTCCACCCTGAGAAAAGATCTGGTAGACGTGGAAGATGCACTGGAGGATCTGGAGGACGGCAAGGGCGATCTGCAGGCTGTGCTGGACAGCATGGGCAGCCTGCGCCGGAGCCTGAAAAAGCTTCAGGACGCGCTGGGCGGCACGGTGAAGGATACCACCGCTGAGATCGACAAAACCATTGACGACAACCAGAATATCGGCTCCATCACGGTGGCCAAGGTGAAGAAGGCCCACAGCGCCTATGTGGCAGCTGACCGGCAGAGCTTCTATCAGACCCTGCTGGAGCTGAACGGGTCTTCCAGCACGGAGGCCGCGGCAACTGCCAGTGCGGCGGCAGCAGCAGTCCAGCAGTATGGCGGCCTTGCGGGACTGAAGGCAGCGTTGAGCGGTTACGAGCAGACTTTGGCAGAGACAAAAGAGAAACTCACGGCGGCACAGCAGCAGCTTCAGGCATTGAAAGCGGCTGGCGCAGGCGAGGATGATGCCCGTGTGATCGCTCTGGAACAAGGCATTCAGGAAGCGGAGGCCGGCATTAAGAAGCTGGAAGCGGGTATCCAGCAGCTGGAGGGCGCAATTACGCTGGAAACCGGTTTTCAGGCCAAGGCTGGACTGACCTTCCAGCAGTTCTGCCAGAAGGTGTTGGGGCAGGATGCCGCTACAGCCAAGCAGATGAACGACCTGTGGCTGGTGTACGCCTCCGGCAAGGTAGAGGGCGGGGACACCCCCGCAAGCGGCGGCACCCTGTCCGGCGAACTGCTGCATAAAGATCCTGCGGCTTCTTCCGGGGAAGGCAGCGCAGATACCGGCAGTGACGAGAGCAAGACGGAAGAATCCGCAGATTCCAGCGAGAGCGTCGGCGGCGCTGTGGTGGATCTGATTTCCGGCGGTCTGGACAGCGCCATGGCGGAGATCGCCAAGCTTCAAAAGTCCGTAACGGATGTGATGACCAAGCTGAAGAATCCGACGACTCAGGTGGTCAACGATCTGAGTACTCTCTGCGGCCGGATCGAGGATCTGTCTGATATGCTGGACAGCGCGGAAGATCTCTCCGCTGCCATCCGCTACGCATCCTCTGACCTGCGGGATATCCTCAGCGACGTGGAGAAACTGCGGGACACCCTCAACGACTACGAGCCGACCCTTCAGGAGAGCCTGAAAACCGTCAGCAGTCTCAGCAACAGCGCCGTCAAGACCATCCGGGACACCCAGTCTCTGGTGACGGATACCGAAAACCTGATGAAGTCCACCGGCTCCACGCTGGACGACGGCACCAAGCAGACGCTGGAAGGTCTGGCGGCTGTTCTCCGTAGCACGGCCAAGACCATGAGCACAGCCGGACAGATCAAGGACGCCAAGTCCAGTATCTGCGATATCATTGAGGACACATGGGACGAATACACCGGTGATGTGAACAATCTCCTGCTGATGGATGCCACCGCAGACGCCGTGTCCCTGACCGACAGCCGCAATCCCTCTCCCGAAAGTATTCAGGTGCTGATCCGCACGCAGGAGATCACCGTGCCGGATGAGGCAGATGACGAAACGGAGACTGCGGCGGAGACCCAGACCACCTTCTGGGGCCGGGTGGCACAGATGTTCAAAGACCTCTGGTCTGCCGTTACCGGCCTGTTCGGCGGAAAGGACTGATCGGCCATGGTTGAAAAAATCGCAAACTGGCTGACCCGGAAGCCGAAGCTGGTGGCATTCATCGCTGTGCTTCTGCTGATCCCTTCCGCCATCGGCTATATTTCCACCCGCATCAATTATGATATTCTTTCTTATCTGCCGGAGGATCTGCCCTCCTCTCAGGGCGAGAAGCTGCTGGAGGATCCCTTCAAAATGGCCGCTACCAGTATGCTGGTGGTGGAGGATATGCCGGCAGGCTATACCAACAGCCTGATCAATGAGATCAAGGAGATTCCCGGCGTTTCCAACGCCATCTGGATCAGCAACCTCATGGGCGTTCAGATCCCCACGGATATGATTCCCGCCAATTTCCGGGATATGTTCTTCTCCGGGGACGCGACCATGATGATCATTCAGTACGACCATCCCGGCGCGTCTGACGAGACCATGGAGGCCATTGAGCAGGTGCGGAAGGCCTGCAACGAAAAGTGCTTTCTGGCCGGATTTTCCGTGGTCATCAAGGATACCCGCGACCTGATGGACAGCGAGCTGCCCATGTTTGTAGGCCTGGCCGTCCTCATGGCCCTGTGCGCCATGCTGCTGACGCTGGAATCCACGGTGCTGCCCTTTATCTTTCTGGCCAGTATCGGCCTTGCGGTCATCTACAACATGGGTACCAACATATTCCTGGGGGAGATCTCGTACATCACAAAAGCAATCGCTGCCGTCCTACAGTTGGGTGTGACCATGGACTACTCCATTTTCCTCTACCATCGGTATGAGGAGGAGCGGCCCAACTATGAGGATGAGCGGGACGCCATGGCGCAGGCCGTGGTTGCGGCTTTCCGCTCCCTGTCCTCCTCCTGCATCACCACAGTGGCGGGCTTCCTGGCGCTGTGCGTCATGCGGCTGACGCTGGGCCGGGATATCGGCATCGTCATGGCCAAGGGCGTGGTGCTGGGCGTGGCCACCGTCATTCTGGTGCTGCCCTCTCTGGTGCTGATCTTCGACAAGCAGATCGCCAAGCATAAGCACAAGAGCCTGATGCCCAGCTTTGACAAGGTAAACAGCTTTATCCTGCGGCACAACAAGGCCATGATGGTGCTGTTCATCCTGCTGTTCATTCCTTCCTATTACGCTCAGTCCCACGCCGGGATCTACTATAAGCTGGATGAGTCCCTGCCGCGGGACCTGCCTTCCATTGTGTCCAACGAGAAGCTGAAAAACGACTTCGACATGGCCACCTCTCACTTCATTGTCCTGCGGGACGACCTGACCCCTGCGGAGATGAGCGACATCGAAAACCGCATGGAGGAGGTCAAGGGCGTGACCTCTGTGGTGTCCTACCACAAGATGCTGGGAACCGGCATCCCCGATTTCTTCATCCCGGATGCGGTGAAGGATATGCTCAAGCAGGGGGGCTACCAGCTGATGATGGTGAACTCCAGCTATTCTCCCGCCACGGACGCGGTGGCCAATCAGCTGGATGAGATGAACGCCATCCTGCATGAGTACGATGAAAACGCCATGATTACCGGCGAGGGCGCCATGTACCGGGATCTGATCGACACCACGGCTGTGGACTTCGCAGTGGCTAACTACCTGTCCATCGCCTGCATCTTCCTGATCGTGGCGTGGACGTTCAAATCCATTGCGATTCCGGCTGTGCTGGTGGCCACCATCGAGCTGGCCATCTTCCTGAATCAAGGCCTCTCCTACTTCACCGGCGCGTCCACGGCGTTCATTGCGCCGACGATCATCAGCTGCGTGCAGCTGGGCGCCACGGTGGACTACGCCATTTTGATGACGTCCCGGTTCCAGGAGGAGCTTCAGAGCGGCAAGTCGAGGAAGGAGGCCATCCGCATCGCGGCGGATTCGGCGGACTCCTCCATTGTCACCAGCGCGCTGGTGCTGTTCTGCGCCACGCTGGGTGTGTCCTTCGTGTCCTCCATCGACCTGATCGGCGACCTCTGCATCATGCTGGCCCGCGGCGCACTGATCTCCGCCTTTGTGTGCCTGTTCATCATGCCGGCGGTTCTGTATGTCTGTGAGCCGGTGTTCAACAAAACGACCCTCCACTGGCGTACCCCGGCTCCCAAGAAGGAGTCCCGGACCGCCAAGGCGCTGAAGTCAGCGGCAGGGAAGCTTCCCGCCCGCAAGGAGCAGGATACTCTGCCGGAAAACGGCGAGGCCCAGCCGGAGACGGTTCCCGAAGCGGAGAAAGACCCGGAACGGGACACGGCGGACGTCTGATCGTGCCTGACAAATAAAAACAGTACAGGGAAGCCTGCCGTTTTCGGCAGGCTTTCTTGATTTCCGGGACGTTCCGCTGGGGCAGGAAAACGAAAGAGAGAACGGATTTTCCGCAAAATTGACTTCTCAAACGGATGCGGATGTGATAGAATCAGGTCAACAGGCTGAGAGAGAAAGGGCAGGTGAGTGCAGTGCGGAAAGTACGGTGCCACGAATGCGGGAAGGTTTATAATTTCGATGCGGAGGATTTTTGCCCCCGGTGCGGCGCGTTTACCCAGCCGCCGAAGTCCACGGCCATTGATGCAGACGGCAGTGTGATCCGGGTGGAGGGCATCAATGAGAAGAATCATGCTGGTTCCTTTGTCCATGAGGAGCTGCATGAAGAGAATCGGGAGCGCAGGCGCACGGGGCTTTCCAAGGGAACGCGCCGCACCGGCCAGACGGCCCGCTCTGCCCGGACGCAGGAGCAGAACCGTCCCGCAGTGCTGAAATGGCTTGCATGGTTCATCGTGGGCATTATGGTGCTGAATGTGCTGGGCGGCCTGATGGATGCGTTCCTGTACTGGTAAAACCTGACAGAATTTGGCCTAAATTTGTAAAAGCAGGGCAGAACCATCGGTTCTGCCCTGTTTGTCTTTTTTCATGATTTTGACAGCTGTATTTTGCGGCTGTTCACACAAACTATTCCTGAATACGGGAAGGATGCGTGAATCGGAATGCAAAAGCTGCTGTCCATATTTGTCTATTTGGTTCTGCTGGTTTTTCTGGAATCCGCGGCGCAGGTCACGGGGGTCACGGCTTCCGCTCCGGCTGAAATTCCGGCGGGCGAACCCCGCTATGTGGCGCTGACCTTTGACGACGGCCCCCGGCGGAGTACGACAGCCCGCCTTCTGGACGGATTGCGGGAGCGGGGGGCCAGCGCTACGTTTTTTCTGGTGGGGGAACAGCTGGCGGGGAATGAGGATCTGATACGCCGAATGGCGCAGGAGGGCCACCAGATCGGAAATCATACATGGGATCATGTGCGGCTGCAGGGGGACGAACCTGCCCATCAGATGCAGGAGATACAGGATACCGACAAAGCGCTGAAAGCCATTTTGGGCGGCAGCGGATACTGGCTGCGGCCGCCCTATGGCCTGATCGATCAGGAGATGAACGCGCAGATCCCGGTACCTATGGTGCAGTGGTCGGTAGACCCGCGGGACTGGGAGAGCCGGAATACGGATCAGACCGTGCAAGCGGTGCTCAGCGAGGTGCAGCCGGGGGACATTATCCTGCTCCACGACATCTATGCCACATCCGTGGAGGCGGCTTTGCAGATCGTGGACGCGCTGACGGAGCAGGGCTACTGGTTTGTCACTGTGGAAGAATTGCTGGAGCTGAACGGCATCCGGCCGCAGGCGGGGGTTCTGTACCGCTCCGGGCGGGGGTGAGTCAATACTGGCGCACCACCGCCACCACTTTTCCCAAGATCTGGGCATAGGTGCCGTCGATAGGGGCGTAGGCGTCGTTTTCCGGCATCAGCCAGACGTGGCCGTTTTTCCGGGAAAAGCGCTTGACGGTGGCTTCGTCGTCAATCATGGCCACCACGATCTCCCCTGGATTGCAGGTCTGCTGCTGCCGCACGACGACCAGATCGCCGGGCAGAATCCCGGCGTTCAGCATGGATTCGCCCCGCACCCGCAGGGCGAAGTGAACGTCGCCGGGGTGGCCTGCGTCAAAGGTCAGGTAGTCCTCGATGCATTCCTGCGCCAGAATGGGGCTGCCGGCGGCAACATTGCCCACAATGGGAACCCGGCCGGCCGGGTTCTCCGGCACAGGCGGGGCCGATACGGCGGGATGGGTCAGGGTAATGGCCCGGCCCTTACCGGCGCCGATCTCAATGACCCCGGCATCCACCAGCTTTTTCAGGTGAAAATGGACGGTGGAGGGAGAGCGCAGGCCCACGGCCTCGCCGATCTCCCGCACAGAGGGGGGATACCCCTGACGTTGGATACAGGCGGCGATATAGTCATAGATTTTCTGCTGCATAACGGAAAGCATTGAAAAACCTCCTTCATTGATGAATCCCGGCTTGTGCTGCGGCGCGGGTATACGATGTCAAACGTATTATACCATATGCTGCGGCAAAATGCAAACATTTGTTCTACAATGGTGATATTTTTTCATCACGCTGTATTTTGAGGAGGACGCATCCTGTTCCGAATCTCTATGGCTGTGTCCTCCTTCCTGTACTGGGGATAAAACCGGCGTGAAAAGGGATAAATGAAGAACAGCCCCACTGCGTGAGGCTGTTCGGGATCAGATGCGCTTACAGCAGGATGATGCCTGCTTCCTCGCATTTTTTCATGGTTTCGGAATCCCAGATGCTGGCCTGGACCTCGCCGATGTGGCAGGTGCCGATCATCAGCATACACAGGCGGCTCTGGCCGATGCCGCCGCCGATGGTCAGGGGCAGTTCTCCGTTCAGGAGCATCTTGTGGAAGGGCAGCTCCGCCCGCTCCTCGCACCCGGCCAGCTTCAGCTGACGGGCCATGGCTTCCTCGTCCACGCGGATACCCATGGAGGAAATCTCAAAGGACCGCTCCAGAATGGGATTCCACATGAGAATGTCGCCGTTCAGCGCCCAGTCGTCATAGTCGGGGGCGCGGCCATCGTGCTTTTCGCCGGATTTCAGAACGCCGCCGATCTGCATCAGGAACACGGTGTGGTGTTCGGCGCAGATAGCGTGTTCCCGCTCCTTGGGGGTCTTGTCCGGCCAGCGATCCTCCAGCTCCTGCGTGGTGATGAAGTACACATCCCGATCCAGCTTGACCCGCAGGCTGGGGAAGGCCACGTTCAGCGCTTCACTGGTTTCGCATACGGCGGAGACGATGGCCCGAACGGTGGCCTTCAGATAGGCTTCGTTCCGATCCTCGCGGGAGATGATCTTCTCCCAGTCCCACTGATCCACATAGACGGAGTGGATGTTGTCCAGATCGTCCTCGTCCCGGCGGATAGCGTTCATGTCGGTGTACAGCCCCTTGCCTACATGGAAGCCGTAGCGCTTCAGCGCCAGACGCTTCCACTTGGCCAGAGAATGTACCACCTCGGCGTCCTTTCCGACGCCGGGAATATCAAATTTTACAGGGCGCTCCGTGCCATTCAGGTTGTCGTTCAGGCCGGAGTCGGAGGCCACAAACAGGGGGGCGGATACCCGGCGCAGGTTCAGCGCGTTGGAAAGGTTGGTCTGGAAAGACTCCTTGATAAAGGCAATGGCCCGCTGCAATTCATAGTTGGGCAGGGGGGCCTTGTAGCCCTGAGGAATTACAAGGTTATTCATGGAACGGTTCCTTCTTTCTCTCTTACTTCAGTTTGTCCAGCCCCAGATGCAGACGGCGCAGAGTCTCGTCCTTGCCCAGCAGGTGGCAGATCTCCACAGCGCCGCCGGGCGTGACCAGCTTGCCGGCTGCGGCAATGCGGACAGGCCACATCAGCGTGGCGTTCTTGACCTCCAGCCGGGCGGCCAGATCGATCAGAGTGTCGTGGATGGCGTCGGTTGTCCAGGGATCGATGGCTTCCAGCGCGGGAATGGCCGCTTCCAGCATGGCTCTGGAGACTTCGGAGTTGGTCTTGGATTTCTTGTTGGTAAAGAATTCGACGTCGTAATCAGGCAGCGCGTCGAAAAAGTCAATTTTCTCCGGGATGTCCGTCAGCTTTTCGCAGCGGGCCTGCAGCAGCGCGGCAATTCCGGCGGCGTCAATGGCGGGATTCTTCACCGCCTGACGGATATACGGCTCCGCCGCCTTTGCAAAGGCGGCAGGCTCCATGGCCCGGAGATAGGTGGCGTTGAAATAGGTGAGCTTTTCCATATCGAAAATAGCGGGGGACTTGGAGATGCCGGCAATGTCGAACACCTTCACCAGCTCATTCAGAGAGAAGATCTCCTGCTCGGCATAGTCGCCCTTGGGCGCCCAGCCCAGCAGCGCCACATAGTTCAAAATGGCGTCCGTCAGGAAGCCCTGCGCTTTCAGATCCTCATAGGAGGGGTCTCCGTGCCGCTTGCTCATCTTATTATGCTGATCCCGCATGACGGGGGAGCAGTGGACATAGGTGGGGATCTCCCAGCCGAAGGCCTCATAGAGCAGGTTGTACTTGGGAGCGGAGGAGAGGTACTCGCTGCCCCGCACCACATGGGTGATGCCCATCAGGTGGTCGTCCACCACGTTGGCAAAGTTGTAGGTGGGCAGGCCGTCCCGCTTCAGCAGAACCTGATCGTCCAGGGTCTCGTTTTCTACGGTGATGTCCCCGAAGGAAACGTCGTGGAAGGTGGTGGTGCCCTCATGGGGGATCCGCTGGCGGATGACATAGGGCTTTCCGGCGGCCAGATTGGCGGCGACCTCCTCGGCGCTCAGATTCCGGCAGGGATCTTCCGCCCGGTCAAAGTCCCCGGAATCCTCCTCGGACTCCGCCTTCTCACAGAAGCAGTAGTAGGCCGCGCCCTTTTCCACCAGCAGCTGGGCGTAGGGCAGGTACAGATCCCGCCGCTCCGACTGGATGTAGGGGCCGGTGGGGCCGCCCACGTCGGGGCCTTCGTCGTGATCCAGACCACATTCCTTCATGGTGCGGTAGATGACGTCCGTGGCGCCCTCTACCAGACGGCCCTGATCCGTGTCCTCAATGCGGAGGATAAAGGTGCCGCCGGCGTGGCGGGCGATGAGCCATGTGTACAGGGCGGTACGCAGATTGCCCACGTGCATATAGCCGGTGGGGGAGGGGGCAAACCGGGTGCGGACCTTCCCATGGGGGATGCGGGCTTCCATATCCTCAAAAAACTTCTTATCCAAAGCCATGAATGATACCTCCATGTCAAAATGTACGTAATTCTACAAAATACATTATCTCTGTTTTGCACCGGAAAGTCAAGAGCTTCCCTTCCGTTTTAACTACTTGTTGACAAAACAACAATTATAAGCTATTCTATGCAAAGATGTTGATTTATCAATATTCAGGAGGCGGCGCGATGGAAGAACACTATGAGACATTTACGGTATTGATCGCCCGGATCAACCGCAGCATCAAGCGCATCAAATCGGCGGAAATGGCGGAGTTTCAGCTGAAAGGGCCGTATGTGTCCTGCCTGTACTACCTGTCTTTGACGGACGGCTTGACGGCCGCCGCGCTTTGCGAGCGGTGCGATGAGGACAAGGCGGCAATTTCCAGATCACTGGATGATCTGGAGAAAAACGGCTACATTACCTGCGAAAGCACCGGGCGGCGTTACCGCGCACCGCTGCACCTGACGGAGCGGGGACGCGCAGTCTGCCGCGGGATGAACCAACGAATTGACCGCATTGTGGACGCTGCCAGTCAGGGACTGAGCGAAGCGGAACGAAAAAGTATGTATCAGGCGCTGACTCTGATCTCCGAAAATCTGGAACAGATGCGCAGCGCGGAACAGGGAGGAAATCATTCAATATGAGTGTACGCATCATTGTAGATTCTTCGGCGGATGTGGCGGAGCGGTTTCAAAAGCGGCTTTGCGTGGTGCCGCTGACCATCCATTTCGGCAGCGAGGAGCTGATCGACGGCGTGACCATCGACAAGGCACACTTTTACCAGCGGCTGGTGGAGAGTGACCAGCTGCCTACCACCAGTCAGGCCACGCCTGCCGCGTTCCAGAAGGTCTATGAGCAGACTGTGCAGGCCGGGGACAGCGCTGTGGTCATCACCCTGTCCGGCAAGCTTTCCGGCACCTATCAGAGCGCCTGTATCGCTGCGGAGGAGTTCGATCACATCTATGTGGTGGACAGCCAGACTGCCGCGATCGGAACAGGAATTCTGGCGGAATATGCCCTTTCCTGTGCGGAAGCGGGGATGCCGGCTGATGAGATCGCGGCGCAGCTGGAGCAGAAGCGGGAAGACGTTTGTCTGGTGGCGCTGCTGGATACGCTGGAATATCTGAAACGGGGCGGGCGGATCTCCAAGACTGTGGCGTTGGCCGGCGGCCTGCTGAATATCAAGCCGGTCGTTACAGTCCGGGACGGCGAGGTGGTTCTGATCGGCAAGGCCCGCGGATCCAAACAGGGAAACAACCTGCTGGCAGAGAAAATCCATACCTGCGGCGGGATCGACTTCAGCCTGCCCATCCTGCTGGGCTACAGCGGCCTCAGCGACGCATTTCTGAAAAAGTATGTGGAGGACAGCAGGGCGCTGTGGCAGGATGGCGCGGAAAAGCTGGACGCAACGTTGATCAGCGGCGTGATCGGTACCCACACCGGCCCCGGCGTGGTAGCCGTAGCGTTTTTCAGAAAGCATTGAGGCGTGCGGAAATCGTAATCGAAGCAAAACCGGGACGGCGCAGCCGTCCCGGTTTTTGCCGCTGATGGGGAAAGAGGTTTTCCCCTTGTATTTTCAAGGGAAAACTGCTATAATCACCTTATTCTGGATTTTTGCGCCCGTTTGAAGAAACTCAGACACGGGGCGTTGGAGTTTTTATGCTGCATTATCTGCAAAATCTGTTTCAGGCGCTGGACTTTTCCTCGCTGGCCGACGCGGCGCTTCGGGCAGCGGCGGTGTTCCTGTGCCTGACGGTTCACGAAACCTGCCATGGGCTGGCGGCGCTGGCGCTGGGAGACCCCACGGCGAAGTCCATGCACCGGCTGTCGCTGAATCCCCTGCGGCACATTGACTGGCTGGGTCTGGCGCTGATGTTTGCTGCCGGCTTTGGCTGGGCCAAGCCGGTGCCGGTGAATCCCAACTATTTCCGCAAGCCCAAGCAGGGTATGGCCATCACCGCGTTGGCCGGGCCGGTCTCCAACTTCCTGCTGGCGATCCTGTTTCTCGGAATTGGGAAAGTAATTTACCTTTACGCTCCTTACAGCGACGGGATGAACGTCCTGTTCAGCTGGTGTCTGTACACCGTGGCTCCCATGTCTGTCG
The DNA here is from genome assembly GCA_900544615.1 of uncultured Oscillibacter sp. Lineage (GTDB taxonomy): Bacteria > Bacillota > Clostridia > Oscillospirales > Oscillospiraceae > Oscillibacter. Next base: position 37,812 of record UQVS01000006.1, on the reverse strand, counting down.
GTATGGGGCTTTTCAACCTGATTCCCTTCCCGCCGCTGGACGGCTCCAAGGTGCTGGCGGTTTTTCTGCCGGACGGCGCTTATGGGAAGCTGATGCGCTATGAGCGCTGCGGCATTTTGATCCTGCTGGCCCTGAGCTGGCTGGGACTGGGCGGAAACGCCCTTGGCAACGCCATTTACAGCGTATACACGGCGCTGTTCCATATCTTTTTTGCTTGAGGTGTCGTGATTTTGGAGAGTCCTGTATTCAAACTGGAAAAGGTGGTCCACTCCCGGTCTGAGGAGATGCAGGATTTTGAGGGGCCGCTGGATCTGATTCTGTTTCTTTTGGGGAAGAATAAGCTGGAGATTCAGGATATTTCCATTTCCCTGATCTGCGACCAGTACGTTGCGTGGCTGGAACAGCGGCAGAAGATGGATCTGGAAGTGGCCAGCGAGTTTGTGATTATGGCGTCCCATCTGGTGTATCTGAAAACACGGATGCTGCTGTCCATTGAGGACGAGGAGGCCAAAAGCGAAATGGACGCCCTGCTCCAGTCTCTGGAGGAGCGGCGCCGCAGCGAGAATTACGTCCGGGTCAAGGCTCTGGCGCGGCGGCTGGAACCCATGGGCGAGTTTGGCCGGAACATCATGACCCGGAACCCGGAGCCGGTGAAGCGGGGCAAGGTATTTGAATACAGCCACCAGCCTGCGGATCTGGTGCTGGCCATGGCGGAGATCCAGAGCCGGGCGGAGCGGAAGCTGCCGCCGCCGCGGGCTTCTTTCCGGGAGATCGTGCAGCATGAGCCGTACCCGGTGGAAAGCAAGGCCCGCGAGATCCTGAAGAAGCTGAAAGAGGGGGGCGTTACCCGCTTTTTAATGCTGTTCCGGGGCAATCGAAGCCGCAGCGAAGTAGTGGCCACCTTTCTGGCGGTGCTGGAGCTGTGCAAGGCCCGCGTTCTGCATCTGGCAGGCTCGGAAACGGACTGCACGGTGCGGCAGGAAGGCGATGTGCCTGAGAATTTGACGTTTTAAGGAGACCAACCATGGCCGACATGGATCGAAAGGAAATAGAATCCGCGGTGGAGGCCATCCTGTTTGCCTCCGGGGAGCCGGTGCGGATGGATCGGATCTGTACAGCACTGGGGATTGACCGGTCTGCGGCGGAGCAGGTGCTACAGAAGCTGATGGATTACTACGCCTATGAGCGCCGGGGCATCCGGCTGCTGAAAATTGAGGACAGCTGGCAGCTTTGCTCCGCGCCGGACTATGCGGATGTGATCCGCAGGGCGTTTGAAATCCGCAAGCCTGCCAAGCTGAGCCAGCCGGCGCTGGAGGTGCTGACCATCGTCGCCTACTATCAGCCGACTACCCGCGCCTATGTGGATCAGATCCGGGGGGTGGACAGTTCCTATACCATGGGGCTGCTGCTGGAACGGGGCATGATCGAAGAATGCGGTCGTTTGCAGGTGCCGGGACGGCCCCGGCAGTACCGTACTACCAAGCAGTTTCTCCGGGCGTTCCACCTGACCAGTCTGGAAGACCTGCCGGTGATGCCGGATCTGGGCGGTGACGGGCAGATGCGGCTCAACGAAGCCGGAGAGATCGTGAATCCAGCCGGTGAGCCGGAAACCGCCGGGGCGGGCGCCCCGGAAACGGCTGCGGCTGAGAAGCCGGAGAACTGAGCATCGGAAAGGGGGCGGCAGCTGTGATTGCATTGTGGATCCTGGGAATTTTGGCGGTGCTGATCCTGCTGCTGTGCCTGACGCGGGTCGGCGTGCTGGCCCGCTTTGGCGGGGAACTGGCTGTTACCGTGAAGCTCGGCCTGTTCCGTATTCAGGTGCTTCCGGCTTCCAAAAAGCCGCCGAAACACGAAAAAACAACGGAAAAGGATACGGAGCCGAACCGTCCGCCCAAAGGCAAACCGGCCCGGAAAGCGTTTCCGAAGCCGTCCTTCGGAGAGATCAGGGAGGCCCTGCAAACCCTGTGGCCGCCGCTGAAAAAAGCGCTGAACCGCACCCGCAGGGGCGTTCGGATCGACCCGCTGGACTTATCGGTAATTCTGGGAGGTCAGACGGAGCCGGCGGACGCCGCCCGGCTGTACGGCGAGCTGCACGGAGCGGTCTGGGCCGGGATGCCGGTGCTGGAACGGCTACTGGTGATCCCCCATCCCCACATCCATCTGGATGTGGATTTTACCGCAGAGGAGACAAAGCTTCAGGGAACCGTGGGAATATCCGCCCGGATCGGCACGCTGCTGCGGATCGGCATGACGGCGGCGATTCCCGTCCTGCGGTGGCTTTTGGCCTATTTGAAGAAGAAAAAACAGCAAGCACCAGTCGGAAAGGATGAGTCAGATGGAAATGGAAAAGAACAGCCCGCTGCGTGATGTGATGAATTCTACCATGGAAAAGGTGCGGGAGATGGTGGACGCCAACAATATCGTGGGCGCACCCATCACAACGCCGGACGGTGTGACCCTGATCCCCATTTCCCGCGTCAGCTTCGGCTTCGGCAGCGGCGGCGGGGACTACGGCAAGCAGGGACAGACCAACTTCGGCGGTGGCGGCGGCGCCGGTGTGAAGATCGACCCGGTGGCCTTTCTGGTCATCAAGGACGGAACCACGCGGGTGATGCCGGTGGCGGTGCCACCTGTATCTACGGTGGACCGCATTGTGGATATGGCACCGGATATTGTAGACAGAATCGGAAAATTTTTCGATAAAAAAGAGGACGGGGAAACCGTCTGATCCGGGTATACTAAAGGCATCTCAGTTTTGGGAGGGATGCCTTTTGCTGCGACGCAGTATCTGCTGCTTCCTTGCGGCACTGTGCCTGTACAGTATCATTCCTTGCCGGACATTTGCCGTTGAAACCTCAGCAGCATCCGCCATCCTGGTGGACGCCGGCAGCGGCCGGGTACTCTATGAGTACAATGCCGACCGAAAAATGCTCATTGCCAGCACCACCAAGATCCTCACGGCGTTGGTGGCCGTGGAGGCAGGGAAGCTGTCCGACACGGTGAAGGTCAGCCGGGAGGCCGCTTTCACGGAGGGGTCTGCCATGTACCTGAAGGAAGGGGAGACCCTGACACTGGAAACGCTGCTGTACGGATTGCTGCTGTGTTCCGGCAACGATGCAGCGGTGGCCATTGCCCAGCACATCGGCGGTAGCGTCAAAGGTTTTGTGGCCATGATGAACGAAAAGGCCCGGACGCTGGGGATGAAGGACTCCTCCTTTGCCAATCCCAACGGGCTGGATGACGAACGCCACTATTCCACTGCGCGGGATATGGCGAAGCTGGCGCAGGCTGCGCTGAAAAATGAAACGCTGATGCGGATCGCGTCCACGCGGTCTGTCACCATCGGCGGGCGCACCATGCACAACCACAACAAGCTGCTGGGATATATGGACAACTGTCTGGGGCTGAAAACCGGCTATACAAGGGCTGCGGGCCGGACGCTGGTAAGCTGTGCGGAGAAGAACGGGCAGCGTCTGATTGCCGTGACCCTACAGGACGGCAATGATTGGGCGGATCATCAGACCCTGTTCGACTATGGCTTTTCTGCGTACCCGGCAAAGACCTGCGCCGTGCGGGGAAAGGTTCTGACGCAGGCCGCTGTCAGCGGCGGCGTTTCCTCTCACGTACCGCTGATTGCCGGGGAGAGCTTCTGTTGGCCGGTTTTCTCCGGGGAGCAGCTGACAACGGAACTGTGTCTGGATCGCCCGTTGACGGCGCCTGTCTCAGTTGGAACTGTGGCTGGCGTGGCGGTGTTCCGCCTGAACGGGACGGAGATCGGCCGGGTGCCGCTGGTGGCAGGGCGGACCGTGCCGCCGAGACTGGCTTCCGCGCTGAACAGCCTGAAGCTGGAACTGAATGGATAATGGAATGGGAGAACCATGAAAGAGCGACTGCAAAAAATCTTATCTGCCGCCGGTGTCTGCTCCCGCAGAGCATCGGAGAATTATATCACGGCGGGAAGAATCACCATCAACGGGGAGACGGCGCAGCTGGGGCAGCAGGCCGACCCGGAAACGGACGACATCCGGGTGGACGGCGTTCCTCTGGGACAGAAGCCGGAGGCGGTATACCTGATGCTGAACAAGCCGCGGGGCTATGTGACCACGGTTTCGGATGAGCAGGGACGGAAAACGGTGATGGATCTGCTGACCGGGATCCGGACCCGCGTCTACCCTGTGGGAAGGCTGGATCGGGACTCCGAGGGCCTGCTGCTGCTGACCAATGACGGGGCCTTGACCCAGCTGCTGCTGCACCCCAGCCATGAGGTGTCCAAGGAATACCGCGTGACGGTTTCGGGGCCTGTGGAGCACGCGGCAGAGCGGCTGGGCCGGATCCGGGATGTGGCGGGACTGCCCATCCGTCCGGCGGAGGTTCGCCAACTGAGCCGGCAGGGAAACCGGGCGGAACTGAGCATTACCATTCATGAGGGGCGCAACCGTCAGATCCGGCGGATGTGCGCCCAGTGCGATCTGGAGGTTCTGCGGCTTCAGCGGGTGCGGGAACACTGTCTGGAACTGGGGACGCTGCCCTCTGGCCGATGGCGGTACTTAACTCCGGCGGAGATCGCCGCTTTAAAAGATGAGTAAAAAATAGCCGCTGCTGCGGCTATTTTTTTGCGGAATTACACACGGCCGGCAAAGACAGATACATATTTCGGAAGTTGCGGCAGGCGCTGAATGTTGTTTCCATTCACCCAAAACTGCGGCTGCTCCCGTCAAGTGCGGAGACGGCGAGAAAAACGCAGAAAAAAGTTTCAATTCACCGGGAAGTATGATAGAATAGGCCGCGGGATTAAAAACGGCGGAAGGCCGGGGCCAGCGGTGTGCTGGCGGAGGAAGAAAACATGGCAAAGAGTGTCTTGCACATCATTGAGGACAGTATGTCCACCTTTTCCAAGGGACAAAAGCGGATCGGCCGCTATATTCTGGAGCACTACGATCAGGCGGCCTTTATGACCGCCAGCAAACTGGGCAAGCTGACGGAGGTCAGCGAGTCCACCGTGGTCCGTTTCGCCGCCGAACTGGGTTACGACGGCTACCCCTCCATGCAGAAAGCGCTGCAGGAGATGGCCCGCAGCCGCCTGACCTCTACCCAGCGGATTCAGGCGGCGGAGAGCATTTATGGGCAGGACGTGCTGAGCGGTGTTTTGCAGGCGGATATTGAAAATCTGCGGCAGGTGGCTCTCAATGAGGATCGCCGCACATTCGATACCGCTGTAAACCGAATTGTCGGCGCACGGCACATTTATATTCTGGGCGCCCGTTCCTCCACCCATCTGGCAGGGTATCTCCATTTTTATATGCAGATGATCTTTGAAAATGTGACGCTGGTGCAGTCCACAGCTGCCGGTGAGATTTTCGAGCAGCTGTTCCGCTGCGGGGAGGGGGATGTGATGATTGCCCTCAGTTTTCCCCGTTATTCCAAGGATACCATCAACGCGGTGCGGTTTGCCAAGTCCAGAGGCGTGGAGATCGTGGCCATCACGGATCAGGAGCAGTCCCCTGTGGCGCAGATGTCGGCGGCGGCGCTTCTGGCGCCCAGCGAGATGCTGTCTTTTATCGACTCCATGACGGCCCCTCTGTCCCTCATCAACGCGCTGCTGGTGGGGATCGCCACGAAGATGGGAACCGATGTAACGGAGACATTTTCCACGCTGGAAAGCCTGTGGGATCAATACGGAGTATTTGGCGGTGCGGATGATGAATAATCGGATCGTGGTGATTGGCGGCGGCGCCGCCGGGATGATGGCGGCCATTTCCGCCGCGGAACAAGGAGCGCAGGTAACGCTGCTGGAACCTAACGAGCGGTTGGGGAAAAAACTGAATATCACCGGCAAAGGCCGGTGCAACGTGACCAACAACACAGATATCGAAGGGCTGCTGGCCAATATTCCACGTAATGGAAAATTCCTTTACGGTGCTTTTACTAACTTCTCCAGCGCCGATACCATGGCATTTTTTGAAGCTCTGGGCGTCCCGTTGAAAACGGAGCGGGGAAACCGGGTATTCCCGGTCAGCGACAGCGCCTTTGACGTCAGCGCCGCACTGGAACGGCGGCTGAAAGCCCTGCGGGTACGCATCGTCCGGGATCGGGCGGTTTCGCTGGAGATTGCGGACGGCACGGTACGCGGCGTCGCCGGGGAACGGGGAAGCTCCCCCGCCGATGGAGTGATTCTGGCCACCGGCGGCGTCAGCTATCCCGGCACAGGCTCCACCGGGGACGGCTACCGTCTGGCAGCGAAGGCGGGACACACCGTCACGCCGCTGCGGGGGTCTCTGGTGCCATTGCAGGGTGTGATTGCCCCCGGCATTCCCTGCGTCCGTTTGCAGGGGCTGAGCCTGCGGAATATCGGCCTGACGGTGTTTGAAAACAATAAGAAACTCTACACGGATTTCGGAGAGCTGCTGTTCACCCACTTCGGCGTCAGCGGTCCACTGATCCTGTCGGCTTCCGCCCATATGCGGTACTTTGATAAAAAGCAGTATCGGTTGGAAATCGATCTGAAACCGGCTCTGGATGAGCAGCAGCTGGATAAACGGCTGCTGTCGGACTTCGGCAAATACGCAAACCACGATTTCCAGAATGCGCTGGACGATCTTCTGCCCCAGAAGCTGATCCCGGTGGTGGTACAGCTGTCTGAAATTCCTGGACGGCAGAAGGTACACGACCTGACCCGTGAACAGCGGCAGAGCCTGCTGCGCGTTCTCAAGCATTTCCCGGTGGAGATCTCCGCACCCTGCCCGGTGGAGGACGCCATCGTGACCTCCGGCGGCGTAAAGGTGAGCGAGATCGACCCAAAGTCTATGGAATCAAAGCTTGTAAAGAAACTACACTTTGCAGGAGAACTGATCGATACAGATGCCTATACCGGCGGCTTCAACCTGCAAATCGCATGGGCCACCGGCCGTTTGGCCGGGCAGTCCGCCGCTTGTGCGCGCAACAACAGATAAAGGAGCGAATTTCATTGAAAACCATCAGTATCGCCATCGACGGCCCCTCCGGCGCCGGAAAAAGCACACTGGCAAAAAGCGTTTCCAGAGCGTTGGGGTATCTCTATGTGGATACCGGCGCCATTTACCGCACCATCGGCTATGGGGCCTATGCAAAAGGTGTGAATCCCGGAGACGGGCAGGCGGTTGCCGCCCTTCTGCCGGAGCTGGAGATCGGCCTGACCTATGGGGAGGACGGCCTTCAGCATATGACGCTGAACGGGGAGGACGTGACGGAAAAGATCCGCCTGCCGGAGATTTCCCTGTATGCCTCCGCGGTCTCCGCCTATCCGGCGGTGCGGGCGCACCTGCTGGAAATGCAGCGGAAGCTGGCGCGGGAACACAATGTGGTGATGGACGGCCGGGACATCGGCACGGTGGTGCTGCCGGATGCCGCGGTCAAGATTTTTCTGACGGCTTCCCCGGAAGAACGTGCGCGCCGCCGCTGCCGGGAGCTGGAGCAGCGGGGAACGCCGGAGGCTTATGAAAAGGTGCTGGCGGAGATGCGCCAGCGGGACTATGACGACTCCCACCGGGCGGCGGCTCCCTTGCGGCAGGCGGAGGATGCCGTCCTGCTGGATACGACGGAACTGGACTTTGACGGCAGCCGTCAGGCGCTTTTGAAGATCATCCGGGAAAGGACGGCCCAATGAAGGAAACACATGAAAAGCGGACAACGCAGCCCTTTGGAACGTTTTTCAACCTGATTTACACGGTTGCCCTGCTGATTTCCCGGCTGCTTCACCCGGTATCCGTGAAAGGGCTTGAAAACCTGCCCCGCAACGGGGCGCTGCTGATCGCCAACCATTCCAGCAACTGGGATCCGATTTTGCTGGCCACCGCTCTGCCGCGGGATTACAGGCTCCGGGTCATGGCCAAGGAGGAGCTGTTCCGCTATCCCGTGGTGTCGTGGCTCATCCGGGTGGGAGGCGCGTTCCCTGTAAATCGGGGCGGCGCGGATATCCAGGCGGTCAAGACCGCCATGCAGTCTATCCGGGACGGCCAGAACCTGCTGATCTTCCCGGAGGGAACCGTGATCCGGGACGGCATCGGCAAGGCGGACGGCCTGCCGGCTCATGCCCACAGCGGCGCGGCGATGATCGGCGTCCGCACCGGCGCTGTGTTTGTGCCGGTATTTCTGGACGGGAAAAAGCGGCTGTTTCACAAGACCCGCATCATCATCGGCAAGCCTTATACGCCGGTATATACCGGCCGCCGGGGAACAGCGGAGGAGATGCAGAACATTGCGGACGACCTGCTGCGGGAGATTTATGCCCTGGGCGGTCAGCAGGTGGGAGGTGCGCCCCTGTGAAGGTGATTCTGGCGGAAAGCGCCGGCTTCTGCTACGGCGTGAAGCGAGCTGTTGAGCTGGCGCAGAAGACGGCGGAGGAGACCCACGGCTGCTGGATGCTGGGGGATCTGATCCACAATGCACATGTGGTCAACGACCTTGCAGCGCGGGGCGTTCGGAAAGCAGAGAACCCGGAAGCACTGGGAGTGGGGGATACTGTGGTGATCCGCTCTCACGGAGAATTGAAAAGCGTGCTGGACAGGCTGGAGGCACGGGGTGTCCGCTGTGTCAACGCAACCTGCCCCAATGTACTCCACATTCAGGAACTGGTCTCTCAGGCAGAGCAGGAGGGACGGCAGGCCGTTATCATCGGCGAGCGGCACCACCCGGAGGTCATGGGCCTTGCCAGCTGGTGTACCCATCCGCTGGTGTTCCAGACGCCGCAGGAGGTGGAGGACTGGCTCCAAAGCGGCGCGTTTGATCCGGAAACCCCGGTGACGGTGGTGGCGCAGACTACCTGTATTCGTGAACTTTTTGAAAGTTCCTGTAAAATCATAAAAAAACAGTGTACAAATGCAAAAATATTTGATACAATATGTTTTGCTACGCGTAAACGTCAAGCCGAGGCCGCAGAGATCGCAGCCAGAGCGGACGCAATGGTGGTGGTGGGCGACCGCAGGAGCGCCAACACCCAGCATCTGGCAGAGATCTGCCGGCAGAACTGCTCCCGTGTCCTTCAGATCGAAAGCGCGGACGAGCTTTCCACCGCAGAGTTTGCAGGCTGCCGTGTTGCCGGGCTTACGGCCGGTGCATCCACACCCGCGGGCATCATTAAGGAGGTAAAAACAACGATGAGTGAAGAAATCAAGAGCACCGAAGGTATGGAAGAGTCCTTTGAGGAACTGCTGAATCAGTCTTTCAAAACTTTAAATACAGGAGAGAAGGTAACCGGCATCGTCACTGCCATCACCCCCACCGAGGTTCAGGTGGACGTGGGTGCCAAGCAGTATGCGTACATTAAGCTCAGCGAGCTGAGCGATGATCCCACCGCCAAGCCTGAGGACATCGTGAAGGTCGGCGACGAGGTGGAGACCTATGTCGTTCGCGTCAACGATGTGGAGGGCTATGCCGAGCTGTCCAAGAAGCGTCTGGATGCCCAGAAGATCTGGGAGAACATTGAGACTGCCGTTGAGGAAAAGACCGTGCTGGAAGGCACTGTCACCGAGGAGAACAAGGGCGGCATCGTGGTGTCCGTGAAGGGCATCCGCGTGTTCGTGCCCGCTTCTCAGAGCGGCCAGCCCCGCGGCGCTGACCTGTCTGCCATGAAGGGCCAGAAGGTTCAGCTCCGTATCACCGAGGTCAACCGCGCCCGCCGCCGCGTGGTGGGTTCCATCCGCTCCGTCACCGACGAGGCCCGCAAGGCCGCTCAGGAGGCTGTGTGGAGCAGCATCGAGGTGGGCAAGCACTATACCGGCACCGTGAAGTCCATGACCAGCTACGGCGTGTTCGTGGACATCGGCGGCGTGGACGGCATGGTTCACATCTCCGAGCTGTCCTGGAGCCGGATCAAGAACCCTGCCGAGATCTGCAAGGTGGGCGACACCATGGATGTGTACGTGATCTCCTTCGATCCCGAAAAGCGCAAGATCTCTCTGGGCGCCAAGGATCACAGCGTGGATCCCTGGGAAGTGTTCATGAACAAGTACGGCGTGGGTGACACCGCCGAGGTTCGCATCGTCAAGCTGATGCCCTTCGGCGCTTTCGCTGAGGTGGTTCCCGGCGTGGACGGCCTGATCCACATCTCCCAGATCGCTGACCGCCGCATTGAGAAGCCCGAAGACGTTCTCGCCGAGGGCCAGATCGTCAATGCCAAGATCACCGCTATTGATGAGGAGAAGAAGAAGATCTCCCTGTCCATCCGCGCTCTGCTGACTGCCGCTGAGGAGGATGCTCCTGTCGAGGAGTAATTCCCATTGCGATTTGAAATTCCCCGCTCATACGAGCGGGGAATTTTTTCGCGCAGGCGGCAGCCTTCTTGTTTCGCGCAGGCGGCAGCCTTCTTGCGGAATCCGGCCTGCCGGAACGGGGAGACTGCAAAATATTGTGATTTTTTTCACGTTTCACTTGCATCTTGCATACGGACGTGATAAAATTTTAACGATAGTATACACGGGGATCATCAAAGTCAACTGACAGCATATAAGTTCTATGAAATAATGGAGGAAAGTGCGCTATGAATTATCAGGAACTGTATCAGCAGAAGCTGACCACCGCCGAAGAAGCGGTGAAAGTGGTCAAGTCCGGCGACTGGGTGGATTACAGCTGGTGCTGCAACCATCCCGTAGCGTTGGATAAGGCTCTGGCCGCCCGGAAGGACGAGCTTTATGATGTGAAGATCCGGGGCGGCGTCACCATGTGGATGCCGGAGGTCTGCAAGGCGGATGACGCCGGTGAGCACTTTACCTGGAACTCCTGGCATTGCAGCGGCATCGATCGGAAGATCATCGGCAAGGGCATGGGCTTTTTCGGCCCCATGCGGTATTCCGAGCTGCCCCGGTTCTACCGCGACGGCAACGCACAGGTGGACGTGGCCATGCTTCAGGTAACGCCGATGGACGCCCACGGCAACTTCAGCTTTGCCCTGTCCGCTTCTCATCTGGCGGATATGCTGGATCGGGCCAAGACTATCATTGTGGAAGTCAATCAGAATATGCCCTGGGTCAACGGCCTTACCGGCACGGAGATCAACATCAAGGACGTGGACATGGTGGTGGAAGGGGAGAACCCCGCTATTGCCGCTATGGGCGCCGGTGCGCCTCCCACGGAGGTGGATCGCAAGGTGGCCGAGATGATCGTCAAGGAGATCCCCAACGGCGCCTGCCTTCAGCTTGGCATCGGCGGTATGCCCAATACCGTCGGTTCTCTGATTGCAGAGTCCGATCTGAAGGATCTGGGTGTTCACACGGAGATGTATGTGGACGGTTTCGTGGATATGGCCCGCGCCGGCAAGCTCAGCGGCCGCTGCAAGACGCTGGATAAGGGCCGTCAGGTGTACGCTTTCGCTGCCGGTACCCAGAAGCTCTATGACTACATTAAGGAAAACCCCGACGTGATGGCTGCCCCTGTGGATTATACCAACGACGTGCAGGTGATCGCCCAGTTGGATAACTTCATTTCCATCAATAACGCTGTGGATATGGATCTCTTCGGTCAGGTCAACGCCGAATCTGCCGGCCTGAAGCATATTTCCGGTACCGGCGGCCAGCTGGACTTCGTCATGGGCGCCTATCTGTCCAAGGGCGGCAAGAGCTTTATCTGTATGTCCTCCACCATGACCGCCAAGGACGGCACTTTGAAGAGCCGGATCGTTCCCACCCTGACCAACGGCTCCATCGTCACCGACCCCCGCTCCAGTATCCACTATATCGTCACCGAATACGGCATGGTGAACCTGAAGGGGCTCAGCACCTGGGAGCGGGCAGAAGCACTGATCGGCATTGCACATCCGCAGTTCCGGGAGGAATTGATCCAGTCCGCCGAGCAGATGCACATCTGGCGGAAATCCAACAAGCGCTGATTCCATAGTACATACTTGTGTATCAGACTGCGAAAGCGCGGAGACAGTTGTCTCCGCGCTTTCCTGCTGTCTCGCTCCTGCTGTCTCGCTCCTGCTGATAAAAAATTATTATTATCATAGACATAAGATGTATTGGTTAAATGCTGCGGTGAGACTGTCAAAAGTCGTTAAAAGTATGAGACCATTTGAATTCGGCAATCTGCTAAAATATGACAATTTCTTTTGGTAAAAACTGCAAAAATATGTCTGTTTGCGGAAACAGACCTTGAAAAGACCTTCACATGGTGATATGATAACTAAGCTTTCGAGGTATGATGTCTTGCGGCAAAGTATCGAAAAGCACAGCAAAATCGAAGGGAGAAACACAAGCATGAAAAAGAAAATCCTCGCACTCTTGCTGGCAGCAGCGGCAACCGTGTCTCTGCTCAGCGGCTGTGGCGCTAATTCCGGCGTCATGGACACGGCCAACGCCAACGCAGTGGCCGGCGGCAACAGTGACCTGCCCGTGGTTACCTGGAAGATGGGTTCCACCTGGGGCGCCGGCAACGTCCACTTCACCGTGGATCAGCGCTTCAGTGAGATCCTCAGCCAGCTCACCGGCGGCCGCTTCACTGTAACCAACTATTCCGAAGGCGAGCTTTGCTCCGCCAGCCAGCTGTTCGACTATGTCAGCCAGGGCACCATCCAGTGCGGCGGCGACTGGGGCGGCTACTGGTCCGGCAAGGACACCGCGTTCGAGCTGCTGTCCACCATTATGGACGACTTCACCGCGCTGGACTACTACACCTGGATTTATCAGGCCGGCGGTCTGGACTGCTACAAGGAAATGTACGGCCAGTACAACATGAACTATTTCCCGCTGGTCACCAACCCCTCTGAGTCCGGCATCCGTTCCGTAAAGCCCATCACCTCCATTGCCGATATGCAGAAGATGAAGATCCGTCTGGGCGGCGTTATGGCTGGTAAGGCTGCTCAGAAGCTGGGCATCAACATCACCACCGTGGCTGCTTCCGAACTGTATGAGTCCCTGCAGCGCGGCGTCATCGACGGCGGCGAGTTCTCCGGCCCCAAGGCTGACGACTCCCTGAAGCTGCAGGAGGTCGCTCCTTACTGGTGCGCACCTGCCTGGTATCAGTCTGCCGGTGTCAACGGCGTCATGGTGAACATGGACGCATGGAACGAGCTGCCTGAGGAGTATCAGACTGCTTTCGAGACTGCTGCCCGCCTTTGCTGCGGCGAACAGCTCTCCCGCTACATCTACAACGATATGACCGTCACCAACAAGATGATCGACGAGGAGGGCATTACGGTTACCCACCTCAACGATGAGGATATGGCGAAGATCCGTGAGACCTGCCTCCAGACCTATGCGGAGGAGTGCGAGATCAACCCCAACTTTAAGATGGTCTATGACTCCATGCAGGCCTATCGCGAAACCGCAAATAACTATCGCGACTGGACCGGCGACTACGGCTTCGGCTTCAACCGGGCCGAAGGTTAAGCAGCCCTTTCCTTATACGAAATTCTGAACTATAAGAGAAAGAGGTGCTGAAATGAAAGTAATCAAAGGGATCTGCAACGGCATTGACAAGTTCAACGATATTCTTGGCCGTGTATTTTCCGTTCTGGTGCTGGGCATCCTCGGCGTCATTCTCTGTGAGGTGGTTCTGCGGCGTATTTTCAACCGGCCGCAGATCTGGACCCAGGATCTGACCGTGATGCTCTTCGCCTGCTACATCATCCTGATCTGCGCTTACGGCTTCCAGAAGAAGGCCTTCGTGGCAGTGGACGTTGTTTTTGCCATGCTGCCTCAGATGGCGCAGCACATCCTGCATATCATTACGTATCTGATTTTCCTGGTGCCTTTCGTGGTGAGCCTGCTGCCCAGCGGCTGGAGCTTCTTCCTGCGCGCTTACACCACCCATGAGCAGACCTACTCCGTGTGGGCCGCGCCTACCTGGCCGGTGAAGCTGTGCCTGTTTATCGGCCTTGCGCTGCTGGCGATTCAGTCTGTCTCTGAGATTCTCAAGCAGGTTCAGGCCATTGTGGAGCTGGCACAGGGGAAGAAAACGCTTCCCGCTGACGGAAAGGAGGCCCAGTAATGGCGGCAATTATGCAACAACTTCAGGCGTGGGTCTCCGCGTCCGGCATTCTCGCTGATAAGATGGCGGTCATCATGATCATCGCCCTGTTCGGCCTGATGGTAGTCGGTCTGGTGCTGGGTCAGGAGCTGGCTTTCGTTCTGGGCGGCGCCGGTGTCCTTGTTGGCTGGCTGGCTTGGGGCGGCCCCGGCGTTACCATCGCCATGACCAAAATTTACGACCAGATGCAGAGCTACTCCATGGTGGCAATCCCCATGTTCGTGCTGATGGCAAACTTCCTGACCCATTCCAAGGTGGCAGATGGCCTGTTTGAGTCCATCCGTTACCTTCTTGGCCCCCTGAAGGGCGGTCTGGGTCTGGCCGTCATTCTGGTTTCCACCGTGTTCGCCGCCACCACCGGTATCGTGGGCGCATCCGTGGTCACCATGGGTATGCTGTCCCTGCCCGTGCTGCTTCGCAGCGGCTACAAGCCCTCTCTGGCCTGCGGCATGGTGTGCGCCGGCGGTTCTCTGGGTATTCTGATCCCGCCCTCCATCATGCTGGTGTCCATGGGCAGCTATGCTGAGGTTTCTGTCGGCAAGATTTTCTTTGCCGCCATTACCCCCGGTCTGATGCTTTCCCTGTGCTACATCATCTACCTGATGGTGGTCTGCCGCATCCATCCAGATTGGGGTCCGGCCATGAGCGCTGAGGAACTGGCTGAGATGCCTCTGAAGAAGCGCATCAGCGGTTCCCTCATCAACCTGATCCCGCCCCTGATCCTGATCTTCGCCGTGCTGGGTTCCATCTTCGGCGGTATTGCTACCCCCACGGAGGCTGCCGGCATGGGCGCCATTTTCGCCCTGATTCTGGCCATCTTCTACAAGCAGTTCAGCTGGGAAATGATGAAAGAGTCCCTCATCGATACCGCAAAGACCACCGCCATGGTGTTCATCATCCTGTTCGGCGCTGCGGCTTTCACCGGCGTATTCATGTCTCTGGACGGCGACCAGATCATCGCTGACTGGGTGCTGGGCATGGGCATCGGCAAGTGGGGCGCTTTCGCCATCATGTGCGTCATCGTGTTCATCCTCGGTATGTTTATCGACTGGCTGGGCATTGTTATGATCGTGTTCCCCATCTTCCTGCCCATCATGGATCAGTTCGGTTTCGACCGGCTGTGGCTGGTGGCCGTTATCGCCACGTTGCTGCAGACCTGCTTCATGACCCCGCCTTTCGGCTTTGCCCTGTTCTATGTCAAGGGTATTCTGCCGGGCGACATCAAGATCCAGGAAGTGTACAAGGGCGTTATCCCCTTCATCATTATCATCTGCATCGTCACCGTTCTGTGCGCGGTGTTCCCGCCGCTGGTGACCTGGCTGCCCAGCTTGCTGGCTGCCTGATTGCACGCAAAAAACTCCGAAGGATTCATCCTTCGGAGTTTTTTCTGCTCTTACGCTGTAAAAAGGAAGGAATGCTCACTGAGCATTCCTTCCTTTGCCGATTCAGTCGCCAACGCCGGTATGAATGACCTTGCCGATGTTCCAAAGGTGTGCAGCTTGCTGCGCTGCGGCCAGCCGTTCTTCCGGCGTGTTGTAGCTGACGTGGGCCGTCTGTGCGCCGCAGTCCAGACAGGATACGTAAACGCACCAGCCTGCTTCATCCTCCATGGTGCCGATGCCGCGGCAGATGGGGCAGTCTTCCAACTCAATTTCGTGTATCTGATCCACGGTAAAATCTCCTTTGCTTTCATGCCTGTAATAGCATAAAGTATATCACATTGTCTGCAAAAGAGCAACTGCAACCGCGCTGTTTGCGGATTATTTGCTGTCAAAGCCCGGATTGAGGAAATAGACGTTTTTCTGATCCAGCCGTTCCTTCGCCAGCCGAAGACCTTCACCGAAGCGCTGAAAATGGACAATTTCGCGGGCGCGCAGGAACTTGATGGCGTCGCTGACATCCGGATCATCGGAAAGACGCAGAATATTGTCATAGGTCACGCGGGCCTTCTGTTCTGCTGCGATCGCGTAAGGACAACATTCCAGAGCCGATGAATGATGCAATGTGAGAATTTTTTGACGCTGCATTTTGCGGGGGCAGATGTGAGCAGATTCGCTGCATCATTTCGTTGAGTCCAACAGCATTTTCTTCAAGGTTTTCATGGCAATACTTTGCGGATGGGATGTATCTTCAACCAGAGTGACAGAGCGTTTCGGAACCGGCTCTGCCAGATGGATCTGCGTCACATGACCCTCTGCAATGGCGGGAGACGCCATGGGTTCCGGATAAAATCCGATGCCAAGATTGTGCTGCACCATGGGCAGAACCTGATCCATGGTGGCGGCCTCCATATCCACATGAAAGGTGAGGTCATGCTTAAAAAACAGCTTCTGATAAAAAGAAAAAGTGCTGGTTCCTGTTCCGAGGCAGACGAAGGGACAACTCTCTACATCCTGAAGTCGTCTCATTTCTGCGGAAAGCTGGTAAAAATCGGAACCGCAGAGAAGAATTTCCCGAAAAGAGAGCAGTGTGGTCTCGTGCAGCGGTTCCTTTACCTGAAAAGGCGTTGTGACCACAGCACAGTCTACCTGTCCGCGCCGCAGGGCTTCTACGGCCCGTGGGGTGGAGTCGTTGGTAATGCGGAGATGAACGCCGGGATAGGCGCGGTGAAAAGCGGCAAGCCGATCCAGCAGGAGCAGATGCAGGGCGGTTTCGCTGGCGGCAATGGAGATGCTGCCGGTTTCCAGACTGCAATCCTCGCGGATCTCATTCTCTCCCAGACGCAGCTGCTCAAATGCGACGGCTGCCCGGCCGTAAAGCCGAACTCCTTCCGGCGTCAGGGAAATGCCGCGGTTGGTGCGGATGAAGAGCTTACAGCCCAGATCCTGTTCCAGATTGTTCATGCAGCGGGTGATATTGGGCTGGTTATTGCCCAATACCTCCGCAGCCCGTGTAAAGCTTTTGTGTTGGGCGACGTAGTAAAAAATGCGGTAATAATCGTAAGGTACTGCCAAAATCTTCACCTCTTTGTCATGCTATTAAGATATAGTTAATATATCAAATATACTCTTTACATCTTGCTGCCATGACAGTATAATACAGCCGTCCTTGGAAAGCAATGAATTTTTAGAACGAATGATAACAGAATCCATCGATCCGGTTTCGGCGGGCGCGGCCTGCGACGCCTGTTTTCCAACGCAGAAAGAAAGCTGGTTTTTACATGAAAAAGCATAGGAAATTTTTGATTCTCTGGGTCCTGCTGGTTGCCGTTCTGTTTGCGGGCAGCCTGCTGACCGCTTCACCGGGAAAGACGGAAACCATCCAGACTGCCATGCGGGACGCTGTTCTGCATGAGGACAACCAGATCAGCCTGTTGGGGTGGAAAAACGTGAATCCGGGCCTGATTTCGGCCATGACGGTTTCGGCTGTCCTGCTGATTGCGGCGGCGTGCATCCGCATCTTCGTCATCCCCCGCTTTCAGATGGTTCCCGGCAGGTTTCAGATGCTGCTGGAACAGGCGGTCAGTATGTTTGACGGCATGGCAAAGACCAGCAGCCCCCAGCGCAACGGATTTCTGGGGGCGTACATCTTTGGAGCAGGGGCTTACATCTTTGTGGGCACGCTGTTTGAACTGTTCGGATTTCAGGCGGTTACCACGGTGGGACGCTCCGTGACGCTTCCGGCCCCGCTGTCGGATGTGAACGGCGCCATTGCATTGGGATGTCTTTCCTATTTGGTGATTTTGTCCGGCGGTATTGCCGGGAACGGCGTCAAAGGGATTGGGCGCACCTTAAAAGAGTTTTCTCTGCCCATCTCCATGAGCTTCCGTCTGTTTGGCGCTTTGCTCAGCGGCCTGCTGGTAACGGAGCTGGTTTACTACTATATTCAGCTCAGCTATGTGCTGCCGGTTCTGGTGGGCATTCTGTTCACTCTGCTCCACGCCTTGATTCAGGCTTATGTGCTGACGATGCTGACAGCCCTGTTTTACGGCGAGGTATCCCAGCGTTCGGAGCCTGCATCCGGCCAAAAGCAGCGCGCGGTTTAAGACGGCGCACCGCTGCGGAGCATTCATTGATTCATCAATTTATCGATCATTGATCGAACAATCATTTGGAGGTAATCAAAATGAAACGGTTCAATAAGAGAATTCCTGCTTTTCTGATGGTCATGCTGGTCGTACTGGCACTGACCGTTCCTGCGCTGGCTGCTTCTGCAAGCGATGCCGCGCCCACGGCGGCGACTACAGAAACGGAACAGACACAGCAGGACAACGCTGCTGGCTCCAAGTCTCTGGCCGCCGGTATTGCCATCGGCCTGGCCGCTGCCGGCGGCGCAATCGCCATGGGCGTTGCCGTCGGCAAGGCTGCGGAGGGGATCGCGCGCCAGCCGGAGGCGGAAAGCAAGATCCGCACTACGTTGATGCTGGGGCTGGTTTTCATTGAGACGGCAATCATTTACGCGTTGTTGGTGGTCATTCTGATTATCTTCGTGCTGTAAGGCGGGTGGGAAACCATGAATATCCCTTTGAATATTGACTGGCAGCAGATTCTGCTGCATCTGCTGAATTTTGTAATTCTGGCAGGCGGTTTGTATCTGCTGCTCTATCAGCCCGTAAAAGCGTTTATGGAAAAACGCCAGTCCTTTTATCGGGAACAGGATGCTCAGGCGGCGAAGCTGCTGGCAGACGCAAAACAGGCTGCGGCAGAGGCCCAGCGGAAGATGAAGGACGCCGATGCCGCGGCAGCAGAGAAAATGGCGCAGATGCAGCGGGCGGCGGACGCGTCCGTTCAGAAGCAGCTGTCCGAGGCGCAGACTCAGGCGGATCAGATTCTGGCCGATGCCCACGCTGCGGCCCAGAGAGAGCATGACAAGCTGCTGGCCGACGCCCAGAAGGAACTACAGGATCTGGCTGTGACGGCCACGGAAAAGCTGGTGCTTCAATCCGGCGGAGACGCCTTCGACCAGTTCTTGAATCAGGCGGAGAGGGGGGAACCCCATGCGTGAGCGTATTCAAAAAGCCGTTCTGCACAGTGCGGTGGAACCCACTGAAGCACAAAAAAAACGTTTTGAAGCGTTTTTGAGGAAAAAGTACGGGCAGGCGGTTCTCCTCCAATGGGAACAGGACGCTGCGCTGGAAAACGGCTTCCGGCTGGAGGTTGGCGCAGACCTGTATGACTGGAGTTTGGAAGGGCGTCTGCGCCAGTTCCGGGAACAGCTGGAACAGCTGAAGCCCGCCGGAATGTCCGTGATTCCGCTGATGCGGGAGGCTGTCCGAAACTGGCAGCCGGAGGTGACGCCGGAAGAGGTGGGCAGCGTCCTGACTGTGGGCGATGAGATCGCCACCGTCAGCGGGCTGGAAAACGCGGCTTACGGCGAGATTTTGCAGTTTGCTTCCGGCGTCAAGGGCATGGTGCAGGATCTTCGCCCTGACCGTGTGGGCTGCGTCCTGTTCGGAGACAGCGAAAGCATTGAAGAAGGCAGCATAGTCCGCCGCACAGGAAAAACCGCAGGTATTCCAGTTGGCGGCGGTTTTCTCGGCCGTGTGGTAGACGCCCTGGGTACTCCCATTGACGGGCAGGGCGATATCCCGGCGGAGGACTATCTGCCCATTGAGTCTCCGGCTCCCGGCATTATTGACCGCCAGCCGGTAAACCGCCCCATGGAAACAGGTCTGCTGGCCATCGATTCCATGTTCCCCATCGGCCGGGGACAGCGGGAGCTGATCATCGGCGACCGTCAGACCGGCAAGACCGCCATTGCGCTGGATACGATCCTGAACCAGAAGGGCAAGGATGTAGTTTGTATCTATGTGGCCATCGGGCAGAAATCCAGTTCAGTGACGCAGCTGGTGGAAAACCTGAAGCACCGTGGCGCTATGGACTATACCATTGTGGTGAATGCCCCAGCCAGCGCGTCAGCGTCCCTGCAATATATTGCGCCCTATGCGGGAACCGCTCTGGGCGAGTATTTTATGCGGAAAGGCAGGGACGTCCTCATCGTCTATGACGATCTTTCCAAGCACGCGGTGGCGTACCGGACGCTGAGCCTGCTGCTGGAACGTTCTCCCGGCCGGGAGGCGTACCCCGGCGATGTATTCTATCTTCATTCCCGCCTGCTGGAGCGCTCGGCGCACCTCTCCGACGAACTGGGCGGCGGCAGTATGACGGCACTGCCCATTGTAGAAACGCAGGCAGGCGATGTGTCTGCTTACATCCCGACCAATATCATCTCCATTACCGACGGTCAGATCTTTCTGGAAAGCAATCTGTTCTTCTCAGGACAGCGTCCCGCTGTCAATGTGGGATTGTCCGTGTCCCGTGTGGGCGGCGATGCCCAGACCAAAGCCATGAAAAAGGCCGCAGGCGCTCTGCGGCTGGATCTGGCCCAGTATCGGGAGATGGAGGTATTTACCCAGTTTTCCAGCGATCTGGATGAGACAACCAAGCGCCAGCTGGTGTATGGTCAGGGCCTGATGCGCCTGCTGCGCCAGCCACAGTATCATCCTTACGCCCAGCACCAGCAGGTCATCTTGCTGACAGCCGCTCTGCATCATGTGATGCAGCCGGTTCCACTGGCTGAGATAGACGATTTCCGTGGTCAGTTGCTGCGATTTGTGGAAACGCAGAACCCGGCGCTGTGCCGCCGGATTGATGAGAGCGGTCAGATGAGCGAGGACGATCAGAAAATGCTTTTGCAGCTGTCGAAGGAGTTCCTGACGCAGTATCAGGCTGCGGAAAAGAGCGGTGAGTGAGATGGCAAATACCCGCGAGATCAAAAATCGGATTGAGAGCGTGCAGCAGACCCGGAAAATCACCAATGCCATGTATCTGATCGCCTCCACAAAGCTGCGGAAGGCCCGGAACGATCTGGCGGATACCCGCCCGTATTTTGACGCGCTGCGGGGGGAGATCAAACGGATCTTCCGCACGGCGGGGGATGTGGACAGTCTGTATTTTTACCCGCCGGATAATAACACGCCGCTGGAAGGCACTTACGGATGCCTTGTCATTACGGCGGATAAGGGATTGGCTGGCGCATATAACCAGAATGTCATCAAAGAGGCGCAGAAGCTCCTCGCCCAGCACCCGGACACAAAATTATATGTGGTGGGGGAGTATGGCCGCCGCTTTTTTGACCAGCACCATATTCCCATTCAGCACAGCTTTCTTTATACCGCGCAGAACCCAACGCTGGATCGTGCGCGGGAGATCAGCGCTCTGCTGCTGGACGGATTTCAAAAAGGCGCTCTGAAAGAGATTTTTGTGGTTTATACGGATATGGAGAGCAGCCTGCTCTCCGAAGCGAAGTCTACCCGTCTGCTGCCGTTTCATCGGACGCATTTTGCACCGCCAGCCAAGGAAAAGGCCGTACAGGAGCCATTTGAGTTTTACCCGTCCGTGGGAGCGGTTCTGAACAACATGATCCCCAGCTATGTTTCCGGCTTCATTTACAGCGCTTTGCTGGACAGCTTCTGCAGTGAGCAGAACGCCCGCATGACCGCCATGGACGCCGCCAATCAGAACGCGGAAGAACTGCTGGCCGGTTTGAAGCTGCAATACAACCGGGTGCGGCAGGCGGCCATCACACAGGAGATCACAGAGATTTCCGCAGGTGCGGCAGCACAGCGCCAGAGCTTTGGGAAAGAGGAATGACAGTATGAAAATTGGAGCAATCACACAGGTATCCGGCCCTGTGGTGGATGTTGAGTTTGAAGGCGGACACCTGCCCAGAATCAGGGAAGCGCTGTCCGTGGAGCTGAACGGACAGGCGCGGGTCATGGAAGTGGCCCAGCATATGGGTGGAAACATTGTCCGCTGCATCATGCTGGCCGGCAGTGAGGGGCTTGCACGGGGCATGAAGGTATCCGCGCCGGGGAAAACCATAGAGGTTCCTGTGGGGGAAGCGACGCTGGGGCGGATGTTCAACGTGCTGGGACAGCCCATTGACGGCGGAGAGCCGGTTCCCGCCGAGGTACCCCGCAGGAGCATCTACCGGGAACCGCCCTCCTTTGAGGAGCAAAGCCCTGCGGTAGAAATTCTGGAAACCGGCATCAAAGTGATCGATCTGCTGGAGCCGTATCCAAAGGGCGGAAAAATCGGCCTGTTCGGCGGAGCAGGTGTGGGCAAAACGGTTCTGATTCAGGAACTGATCCACAATGTGGCCACAGAGCATAACGGCTACTCTATTTTTACCGGCGTAGGCGAACGCAGCCGGGAAGGCAATGACCTCTGGCATGAGATGCGGGAGAGCGGGGTAGCCGATAAAACGGCGCTGGTGTTCGGTCAGATGAATGAATCCCCCGGCGTCCGGATGCGCGTGGCGCTGTCCGGGCTGACCATGGCAGAGCATTTCCGGGATGTGGAACACAAGGACGTGCTGCTGTTCATCGACAATATTTTCCGATTTGTACAGGCAGGCAGCGAGGTTTCCACCCTGCGGGGCAGAATGCCTTCCGCCGTGGGCTATCAGCCCACCCTTGCCAATGAGATGGGGCAGCTGCAGGAGCGGATCACCTCTACCAAAGACGGCTCCGTGACCTCTGTTCAGGCCGTTTATGTTCCGGCAGACGATCTGACCGACCCTGCCACGGCAACGACCTTTGCCCACCTGGACGCCACAACCGTACTGAGCCGCAAAATCTCCGAACAGGGAATTTATCCTGCCGTAGATCCGCTGGAATCCTCCTCCCGGATTCTGGAGGCGGATATTGTGGGCGCTGAGCATTATCGGATTGCCAGAAAGGTGCAGGAAATTCTGCAAAAGTATCGGGAATTGCAGGATATTATTGCGATTCTGGGCATGGATGAGCTGAGCGATGAGGACCGGCAGACGGTGAACCGCGCCCGCCGCATCCAGCGTTTTCTGGCGCAGCCCACCCATGTGGCCGAAAAATTCACGGGGATTCCCGGCGTATATGTTCCCTTGAAAGAAACCCTTCGGGGCTTTGCGGCCATCGTGGACGGCGAAATGGATCAGTATCCGGAAGCGGCCTTCTATAATGTGGGAACACTGGATGATGTTGTTGCCAAAGCGAAGAAGCTGGAGGACGGTGAAAACGGATGACGCCCTTTCATGCACGGATTCTTGCCTCGGATACGTCGTTTTTTGATGGCAGCTGTGAATTCATGACGGTTCCATGCACAGATGGCGCCATGGGTATTCTGGCGCATCACAGCAATATGATTGCCGCTGTGGTGCCGGGGGAGCTGCGCTTTCAGCCGGCAGACGAACCGCTGCGGACTGCTGCGGTTTCCTCCGGGCTGGTTAAAATCGAAGATGGGGAAGTCCTGCTTCTGGTGGATACAGCGGAACGCCCGGAGGACATTGACGCCAATCGGGCAAAGCGGGCGGCAGATGCAGCAAAGGAGGAACTCGTGCAAAAGCACAGTATTCAGGAATACGGCCGCGCGCAGGCAAATCTGGCGCGAGCTATCAGCCGACTGCGGGTCAAGGAGCGCTGGCATGGTTCTAATTGAGACTGCCAGCTGAAATTCAAAGAAGTGGTGGATGGTGTGTCATTACAAACGGCACGGGCAGATGTCAGAATCTTTCCTGACGGCGGCCTTTATTATTCTCTCCGGCGGTTTGCAGGACGCCTATACGTATCTTTGCCGGGGCAAGGTATTTGCCAACGCACAGACCGGCAATATTGTCCTGTTCAGCGCATACCTGTTCGATGGCGAATGGGAACACTGCGTTCGGTATCTCATCCCGGTGCTGTCCTTCCTGTTGGGCATTTTTGCGGCGGAGTGTGTTCACCGGCATTTCAAATACATGGAAAAGGTGCATTGGCGGCAGCTCATTGTGCTGGCGGAAATCATCCTGCTTTTCGGAGTCGGCTTTCTGCCGCAGAGCGTCAACACCTTCGCCAATGCCATTGTGTCCTTTGTGTGCGCCATGCAGGTGCAGACCTTCCGCAAGGTGCGGGGCCACGCTTACGCCAGTACCATGTGCATTGGCAATATGCGGAGCGGCACTGAGTCGCTGTGCATCTATTTTCATACCCGCGACAGGGAGGTGCTGTACAAGGCGCTGACCTATTTTGGGGTGATCGGCCTGTTCGCCGTAGGCGCAGGGCTGGGGACCAGACTGACAGACTGTCTGGCAGAACGGGGGATCTGGATCTCCTGTGTCCTGCTGGCTGTCAGTTTCCTGATCATGTTCGTTCATGAGGAGAAATTATGAATCGCAGGGTTTAACAGAAAACGGACCGGTTCCTGCATATAAGACAGCGCGGCTGCCAATTCTGGCAGCCGCGCTGCTGTATCGGAGCAGGTTTCTGTTATCTGTACATGGCCGCAGCAGCGCTGAGTTCTATAAGCTGACACCGGGACGATCTGAATCTTCCGGGCCGATTGGGATGCCCCGTCTGCTTCCGTAAAGCCCCGGATTTCACGGCACGGGAAAAATATGTCTGAATATGCGTTCGGCAGTTACCTGATCGGCTGCTTCTGACAGCGCCGCATCATGACCGCCATAAATACCGCCACTACCAGCTCCGTGATGGGCATGGCGAACCAGATGCCGCTCGCTCCGGCAATCACTGGAAGCAGGTAGATGAGAATGCCGCTGATGACAGCGCCGCGGCTCACGGACACGACAAAGGCGGTGGAGGGCTTCATCATGGCCTGCAAGTAGTAGGTGGAGAAGATGCTGAAGGGCAGCAGCAGGAACGAAATACCGTACCGGCGGATGATACCGGGGGCGATGCTCAGGATGCTGTCTGTGGGCGTTATGAAGATGCGGACGAATCCATTGGGAACCAGTTCTGCCGCCAGCGTCCAGACTACGCCAAACACCGCCGCCGAGCAGCACCGATTTGGTGGCCCCAGTGCGGGGTCGCCGTCGTTGCGTAGAAATACCGACATCAGCTGTGTGAACAGGAAACTGGGGACGACAAACTTAATGGGGAACAGATACTCCCGCGCCAGCGGCAGCAGGGTCTCCTCCGCGCCGAAGAGCGTCAGAAACTGCCGGTCAAAGAAGATGACAGCCACCCAAGTCAGAGCGGCTAGAATGACCGTCCCAATGACAGCCGCCGAAAAGTATTCGTTGGATTTCTTTTCGTTGCCGGCTGCTTGGCCCCGCATGGTACTGAAAAGGACACTGCCGCCGATGCCGGTCAGCAGGCCCAGACTGTAAATGATGTTCCAGACCGGGGCGACTACGGCCAGCGCCGCCGTACCCGTCGGCCCCTGATACTGCCCCACCATGGCGGCGTCTACTACGCCGTAGATGGACGAGATCAGGACGCTGCCAAAGGCGGCGAGGTATTTGAAGTAGATCGGTCAGATTTGATCCGTCAGGAGATTGCCCGCGAGGACTGCTTGGCGGGATCGATATGCAGAGTACAAAAAGGGCTGGATAAGTACAGGCGTCTCAGCCTGTTGCCTTATCCAGCCCATCATTTCCAGCGAATGATTTGCCCTCCGAGCAAGCAGAGCGTATTATAGCGGCTTTTGCAGCAAAAGCCAAGACCGCTTATGGGAAACAACGCTTCGGATCAGAAATTCCAGTGAATTTCAATGGGGACATCCTGTGTGCCGGGGATTCGCTTGCCGACCGTGATATAGTCGATGAGGATCTCCACCATTTCACGGGTCAGGTGTTCCACATGGGTATAGTGCTGAACGATCTCCTTTCGTTGATCTCCGGAGAGTGTCCGGCTTTCCAGATCCTCTATATGGCGTTCTGTATCCCTGATCTGCAATTCCATACGCTCCCGCTCTGCGGAGAAGTCCGCAGACATGGACAGGTAGTCCGTTTCAGTGACAAGGCCTTTTACTTTATCGGTATAGAGAATACGCAGATATGCGCGGTTATCCGCCAGCTGTTTTGTGAGCTTCACTTTGACATTCAGCCAATACGCTCTCTGCTGTTCCAGATTCTGGTTCAACGCAACGCTTCGTTCCAATTCGTCCTGATCCAGATAGCGCTGCGAGAGAGCGTTCAATTCCTGAACAACGATTTTTTCCAACTGATCCACTGCAATAAAGGAACCGATGCAGGCGTCCTTTGCCACGTGCCGGCTGGAGCATTGCAGATAGTGCTTCCCGCGATTTTTAGAGGAGCGCATGGTATAACCGCAGTTGGCGCAGCGGACTTTCCGGGCAAACAGCCCGACCGTTCCCGCCGTGAAGGGCTTTGCACGGGAAGTAATGAGTGCCTGCACCCGCTCCCACAGATCGCGGTCAATAATTGCCTCATGGGTATGCTCCACACGATACCATTCCTCCTGCGGGCGCGGCTTATTCTGCTTGGTTTTATAGGAAACGCTGCCATATTTACCCTGCACCATGTTGCCGATGTACATTTCGTTGGTCAGCATATCGGAGATCGCAGAGTATTTCCATAGCGTGCTGTTTTTTCGTTTTGGCTGCTGATAACGCAGTCCATGCAGCCGCTTATATTCCGTGGGATTCGGTATGCCGCGGTCATTGAGCATCCGGGCGATGGCGGTTTTTCCGTATCCCTGCGAAAAAAGGGTGAATATTTCCCGCACGGTGGCAGCGGCTTCCGCATCAACGAGCAGATGTCCTTTTTGCTCAGGGTCTTTCTTATAGCCATAGAGTGCGAAGGCACCGATGTGAAAGCCGCTTTTCCGGCGGTTGGTCAGCACGGAACGGATATTTTCAGACATATCCTCCAGATACCATTCGTTGACCAGCCCGTTGATCTGGCGGGACTTCTTGTTGCCCCTGTTGGCTGTATCCGCTTTGTCAACCAGACTGACAAAGCGGATCCTCCAAAGAGGGAACAGCCCGTTGATGTACTTTTCCACCAGCTCCAATTCACGGGTAAACCGGGACTGACTTTTACAGAGGATGATATCGAACCTGTGCGCTTTGGCGTCATTCAGCAGGCGGGTGAATTCCGGGCGGTTCCTATCGGAACCCGTGTAATTATCATCGCTGTAAATGTCATATACTTCCCACCCCTGCCGGATGGAATATTCCAGCAGCATGGCTTTCTGATTGCGGATGCTGCCGCTGTCCTCCGTTTTATGCTTCTTGCTGTGATCTTCCTCTGACAGACGGCAGTAAATTGCAGCCTTTTCCATATTTGTCCGCCTCCTGTTCTGCTGCCAGAATAAACTTCCCCGCTTTCATCGCAGCTTATGTGCAATGGAAGCGGGGGAAGTTGGTTGGCAGCGGCTATCTGGCGAGGGACAGGATCTCTTTGGAGCGTTCTAACTGTTCAATCACTTTGATCCATACGTCGGTATAAATTTGAACAGTGGTGTGGGGTTTGCCGTTTTTAAAAAAGTTTTTGCAGATGGAGTGGCGCATCGTTTCATTCCTCCCTGTGTGAGTGTATGCATAAGCATCGCAGGGCAGAAGCACATTGTGCGGCTTCTCTGGAAAAAAGACTCTGCTCAGGACAGCAGAGTCTTCAGCGTGTCGAACAAGTTTTCGCGACGCGCCGCTGTAAGTTTTTCTGCACTTGACAAGTTCAGAAAAATTTAGGATTGAAATCGAAAGACAACTTTTCCGTGGTTCTTTCGCAGCTGTTTTCCTTCCCGTCGCACAATATTTCCAAATTGATCGCCAGTTTCGCCTTTTTTCGCCATAGATCAGGCGCTTTATTCCAGAATTTTTTTGATCTGCGACTGCACCTTGCTGGACAGGCGCTCGTATTCCGCCGCTTCTTCCGCAGAAAGGGCGGACAGCCGGATGCGGGCACAGTCTGCCTGCGAAGCGTCCAGATCCCGCAGCACCGGCTGCGCGGCAGGAAGAAACGTGACTGCCAGCCGGGCGGGGGCCTTTTTCTGACGCTGCTCCGTCAGGCGGATCAGTCCTCTGGCCGTCAGGCGCTGGAGGGACACGGACAGCGTTCTGCGGGAAAGGGCGGTCAGATCCATCAGCTCCCGGCGGGTGGGCTGGAAGTGCAGGCTTTGCAGAAACAGCAGTACTCTGGCGTCCTGCAGGGGCAGATCATGCTTCAGCGCGGCCGTTTCCAGATACCGTTCCAGGAGCTTCCGCTCCCGGAACGCGTCGTACAGAGGGCCGTCCTCCCGCAGAGTGTCCGGGGAAGCCTGTACCCGCTCCTCTCCCAGCTTCCGGGAATTGGGCAGGGGCAGAGGCACAACGGAGCCGTCTTTGGCGGCGTCCAGCAGGAAACGGTAGACCTTCAGCCGGCACTTCTCGTATTCCTCCTCGTCCAGAACGGTTTTGAAGAAGCGCTGATAGTACTCAAACACCGTCAGCTTCATTTTTACCGTATTGCTGATGGTGAGATTCTGATTGGCCAGCGAGCCTTTGGTTTTCACATAGTAATAGATGGGAATGGGGAGAGCCTGAAAGGATGCGGCATAGCGGATATACTCCAGATTGAACATGAAGTCCTCGCACCAGCTGATCTCCGGGTCCATCCGCAGGTGGTGGGCTTCCACGATGGCCCGCCGGTAAAGCTTGTTCCAGAGAACGCCGTAGTAAAAATCCGCCGGATTTTCCATCATGTGGGCGGCGTATTCTTCGCGGGTCATCACGCCATCCTCGTCGATGTCCCCCTTCTGGGAGACCCGCTCGCCGATTACCCGGTAGAAGTCTGCCACGATCAGGTCGCACCCGGTGTCCTCTGCTGCCCGCACCAGAGAGGAGGTGGCGTCCGGTGTCAGCCAGTCATCGCTGTCCAGAAATTGCAGGTAGGTTCCCTGCGCCAGATCCAGCGCAGTATTCCGGGCGGCGGAGACGCCGCCGTTTTTCTTGTGGATCACCCGGATACGGGCATCTTTTGCGGCATAGCCGTCGCACAGGGAGCCGGAGGCGTCCGTGCTGCCGTCATTGACCAGCAGGAGTTCAAAATCGGTGTATTCCTGATTCAGAATACTCTCGATGCACCGGCCGACCGTGCGTTCCGCATTATAAACCGGGACGATGATGCTTACAGCGGGGGGCATAGGCGGGAACCTCCTTTGAAAATCAGAAGTGTGCAGGGGGGAGATAGGGCGGCGTCCGACGCCGCGTCAGACCTGTACCAGAGAGGCGATATAGTCCTCATAGGTGCCGAGGCGGTCGGTGAGATGGCCGTTTTCCAGTACCATAATGCGGTTAGCAATGGTCTGGACAAACTCATGGTCATGGCTGGCGAAAAGCACCACGCCCTTGAAGTCCACCAGACCGTTGTTGACGGCGGTGATGGATTCCAGATCCAGATGGTTGGTGGGCTGATCCAGCACCAGCACATTGGAGCCATAGAGCATCATGCGGGAGAGCATACACCGCACCTTTTCACCGCCGGATAGGACTTTCACCGGCTTGAACACATCGTCGCCGGAGAAGAGCATCCGCCCCAGAAAGGCCCGCTTGAAGGACTCAGTATTGGCTTCGGGGATCTTGGGGGTGAACTGCGCCAGCCAGTCCACCAGATTCAGGTCGCAGTCGTTGAAAAAGGCGGAGTTGTCCAGCGGGAAATAGCTGGTGGTGATGGTGGTACCCCATTTATAGGTTCCCTCATCCGGCTCCAGCTCGCCCATGACGATCTTGAAAAGGGTGGTCTTGGCCAGCTCATCCTCGCCTACGAAGGCAATCTTATCGCCCTTGTTGACGCGGAAAGATACATTGTCCAACACCTTGCGGCCATCCACGGTTTTGGAAAGCCCCTCTACCGCCAGAATCTCCTTGCCGCATTCCCGATCCATGGTAAAGCCCACGAAGGGGTAGCGCCGGGAGGAGGCGGGCATTTCCTCCACCGTCAGCTTGTCCAGCAGCTTCCGGCGGGCGGTGGCCTGCTTGCTCTTGGACTTGTTGGCGGAGAAGCGCTGAATGAACAGCTGCAATTCCTTGATCTTTTCCTCGTTCTTCCGGTTCTGGTCCTTCATCATCCGCTGCACCATCTGGCTGGATTCATACCAGAACTCGTAGTTGCCCACGTACATCTTGATCTGGCCGTAGTCCACGTCCACAATGTTGGTGCAGACGGTATTCAGGAAGTGCCGGTCATGGCTCACCACCAGAATCAGGCTTTCGCACTCCATCAGGAAGTCCTCCAGCCATTCGATGGCCTGAATGTCCAGATGGTTGGTAGGCTCGTCCAGCAGGATGATATCCGGCTTGCCGAACAGCGCCTGCGCCAGCAGCACCTTCACCTTTTCCTTGGCGGAAAGCGTGGACATTTCGTTGTAGAGAATCTCGTTGGACAGGCCCAGTCCCTGAATCAGACGGGAAACGTCGGATTCGGCCTCCCAGCCGCCCATTTCTGCAAATTCCGCCTCCAGCTCGCTGGCCTTTACGCCATCCTCATCGGTGAAGTCCTCCTTTTCGTAAAGAGCGTCCTTTTCTTTCATGACGTCGTAGAGGTGCTGGTTGCCCATCATCACCGTATCCAGCACGGTATAGGCGTCATACTGGAAATGGTCCTGCTTCAGAATGGACATCCGCTCTTCCTTGGGGATGATGACCTCACCGGTGGTGGGTTCCAGATCCCCGGAGAGGATCCGCAGGAAGGTGGATTTGCCGGCGCCGTTGGCACCGATGATGCCGTAGCAGTTGCCGGGGACGAACTTCAGATCCACGTGTTTGAACAGCGGCTGCCCGCTGAAGTTCATGCTTACGTCGTTGACTGTGATCATTTGAATTCCTTTCATTACGGGTGCTTCCTTCGGAAGCGTCCAATTTTTTCGCTTTCTGCACAAAAAAGCGACGGCTCATCAGCCGCCGCATCCTGCCGGCGCGATTCGGCTCTGCGCCTGAATCGCCCGCAGATACCGCCTGAAACACTCCAATTATGTTGTCTGCCGCCGGTTTTGTCAAGCAAATTCTCGCACTTTTTCTGTTAATATGTGCAGCGGCTGGCATATTCCATGTTGTTCCTGCGTGCGCGCAGCATCTGCTGCCAGGTCTTCTGTCAAATCCGCAATGGTATCGCCAGTGACCTGCATGGTGGCGGCAGACCATGGATACCCGGAAGCAAACTGCGGAAATACGCCGGTGGTGTGATCCACAAAGTAGGTGTCAAAGCCGGCTTCTTTGATTTGGTCCGCAGTAAGATTTCGGGTCAACTGGTGAACAATGGTTCCCACCATTTCGAGATGCCCCAGCTCCTCTGTGCCGACCGTGGAAGCCCAAGGGCCACAAGTACGAAAAATCCTTGCGCCGCAAGGGTTACAGGCCGAAAAAGAGAGGGAAAACGCGAATGTGCAAAATGCCGGTTGGCTCCATTCCTTTGACGCGGACTACCACTATCGCGGCTCCGACCTTCACTACCATGTGAACGTGTCTGCCGCGCTTTCGGAGGGAGGGGCGGTATGGTGAAGGAGTTTATTTCACAGCTCCCGCCGGACAAGCTGTCGCCCTTTGCAAAGCACCCCTATCGGGTGCGGGAGGATGCCGCCATGGACGAGCTGGTGGAGAGCATCCGTGTCCACGGCGTTCTGTCGCCCTTGTTGGCCCGGCCAAAAGGGGAGTGCTACGAGCTGGTCAGCGGGCATCGGCGGCGCTTGGCGGCGCAGAAATTGGGCTTGCCCACCGTGCCGGTGCTGGTGCGGGAGATGAGCGACGACGAAGCGGTGATCCTGATGGTGGACAGCAATCTTCAGAGGGAAAACCTGCTGCCCAGCGAAAAGGCATTCGCTTACAAGATGAAGTTGGAGGCAATGAAACATCAAGGAAAATCAACTTCGGTGCAACTCGCACCGAAATTGACAACTGAACAAATCGGATATGAAGCCGGTATTAGTAAAGATGTGGTCAAACGATATATCCGCCTGACCAACCTTGTCCCGCCGCTGCTTCAGATGGTGGACGATGGCCGCATCGCCTTTTCTCCCGCCGTGGAGTTGTCTTATCTTACCCGCGATGAGCAGGCGGAGCTGTGGGACTTGATTGGGCGGGAGGATGCCACACCGTCGCTGTCACAGGCACTCCGCATGAAGCAGCTTTCCCGCGAGGCAAAGCTGACGCCGGAGGTGCTGTACGCCATTCTTACCGAGGAAAAGCCCAATCAGAAAGAGCAGGTTCGCATCAAAACCGAGTCGCTGCGGAAGTATTTCCCGCGCAATTATTCTGCGCAGCAGATGGAGCGGGAGATCATCAAGCTGCTGGAGGCCCGTTACCGCGCGAAGGGCAGGGGAGCGCGATGATTTTCGCATACTGGCGCTATACAAATTTCTTCCGTACAATAGCGGCAGAAAGGAGCGAGGATTATGGAGCAGAATTTACCGCCATTGCCGCCGGTCATTTTTGAGAACGGTCTTTACTACGAGCTGCGGGGCGAGCAGTATTATCCCTGCCTTTTACCGCCGGAACCGGACACCACAGAGGACAAGCTGCTGGAAACCATCATCCGCCAGATGGCAGAGGCACAAGGCGTAAACGAGGAGCTGAAAGCACGAGACCAAATGGCGTGGGTAGGAGCCATGAACAACATCAAAAGCGCTGCGCTTGAGATCATGCGCGAGCGGTAAAAACAGCAAAAGAACAACAGCGGAGACAGGTCAATCGCCTGCCTCCGCTATTTTTATGCCCCAACGGGCAAGGAGGAACGATATGGATTATTTCTACGAGCATGAATCAGAACTATTTACATTTTACCGTGTTCCAAAGGTGCTGTTTACGGAGGAATCATTCAAAAACATGAATTGTGAAGCAAAATTACTTTACGGATTATTGCTGGACAAAATGGGACTTTCCCGCAAAAGCGGGTGGTTCGATAAGCAAGGGCGCGCCTTTGTTTACTATGGCATCAGCCACATTATGGAGGACTTGGGCTGCGCCCACAACAAGGCGGAGAAGCTGCTATCCGAACTGGAGCAAGCTGGCCTGCTGCGCCGGAAACGGCAGGGGTTGGGGAAGCCGTCTGCACTGTACCCCCTGAAATTCGAAAACCGAATTTCTTGACTTTCGATTTTCGAATTTCAAGAACGCTGAAAATCAGCGCACCTGAACGCTGATTTTCAGCGTCTAATAAGACTGAGTAGAGCGATACTGAGATAAATATATACCAAGCCGAAAAAGAATAATAGGGAGGATCATCAGATGAAGAACAAAGAGAACTTACGGGAAAAGCAGGTAAATCTCCGCTTGACGCAGGCAGAATATGAGCGGCTCACCCGCACCGCGCAGGACCACGGCATCGGGCGGGCGGCGTATCTCCGCATGGTGCTGCGGGGCGCGTGGCTGCGGGAGGACGGCAGAAAATCAGAATAACTTTTTCCGCTGGAATTTGATGCAGGCCGTCACACGGTCACGGATATAAGGAACATCCCGCTTGGCGTAAAACTCCAGCGGCTCTGAAAGGGCCGCCATGATCTCTTTTTCGGCAAAGTCGCAGCGAAGCTGCGGCCCATAGAGATTTTGGGCCGCATGGACCTGTCGGACAAAGCCCGTTTTCATGGGCTGAGCCTTGAGGTGCCGCACCAATGCGGCCGGTTCGATCTCCATGGAATAATCCCGTGTGTTGGACAGCAAACCCGCGCCGAAGTCAAAGATGGGGCAGTAGTCAAAGCCATCACCGCAGCGCAGCACAGCGATGTTGTTCAGATGCCGGTCCTCGTTGCCGAACAGCATATCCACCTCGAACAGCAGCGTCAGATAGGTGCCGAAGCGGTCAAGTCCCGTCAGCCGCTCAACCTGCTCCACCAACCACGCAAGGCGGCTCTGAAGATTGGGCAGGCGGTTTACCGCGGTCTGCCAGTCCGGGCCAACGCCTTTTCTCAGCAGCTCCGCAAGGGTCAGGATGGCCTCGCCTGGGCGTAGAAAATTGGCACTGGAACAGCCGTTTCGGATGTGTCCGTGGACTTTCATCCGCTCCATGCGGTAGGTCACATAGTGAAAGCCCAGCGCATCTGTATTGGTCTGTGCCAGCAGCGCAGAGATCACGGCTTCAGCCAGTCCCTCGTAGCCGAACAGATCCAGCTTGTACCAGCGGCCATCTGCCAGCCATTTTTCCTGATTGCCCTTAGACGAGGTTTCCGCGATGCAGCTTCCCGTTGTCAATCTGATCGACATATTCAGCCCTCCACAATTTTGATCCAGCACGAATCCTCTGCCATACGCCCTTCGGTCTTGCGGATGATCGTCAGCGGGTCATAGCAGTCCAGTCCCAAGTCAGACAGGTAATATTTCAAACCGTCCCGCTCCTGCGGCACACAGCGGTCTTTCAAGAAGGTTTGCAGATCGTCCCATGTGGGCTTGCGGTTCACGCCGAAAGCGGTGGAAAGGGGAGAACTGACCTCGTTTTCGATGGCAAGTTGATGAGTGGTTTGGTCAGCGCAGATCTTCGTGCAGAGCTCGTCCCCATCGTAGTAGTGCAGGATCAAGATGACGTGATTACTGCTTCGGGCATTGGCCAGAAAGTCATCGTAATCAGACACGGCAGGGCGGCGGATGGTGATGCTTTCCCCATCAAATTGCAGCGTTACGGTGCGGCTGTCCTCAGAGATACCCAGGGCCTTCATCCAAACAGATGGCAGCGCCACACGGTAGCCATTGGCATCCGGCCCGGCGTTTCCACCCGCCTTGTTGATAAGAATATTTGCAGTTCGTTCCTCGTGTAGCACGGTCATTCACCTCAAAAATTTCTCACAATTATTATACCTATTGGACACCAATAAATCAAGAAGTTAATTTTACAACAGCATTGTCACGAAAATGAAACCGCTATACGGAAACTGCTTTCGCAAGCATAGCATTTGGCCGTCCAAATGCGCTTGTTAGGGGAAGCAATTCCCCTATAACCCCTTATGAATTGAAAGGAAAAACGATCATGAGAAAACGACCAATCAAAATATCGCTCCGTTTGAATGAACAGGAGCATGAACATTTGAAACAGCAGGCTATGCTCTCTGGCTTCCCAATGGAAGTATTCCTCCGTGCGCTGATCTCTGGCATGAACCTCCGATCCCGACCACTCGCTGAATACGCCGAAATCCGGCGTCAACTCGCCGGCATTGGAAATAACATCAATCAAATCGCTCATGTTGTCAACACCCGCGGCTTTGCCACGAAGGAAGACATTGCCGCAATCACGACAGCACAGCGGGTGATCTGGCAGATCGCAAAGTGGCTTTGAGATAGCTTATTCCAAGATATATGCCGTCTGAACAAGGCCAACGACAAAAAGCAGAGCGCGCAGCCTCCTTTCTCAAGGCTGCGCGCCCGTTTTTGTTATATCGATCAATTCCCGCTTCTGGGACGCAAGCATCGAAATATTGCTTGTGGAGATGGCATTTTGTGGTATAATTATTTTGTGAAATTATAAGTATAGGCGGAGGAGAGCGACCTATGACAATCAGTAAGAAGCTGGAAACGATCTATCATAATGGACAGCCGGACGGCATTCGCTCGATTCGCCGGAATCTCTCAACGATGACCACCTATGTAATTCCCCGCCCACTCCTATCAGAGGCGAAAAATATTTCCGGAATTACTCGTCCGGGTATTTACTATTTGATCAACGAGAGTGATGACAACAGAATTGCGCAGATCTATATTGGACAGACGCGGAATGGCATCAATCGTTTAGACGATCACAACCGTTCAAAAGATTTCTGGAACAAAGCAATTTTGTTTCTTGCTGAGAGCAAGACATTTACGCTGGATATGATCAGCGGCCTTGAAAAATTTGCAATTATGAAGGCGCAGGCATCCAAGCGATACAAGGTTGAAAACAGCGTTGTTCCGAAGTATGAAATCGATGAATATGACCTTGTAGCAGTGGAAGAAGTTTACGATGAAATCCAGTTTATCATGGCCACACAGGGCTATAAGATGGATGATGCGAAAAGGTCGATCAATGAGGAACGCATTCTTCATACCTCGCGGAACGGTATTGCTGCCTGCGGCATGTATGACGGTGAGAAATTTGAAGTGCTGGACGGTTCTGAGATCAACATGGATAAGCCGGCGCATTTGCTGAGCTATAATCGGCTTAGAGATGAGCTGCTGTCCAAGCAATCTATTGTCAAGGCTGGAGAAAAGTACATCTTGAATGTTACATTAGATTTCAACACACCGAGCGGCGCAAGCAACTTTGTACTTGGAGGCTCGACAAACGGCTGGATAGAATGGAAAGACAGGGACGGGAAAACCTTGGACGAGCTGTTTAGAAAGCAAATCATAAATGATGGGGAGGCCCGCAATGGCACTTGAAAATAAACTTGGTATCACCAACTCCGCCGAGCTTGCCCGCGAGGAGGAGCGCATCAGCAAAAAGAAAGCCGTAGAGATGTTTGAAAGCGGCGCTCTGGACAAACTGGCACCCGGCAGATTCGCGTCGCTGCAAACCATTCATAAGGCACTGTTCGAGAACATTTATGACTTTGCCGCTGAACTGCGCACGGTGAATCTGGCAAAGGGCAATTTCCGCTTTGCGCCGCTGATGTATCTGGAGGTGGCACTTGGAAACATCGACAAGATGCCCCAGTCCACCTTTGACGAGATCATCGAGAAGTATGTGGAGATGAATATTGCCCACCCGTTCCGCGAGGGCAACGGCCGCAGCACTCGTCTGTGGCTCGACCAGATGCTGAAAGCCGGTATCGGGCAGGTGGTGGATTGGAGCAAAGTCGATAAGGAAGATTATCTGCTGGCCATGGAGCGCAGCCCCATCAAGGATGTGGAGATCAAGGTGCTGCTGAAAGCGGCTCTGACCGACGAGGTTAATAGCCGCGAGGTCTATATGAAGGGTATCGACCACAGCTACTATTACGAGGGATATACCACGTTCAAGGCGGAGGAACTGTAAATCATATGAGATAGCCGGGAGGGACAAACGGTGAATAAACGAAAAAAATATTTGATATTGGCTATCATAGTAGTGTGCGCCTTTGCCATTGTCGGACCTCTCATTATTAATGAGTGTTATAAGTTAAATAGCGGATATATTACATTATGGTCGCCTGCAGATATGCTTGCTTACTACGGCGTAGTGCTTGGCGCATTAGTAGCTATTATTACAGTAGTCGTTACAATCGGATTCACACGCAAGCAAATTCAAATGGAGAATTTCCTAAAGCAGGAAAATGAAAAGTGGACGAAAATAGAGGCAATCTTTGCAAATGCTATCGATAAAATTAATCCGATGCATCCGCTAATCGAAACAATGGATACCGGAATGAAAGACCCTGTTGCAGCAATAACTACATTTCAAAAATATAGAATGATGTGCAAAATCGCTTTGGATCAATTAAATGCACACTTATGTGTAAATGACTATCCAAAAGTCAAGAAGTTGATTGATAGTATCTGCAATGCTACAGAAATATTCGACAAAATTTCAGACGGAGAGATCCAAGCATATTCGTCTCTGCGTGACTATTCCAGTCTTGCTGTTGTAAAAGAGACACTTAAAATTGAAAAAGAACATCCCGGCACTTTTCCAGCAGAAACAATTGCTTTTGACTATGATGTTCTCAAAAGAACCAACGGGTTGCATCTGGATGATTTAAGTAAGAGAATTGCGGAACAAAATCACCAACTCGTAAATGCGTACCAAGAAATGTATCGTCCTTTACTTCAATTGAAAGGAAGCATTTTTTCAAAAATTTATAGTGAAACAGGCGAAAGCGCCGACAATATTTTGGATTTCGAAAGGAAGAATCAGTAATGCCAACACTTGAATGGATTGGAAAAAGCAAGGTCATCAATCACCATCAGGAAGTGCCGTTTCGGGTGTTGGAGCGCAAGTATAGCTTTGATGAAAACGGACAGCACAGTGAAGATAACGGCAGCGAAAACATGATCATCCGGGGCGATAATCTGGAAGCCCTGAAAGCACTGCTGCCCCGGTATGAGGGGCGTGTCAAGTGCATCTACATCGATCCGCCCTACAACACCGGCAACGAGGGATGGGTCTACAATGATAATGTCAATGCCCCGAAGATCAAAAAGTGGCTGGGCGAGGTCGTCGGCAAAGAGGGCGAGGACCTGACCCGCC
>UQVS01000005.1 GCA_900544615.1 uncultured Oscillibacter sp. | reverse complement strand
CTTGCATGTGTTAAGCACGCCGCCAGCGTTCGTCCTGAGCCAGGATCAAACTCTCTATAAAATGGTATCTAACGGTTTTCACCGTTCAAATCAAATCATAGAGTCATTTATCATGACTTCATTGCTTCTGTTTTATAGTTGCTGCTTTCGGCCGAATTGACTACAGCCTATTCACCCACAACTTCGTCGCGAGCCTCGTGAAAAGCTCGCTCCGCTGGTGCTTTCTTTTCTCACGTTGTTTAATTTACAAGGTACACATTCCTCAAGCGGAACATTCACTATTATATCAGGCTCAGTTCGTTTTGTCAAGTACTTTTTTCAAGTTTTTTCAAACTTTTTCGTTCTTCACTTTTGAACTTTATCGCCGTCAAACAGCTTAGTTAGAATACCAGACATATAGTCAAAAGTCAACATGTCTTTTGCTTGTTTGTCTATTTTTTTTCAATCGTCCTTTTGCAGTTTACATAACATAACTTATTTGTGTTCGGCACTAATAATTCTTATTTCTGCAATAAGCATTACTTATTGTAATTTCGGCTTGATTCGTCATTTTGCTGTATCCTGTCAATTCCGTGTGAATTCCGTGTAAAGAAACGAAGGCCATTTTTCGGCCTCCGTCTCTCTTTTTTTCACTTCAGCAGCGGTTGAAGCTGCCGTCCCAGCAAAGCTGACTCCACCGTTTCGTTGATCAGCCGGAAATCCGCCACCAGCGAAGTCGGCTTTTTTTTCGGGTCATCCTGTCCAAAGGGGACAAAATAATAGTTTTTCCGCGCCAGCAGCTCCCCAATGTTCCTTGCGCTGCCTGCAAGGCCATCGTTGGTGGAAACCGCCAGCACCACCGGGCGGCCATTACGCAGATGTGACTTGGCCGCCATGGTAACCGCCGTATCCGTGATCCCGTTTGCCAGCTTTCCGATGGTGTTGCCGGTAGCCGGCGCGATGACCAGCACATCTGCAAGCCCTTTCGGCCCCAGCGGTTCTACTGAGGGAATATCGTACAGCACCTCGTTTCCTGTAATCTGCTCCAGATTTTCCAGCAGCATATCGGAACTGCCGAAGCGCGTGTCAGTAAATGCGGCATTTTCGGAGACAATGGGGATCACCGTTTCATATTCCTCCGTCAAGTGCTTTAAGGCAGCCAGCGCTTTTTCATGGGTGCAGAAAGAGCCGCACATGGCAAAGCCGATCCGTTCTTTTCTCACAGCGTTACCCCCTGTTCTTTTATAATAGTGTAAACCGTATCCCGAATAATCTTTCCTGCGGTTTCCGGCATCAGTTTCCCCGGCAATGCCCGCGCCCAAACGTTCGGCAATCCCAGATTCTCCGCCGCAGGCAGGTCAATCCCCCGCACGGACGCCACATCCACGCAAAGGCAGCCCGGCTTCAGCTCCCGCAGGTGCATCTCGCCAAACACTGGGGCTGGAACCGTGTTAACGACCACGTCAAAATGGTTCAGTTCCCCTTTCAGATGCCCAATGTCCAGCGCCTTATGTCCATAAGCTTCCGCCCAGGCGCGGCTCTCCGGCCGCCGGGCCGCTATGGTCGTCTGTGCGCCCAGCGCCGCAAGGCGGCAGCTCACCAGCTTGCCGATGCGTCCGTAGCCAAGTATCAGGCACTGGCTCCCCAGCAGGGAACGTTCCAGGTACTCCAGAATGACCTGAACCGTTCCCTCCGCCGTGGCGGCGGCATTGGCTACCGTTAGTTCTTCCCTTTTAAAATAGTCAATCAGATTCAGATCCAGTTCCAGCGCCTCTGTCCTCTGCGCCGGTTTTACCTGCCCCGCCAGAATCAGTTGATCCCGGCGCAGACGGTGAAACAGCGCTCCAACGCCCCGCTGTTCCCCTTCCATGTTCAGCGTGTCACCTTCTCTGCACAGCGGCAGCGGCAGGATCACCACCTCCGCCGTCACGGCATTCTCCCAGTCTGCTTCCCCGGCCACGCCATAGGCCGCCACCGGATAGCCGTCCTTACGCAGCAGATCCAGCAGTACTTCCTGCCGGCGGTCGCCGCCGATGATTCCAAACAGCAAAATCAACGCACCCCCTCGCATCAGCGTATGACGCCGATGGAAAGTGGTGCGTGGATCCTATTGCATTTTTTGTACGGCCGCCAGCAAAGCGTCCCGCCGGTTGGGCAGCGTTCCATCCATGACCTGATTGAGCAGATTCTGCAAGGTCTGCCCCACCTCCGGCCCGGAAAGGCCCAGCGCCAGAAGATCGTTTCCGTTGACAGCCAGCTGTTTCAGGGAAAAGCAGTTTCCCTTTTCCAGCTCCCGGTTCAGCATGGACTCAACCCGGTCAATGTCTTTCTGCCGGTATCGGAATTCTTCTGCCTGTCCCATATTGTCCGCCCGCTGGATAGCCAGCAGATTCCGAAAATCTGTCTCTCCGAAGTGGTTCAGCATCCGCCGGACGCCCTTCTCCGTCTCCACCCGGTGGTCGTGCCACTCCACCAGCTCGCCGATCCGCTCTTTGGCCGCATGGCCAAACCGCAGGCGATTCATCACGCCGTCGGCGATCCGTCGGGACACCACCCCATGCCCCATGAAATGTCCCACGCCGCGGCGATCCAGCGCAAAGCACTCTGGCTTGCCCATATCGTGGAACAGCATGGTCCACCGAAGCAGCGGTTCCGGCCGGATGGCGTCCAGCGCATGGAGGGTATGCTCCCACACATTGTAGCAGTGGTGGGGATTTCGCTGGTCAAAGCCCACCATGGGCAGGATCTCCGGCAGCGCAGCGCCTGCCGCTTCCGAATATTGCCGCAGGACCGCCGCCGCATCCGGGCCGCACAGCAGCTTGGTCAGCTCCTCGCAGATCCGCTCCGGCGCAATGTCCCGCAGCAGTTCCCGGCAGTCCGTCAGCGCCGCGCCGGTGGCCGGTTCGATGGCAAAGCCCAGCACAGACGCAAACCGCAGGCAGCGCAGGATTCTGAGGGCATCCTCGGAAAAGCGCCGTTCCGGCTGGCCCACGCAGCGCAGGATTCCCGTTTCCAGATCCGCCCGTCCTCCGAAGGGATCATACAGCGTTCCCCGCAGATCCGCCGCCATGGCATTGACGGTAAAATCCCGCCGGGTCAGATCCTCCGTCAGTGAAGCGGTAAATGTGACCTGCGCCGGGTGGCGGTGGTCGGTATATGCGCCGTCCCGGCGGAACGTGGTGGTCTCCACCTTTCCCTCAGGCCAGCATACCGTCACCGTGCCGTGCTTCAGCCCCGTGGGAACAGCTTTCTCCCCAAAGACCGCCATCGTCTCCTCCGGCAAGGCGGAGGTGGTCACATCCCAGTCCCCCGGCACGCGGCCCAGCAGGCTGTCCCGGACGCAGCCGCCCACGCAGTACGCCTGATGTCCCGCCTTTTCCAGCGCTTGCAGGGTCTCCTGCACATAGGCGGGAATTGTCAGCTCCTTTCGGTTTTCCTGCATATTTCCCGCCCCTTTCAGTTGCATTTTTGCAAAGCGCATACTATAATAAGATGATTTGGAAGCTTACCGGCAGATTTGCCGATCCGCAAAAATATGAATCAGTATACACCATTTTCCGCCGTTTCGCAACGACGGCGTTTTCGGAAAGGAAGATCCTTTATATGATGAACAATCCCAAGCCCATTTCGGAATTTCTGGTTCCCGGCAAGCGCGCCCATCTGGTGGGCATCGGCGGCGTGTCCATGTGTCCGCTGGCGGAGGTGCTGGCAGGGAAAGGCCTGCTGGTGCAGGGTTCCGACATGACCGACAGCGATTCCGTGAAGCATCTGCGGGCCAAGGGCATCCCGGTGGCCATCGGCCACAACGCCGAAAATCTGGGGGACTGCGATTTTGTGATCCGCACCGCCGCCGTTCACGATGGAAACCCGGAAATTGCCGGCGCTATCGCCCGCGGCATCCCCGTCTATGAGCGGGCGCAGGCATGGGGCGCGCTGATGCGGCGGTACAAGAACGCCCTGTGCGTCTCCGGCACTCACGGCAAAACCACCACCACCTCCATGTGTACCCACATCTTCATGGCGGCCGAGCAGGATCCCACCGTC
Organism: uncultured Oscillibacter sp.; assembly: GCA_900544615.1. Classification (GTDB taxonomy): domain Bacteria; phylum Bacillota; class Clostridia; order Oscillospirales; family Oscillospiraceae; genus Oscillibacter. The sequence goes on along the minus strand of UQVS01000005.1, from coordinate 116,810 downwards.
ATGATCGGCGGCACGCTGCCCCTGCTGCACTCCGGCTACCGGGTGGGACATGGGGACACCATCATTCTGGAATCCTGCGAATACTGCAACAGTTTTCTCAGCTTTTATCCCACCGTCGCCGTCATTCTGAATGTGGAAGCCGACCATCTGGACTTTTTCAAGGATCTGGGAGACATCCAACATTCTTTCCGCACCTTTGCGGAGCTGGTGCCGCAGGAAACCGGCTATGTGGTGGCCAACTACGATAACGCCAGCGCTCATACGGCGCTGAACGGTCTGGAGCGCCCGCTGTTCTGGTTCAGCCTCCACAGCCCGGAGGCCGACTGCCGCGCCGAACACATCTCGTGGACGGACGGTCTGCCCGCCTTCGACATTGTGATCCATGGAGAAGTCTATGCCCATGCAGAGCTGAAGGTAGGCGGCGAACACAATATCTGCAACGCGCTGGCCGCTGCTTCCGCCGCCTATGTGCTGGGTCTGCCCGGCAGTGCCGTGGAAGCCGGTCTGGCAGGCTTTACCGGCGCTGGCCGCCGCTTTGAGTACAAAGGAGAATTCCGTGGCGCCAAGGTCTATGACGACTACGCCCACCACCCTGACGAGCTGCACGCCCTGCTGACCATGGCCCGCCAGCTGGGCTATCAGCGGCTGATCGTGGCGTTCCAGCCCCACACCTATTCCCGCACCGCCAAGCTGTTTGACCGCTTCGTGGAGGAACTGAAGCTGGCGGATGTGGCCATTCTGGCTGAGATCTACGCCGCCCGCGAGCAGAATACCATGGGGATCTCCTCCGCCGATCTGGCTCGGAACATTCCCGGCAGCGTCTACTGCTCCACGCTGGATAAGGTGACTGCCCAGCTGCGGGAGCTGGCCCGCCCCGGCGACCTGATCCTGACCGTGGGTGCCGGAGACATCTACCGCGCCGGGGAAAAACTGTTGAAAGAGAGCGAGAACTGACATGGAACTTTCCCCTCTGTATCATAATACCCGCCCCGACGGGGAGCTGCTTCCGCAGGAAGCAGCCGCCTTCGATCTGCTGGAGCAGCTGGGCATCGACTATGACCGGGTCTCCAGCGAACCGGCGGACACCATGGAAAAATGCGCCGCCGTCAGCGAGGTTCTGGGAATGCCCATCTGCAAGAACCTGTTCCTGTGCAACCGACAGAAAACCCAGTTCTATCTGCTCTGCATGGAGCCGGACAAGCCCTTCCACACCAAGGATCTCAGCGCCCAGATCGGCTCCGCCCGTCTCTCCTTTGCGCCGGAGGAAAAACTGTGGGAGCTGCTGCACTGCACCCCCGGCTCCGCCACCATTCTGGGGCTTGCCAACGACGCCGACCATCAGGTGCGGCTGCTGATGGAGCGCGACGTCTATGAAGCGCCGTTTCTTTCCTGCCACCCCTGCATCTGTACCAGCAGTCTGAAACTGAAAATGTCCGACGTGCTGGCCAAGCTCCTGCCCCACACCGGGCACGAGGTCACAGTTGTCGATCTGCCTGACGAATAAGGAGGTTCTATGAAAAAGACAATTTTTGCGCTGGCTCTGCTGGTTGTCCTGTCTCTCACTGCCTGCGGCACCTCCAATTCTGCTGCCTTGCAGCAGGAGAACGAGGATCTCCGGCAGCAGATCGCGGCTTTGGAATCCGAAAACGCCGCGTTGAACGACACGGCCCCGGAATCCGGGGATGAGGAGTCCAACCCCATTGACCGCTTTTTCGACAGCGTGGACAGCGGCAGTTCCACCGTGGAGATGGATCTGGTGGCTGACAGCTGGGCAGGCGCATGGGAGGCCGAGTGCCGGAATGTGGCTGCATGGCTGAAGGAACAGCTTCCGCTTCAGGAGGACAAGGATCTGGTAGACGCCTACATAGCCGCTGCCGAAGCTCAGGCTGACCGTATGAACGTCATGGCGATTTACCCCATCGCCGATCTGACGATTCCGCAGACAGACCGGGTCGCCACCAGCGGCACCCTGCGTGGGGTTCTCTGGGCCGGCGCTTACCAGCAGATCTGGAAGGACACGTTCTATCAGCTGCTCTACATCGCCCCCGACTATGCGGACGGCACGGATTCCGCCTCGTCCTATGAATTCGTCTTTGACGCTGACACGATGCAGTCCCAGCTGGACGAAGCCCTCGCCGGATAATCCGCGCCATATTCCGATCCCGCATATAAAAATATCCCCTGCCGCAATGCGGCAGGGGATATTTCTGCATACAGTGTCTGCGCTTTTACTTGCTCAGCGCCTCGTCGATGGCCTTGGCGGCAGTCTTGCCTGCGCCCATGGCCAGAATGACGGTGGCAGCGCCGGTAACGGCGTCGCCGCCGGCATAGACATGCTCGCGGGAGGTCAGGCCGTCCTCGTTGACCACGATGCCGCCCTTCTTGTTGATCTCCAGGCCCTTGGTGGTAGACTTGATCAGGGGGTTGGGGCTGGTGCCCAGCGCCATGATAACGCAGTCCACGTCCAGCTCAAACTCGCTGCCGGGAACCTCGATGGGACGGCGGCGGCCGGAAGCGTCAGGCTCGCCCAGCTCCATCTTGATGCAGCGGATCTTGTTCACGTTGTCATTTTCGTCAGCCAGGATCTCCACGGGGTTATTGAGGGTCTTGAAGATGATGCCCTCTTCCTCGGCGTGCTCCACTTCCTCCTTACGGGCGGGAAGCTCCTCCATGCCGCGGCGGTAAACCACATAGACCTCAGCGCCCAGACGCTTGGCGCAGCGGGCGGCGTCCATAGCCACGTTGCCGCCGCCCACGACAGCCACCTTCTTGGGGTGTACCAGCGGGGTGTCCGAGTCGGGCTTGTAGGCCTTCATCAGATTGATGCGGGTCAGGAACTCGTTGGCGGACAGAACGCCCTTGTAGTTGACGCCGGGAATATTCATGAACATGGGCAGACCAGCGCCGGAGCCGATGAACACGGCCTCAAAGCCCTGCTCCTCCATCAGCTCGTCAACGGTGATGGTGCGGCCCACCACGGTATCGGTGGCAATGGTGACACCCAGCGCCTTCAGGCCGTCCACTTCCTTCTGGACGATGGCCTTGGGCAGACGGAACTCAGGGATGCCGTACACCAGCACGCCGCCGGCCAGATGCAGGGCCTCAAACACGGTGACGTCATACCCCTTGCGGGCCAGATCGCCGGCGCAGGTCAGGCCGGAGGGGCCGGAACCCACGACTGCCACGCGGTGGCCGTTGGACGCGGGCTTCTCGGCGGCAGCGGTGTTGTGCTCCCGGTGCCAGTCAGCCACGAAGCGCTCCAGACGGCCGATGCCCACAGGCTCGCCCTTGATGCCTCGGACGCAGTGCTTTTCGCACTGGCTCTCCTGAGGGCAGACACGGCCGCAGACGGCAGGCAGGGCAGAGGTTGCGGCAATGATCTGATACGCCGCCTCAAAGTCGCCCTTGGCGACCTCGGCGATGAAATCGGGGATATGTACCATCACGGGGCAGCCCTGCATACAGGGCTTATTCTTGCAGTTCAGGCAGCGGGTGGCCTCATCCAGAGCCTGTTCCTCCGTGTAGCCCAGCGCCACCTCGTCAAAGTTCTTATTGCGGACGTTGGGATCCTGAGAGGGCATGGGATTCTTCTTCAAAGACATATTAGCCATGGTTATTCGGCCTCCTTCTTGAACAGGTTGCAGGTCTCCTCATACTTGTGAGCCTCAAAATCCTTGTACATCTGGTTCCGCTTCACAGCCAGATCCCAGTCAACCTTGTGACCGTCAAAGTCAGGGCCGTCCACGCAGGCGAACTTCATCTCGCCGCCTACGGACAGGCGGCAGCCGCCGCACATACCAGTGCCGTCGATCATGATGGGGCTCATGGAGACGGTGGTGGGGATGCCGTAAGGCTCTGTAGTCTTGCAGACAAACTTCATCATGATCATGGGGCCGATGGCAAAGATCTCATCGTACTGGTTGCCGGCATCGATCAGCTCCTTCAGAGCCTCCGTGACCAGGCCCTTCTTGCCGTAAGAGCCGTCGTCGGTGCAGACCACCAGCTTGTCGCTGGACTTCTTGAAATCGTCCTCCAGAATCACCAGATCCTTGTTCTTGAAGCCAACCACGGCGTGAACCTCAGCGCCGTCATCATGGAACTTCTTCAGAACGGGATAGGCAATGGCGCAGCCAACGCCGCCGCCGACCACGCACACCTTCTTCTTACCCTCCGTCTCGGTGGGCTTGCCCAGAGGGCCGACGAAGTCGGCAAGGCAGTCGCCTTCCTTCATGTGGCTCAGCTTCACCGTGGTGGCGCCCACGGTCTGAACGATGATGGTGACGGTTCCTTTCTCCGGGTTGTAGGCGTTAATGGTAATGGGGATGCGTTCACCGTTCTCGTCTACGCGCAGGATAATGAACTGTCCGGGCTGGGCCTTTTTGGCCACCAGGGGCGCCTCGATCTCATAGAGGGTCACGGTGGGCCGAAGTGCCTCTTTTCTTACGATTCGGTACATACTGCTCCTTCTTTCCTTTCCATATCTGGAATCCCGCCAGCGGCAGGAAACGCACATTGTCTGAATTTTAACACACTTTTTCCGCCCCGTCAACTGCTTTGCCAAAAAAGGAGAAAGCAATTTTGCAGGAAAACGATTAAAATCAGGAAGCGCCGTTTTCAAACCGGCTTGTCTTTCAAAATGGTGATCTTTCGACCGTCCGTTCGGAGGAATCCCTGCTCCTTCAAGTGCCGCAGCTCCCGCATCATGGCGCTGCGATCCGTGGCGATATAGTCCGCCAGAACGCTGAAGGAAAACGGCAGCGTAAAGGCATCGCCGCCGCTTTTCCCCGCCTGCTGACGGAAATAGCACAGCAGTTTTTCCCGGATAGACCGCCGGGACAGCACATCCACCCGTTCGCTGAGAGCCTGAGCCTTGTCGCTGAGAAGCCCCAGCATATTCTGCACCAGAATACTGTGGTGGGTGCAGGCGTTTTCGCACCGACGGAACAGGTGGGGGTAATCGATAAAGAGAATGTCGCAGGGTGTCCGGGCCACGACCTCCAGACTATCCCCTGCCGAACCGGCAAAGGCCAGATCCCGGCCGAACACGCCACCGGGGCCCATTTCCTCCAGAACCGTGGACACACCCTCCTCGTCAATGCGGATCAGCGCGGCGCTGCCCCGTTCCACAATGCCGATGGCATCCGTTCGGAACGCGGAAAAGTCATAGATCAGTTCTTCCGCCAGATAGGATCTCTGCACTGCCTGAAAGCAGGTCAGCATCCGCCGGTATTCCTCATAGGTAATATTCCGAAACAGCGGGCTTGTTTCCAATTCCTGTGCATTCAGCATCCCTGTGCCCCCCTTGTTGCATATATCACAACGCTATCATAACAAAAATCCAGAGAAATACTATTGTAAATTTCACATATTGTTCAAGAAATCGACGGTCATTCATTGTATAATACAGACAGAACAGGCGCTCTTTACCGCTGTCAGCCAATCACACAGGAAAGGAGCAACCCAGCGTGAACATAGCCTATTTCCTGCTTCCCAAAAGCCGGATCGCCTATCTCTATGACGATTTTACCTTCCGTCAGGGATTGGAAAAAATGCGTAACCGGGGCTATACCGCCATTCCCGTCATTACGCGGGACGGCCGGTACGCAGGCACTGTCAGCGAGGGGGATTTTCTCTGGAAGCTGCTGGATACCAACGATCCCTCCATGAAAAAGGCGGAGGAGTTGCGGGTGCGGGACGTCATCGGCAGCAAATACCCCGCCGTGCGGATCACCGTTACCATGGACGCCCTGCTGGAAAGCGCCATGAACCAGAACTTCATCCCGGTCATCGACGATCTGGATAAATTCATCGGCATCGTCACCCGGCGGGACATCATCGGATACTTAGCCAAAGAAAACCAAAGCACAGACTGCCGTCCCTCCAAAATCGGATAAAATGGATTGCCCGTCCGGCGTATCGGACGGGCAATCATTTTTTCTTCTCAGCGCCGGTTCCGCTTCCGCACACGGCGGCAGACAAAGTGGACCAGGATCACGATCCCCGCCAGAAGCAGCAGCACGATCCCCAGCACCGCCCAGCTGATCCAGTTCCAGTCCGTCAGCAGCTGTCCCGGCGCAAGGCTGGCGGAGACGTGCTTGCTTCCGCTGTCCGCATCGGCATAGCGGGCGGTCAGACCGTCCTCTCCGAACTGTTCCAGATAGGCCGCCAGCGCGTACCATTCTTTCAGCTCATTGCCGTTTTCGTCATAGAGGATGCAGTTGGAAAAATCCGTCACCGGGGTGCCGTCGGCATATTTGGGTTCCAGCGACAGCAGCCCCATGGATTTGGACTTCACGGTTCCCAGCATCTGGGCGGAGTACATCCCCGTCACCACCCGGTAGAGGGCGGTATCGTCGATGCTCTGCGTGTTCTGCATACCGCAGTCCGCGTCAAATGAGACATCTGTCAGCTCCGCATCGTAAACCCGGTTGAAAAACATCCGGCGGGTGTTGAACCAGTATTCCGCGCCGGACATATACAGTTGGGCAGCGGGCATAATGGGCGTTACGGAAGCATCCACCTCCATGGCCGCCTTCAGTTCCTTGCCGGTGAGATATACCGCCACCAGCGGGAAGCCGGAGGTGCTGTCCTCCCCCACGCCCATGGACAGCACGTCAAAGGCCATCGCCGTCGTGATCTCCCCGGTAGGCAGGCTGGCCCGGAGAACGCCGTCCGCCGTGACGGCTACCGTGTGAGTCGTGTCATCAAAGCCGGGATTCAGGGTGCAATCCGCCCACAGAAACGCATCGGACACCAGCGTTCCAAGGCTGTTGTTCTCCTGTACGGCAGATGTGGGTGTCACCAGATCATAGTCAGAGCGGGTCAGCACCTGATCGTAGGTCAGGTCATAGCGTCCTAAATAGGTCTCGCCCACCATATCTTTCCATTGCTCCACCAGATCCGCGATCTCCGGATCCTCCGCCACCGTTTCGTCAATGGGGATCAGGCGGTAATCCGTCAGCCGCTTTTGGCCGCTGCCGTCCCAGGAGAAAGTCAGGCTGCCCAAATTCTGACAGTAGGGGCCGCTGGAGACGATATAGGTATCGTTCACCACCAGAGGCTCCGTCAGGGTGGAGTGGGTGTGGCCGGAAACGATCACGTCGATGTCGTCCACAGCCTTGGCCAGTTCCTCATCCTCAGAGGATGCCAGCGAGTCCCCGGTGCCGCTGTGGGACAGGCAGACGATGATCTCCGCCCCCTCCCCCTTCAGCTTTTCTACACAGTGCTTGGCCGCTTTGGCGGCGTCCGTCCGGGTAAAGCCGGAGGTGGGCGCACATTCATCGGAGTCCACCCCCATCAGCCCGAACAGGCCGTAGGTAACCCCGCCCCGCTCCAGCGTCATGCAGTCGGTGACGCCGTAATCATCCATGGCCGACTGGATAAAGTCCCGGTCCGGGTTGTCCTCCGCCGGGGCATAGTTGGCTTCCAGCAGGGCAGGGAGCGCCGCGGTGATGGGGCCGTACTGCATCTGATAGGCATCCAGCTTTTCCGACGGATAGTGGGAGTCCGTCAGCAAGCCCATCGCCGCCATCTGAGCCGCCTTGGCGGAATTCAGCATCTCCGCGAAGCCGGTGCCCTTGTGGTCGAATTCATGATTGCCGATGGTAGCGGCATCATAGCCCATGGCTCCCATGGTCCGCAGCTCCGCCGCCTGGGTGGTGTAAAGGGTCTGGATCAGGGAGCCGATGGAAAAGTCGCCGCCATCCACCAGCAAAGCGGCGGGATTCATCGCCCGTTCCCCGTCAATGGCGGTTTTCAGCCGGGCGTAGCCGCCGCTCTCCCCTCCCTCCGCCGTAGGCTGGGGGAGGAAGTGAGAGTGGAGATCGTGGGTGAACAGGATGGTCGTGACGTTCGTCTCTTGGGTGCAGCCTTCGGCCACGGCGCCGGCCGGGAGCACACACAGCACCGCCAGCAGCTGCGCCAGAAAAAATGCGGAAAAACGGCGGAATTTCATAGAGTTCCTCCTTCATACAGCAAAAAGAGAGTCCGGTAAGGACTCTCTTTTCCGCTTTTTCAGTTTCATGCCTTACGGCTCTATTATACCGGCTCCCGCCGGGTCTGTCAACGAACCCGCTTACAGATCCAGCGCAATGAGATCCTCCAGCGTCTCCCGGCGAACCGCCTCGTAGGCGCGGTCCTTCGCCAGCATGACGATGGGCGGACGGGGCAGGCGGTTATAGTTGGACGCCATGGAATAGTTGTAAGCGCCGGTGGTACACACGGCGATCACATCCCCCCGGCAGGTGTCCGACGGCAGCTCCACATGGGGCTGAATGATGTCGCCGCTCTCACAGCAGCGGCCTACCACGTCGAAGCGTTCCTCATTTCCGGTTCTGGAACCGTGAAGCACGGTATACCGGGACTGATACAGAGCGTAGCGGGGGTTATCCGTCATGCCGCCGTCAATGGCAACATACTGCTTATAGCCGGGGATCCGTTTTACGGAGCCAACGGTATACAGCGTCATGCCTGCGTCCGCCACAATGCTGCGGCCCGGCTCCATCAGAAAGCGAATCGTCGGCAGACCGGCCTTTTCCGCCGCCGCCTTCAGATGCGCCCCCAGCTCCGCCAGACGGGCCGGGATATCGATGGCATCATCGTCCTCCGTATAGCGGACGCCGTAGCCGCCGCCCAGATTCAGCTCGTGGAGGGTCACGCCGGTCTCATCCCGGATCTCCGCCAGAAACGGCACCATGATATCCACCGTCCGCTGATACACGTCCTCGCCGAACACCTGAGAGCCGACGTGGCAGTGCAGTCCCCGGAGAGACAGGTGGGGCTGAGCCAGCGCCAGCTTCACCAGTTCCATGGCCTGACCGGTCTCCACCGCCGCGCCGAACTTGGAGTCCACCTTGCCGGTGCTGACGGCTTCGTAGGTATGGGGATCAATGCCCGGCGTTACCCGCAGCATGATCTTCTGGGTAATGCCCGCTTCTCCGGCAATGCGCTCCAGATTCAACAGCTCCTCCCGGTTGTCCACAATAAAGCAGCCGATGCCACGCTGAACGCCCAGCGTCAGATCTGCATCCGTTTTGCAGTTGCCGTGGAAGTAAATCTTCTCCGCCGGGAAACCTGCACTGAGCGCGGTGTACAACTCGCCGGAGGAAACCACGTCCACACCCATGCCTTCCTCAGCCATAATCTGGTAAATCCGGCGGAAGGATGCAGCCTTGCTGGCATACAGCGGCAACGCGTCCCAGCCGAAGTTCTGATGAAACGCCTGTAAATACATCCGGCAGTTGGCCCGGATCCGTTCCTCATCCATCAGGTACAGCGGGGTTCCGTATTGTTTTGCCAGCTTTGTTACATCATATCCGGCGAAGGTCAGCACGCCCTCCGGCGTGCGGTCAATATTTGCAGAAAGCATAAGGGTTCCTCCTCGCTGTGGCGCCTGTACCGCAGCGCTTCCGCCACTCAGGTCACTCTATTTTTTAGAGAGTACCACATTTTAAATCCTGAGGAAAGCGTTTTTCTCCAAGTTTTCTCCGAAATTCTGCACAAAATTCTGTTATTCGTTCATTCTTCCTCCGGCATTTATCCCAATTACGCAGAAAACCGGGCCTTCCAGCCCGGTTCTCTATCACTTTTCAGCGTCCGATCAGTCGGTCACAATGCCCCGGCGGTCAAATTCCGCCGTCAGCAGGGACAGGTCGTTGGGCAGCTTCATAGGCTCGCCGCAGAATTTGATGGCGTTGGCCACGTCCTTCAGGCCGTTGCCGGTGACTACAGAAACCACGGTATCGTTCTTTCCGATGATGCCCTGCTCACAGAGCTTTTTCACCCCCGCCGTGCCGGTGACGCCGGCCGGCTCGCCGAACACGCCGCAGGTCATCCCCAGCAGCTTCTGCGCCGCCATGATCTCCTCATCGGAGACATTTACCACAAGGCCGTGGGACTCCCGGATGGCCATCAGCGCCTTGTCCGCATTCCGGGGAACGCCCACGGCGATGGAATCCGCCAGCGTATTCTCCTCCATAGGCTGCCACGGCCGATTCTCCGCAATAGCCCGGTTGATAGGATGGCAGCCCTCCGCCTGCGCGGAGATCAGCCGGGGCAGGCGGTCGATAAACCCGATGGCATAGAGATCCTTCAGGCCCTTCCAGAGTCCGGCAATGGTGCAGCCGTCCCCCACGGATATGGCGATATAGTCCGGCACCTGCCAGCCCAGCTGCTCCATGATCTCCAGCGACACCGTTTTCTTGCCCTCGGAGAGATAGGGGTTAATGGCGGCGTTGCGGTTGTACCAGCCATATTTCTCAATGGCCTTTTTGGAAAGCTCAAAGGTTTCCTCATAGTCGCCCTGCACGGAGATCACATTGGCGCCGAAGGTCATCAGCTGGGCCACCTTGCCCTTGGGCGCCCGCTCCGGCACGAAAATGAACGTCCGCAGGCCCGCCGCCGCGGCGTTGCCCGCCAGAGAGCTGGCGGCGTTGCCGGTGGAGGAGCAGGCGATGATCTTCGCTCCGGCTTCCCGTGCCTTGGCCACCGCCATGGCGCTGGCGCGATCCTTCAGGGACGCGGTGGGGTTCTGGCCGTCGTCCTTGACATACAGGCGCTTCAGCCCCAGCATCTCCGCCAGACGGGGTTCCTCATACAGCGGGGAATTGCCCACCCGGAGAGGCGTATTCTCCGTGGTCTCCTCAATGGGCAGCAGCTCCCGGTAGCGCCACATGGAGCGGTCAGTCCGGGCGGCCAGTTTCTCCTTGGTCAGTTGGGTTCTGATATAGTCGTAATCATAGGTGATATCCAGAATCCCCCCGCATTCGCAGGTGGTCAGATCCGGCGTGGCCTCATAGGTTCTGCCGCACCGGACGCATTTGCCGTATAGAACGTTTTTCATAGCAGCTCCTTTTTCATGCAAGATGAGCACAGCGGACGGGCGTATGCCCGCCCGCTGAATATCGCCGGTTTCACGGTGTTACATATTCTTCAGGACGCCGGTCTCCTCGTTGAAGGCGTTAATCAGCTCATCCAGATCCTTAGCCTGAGCGTGAACGGCGTCCCAGGTTCCCTCGGTGTCATACCACAGGGCGTTCAGCTCTTCGCTGGTCTTGCCCTGCTGCTCCACCCAGGTGTAGTACTTCAGGTTGTGGACCCGCTTGCGCTCCTGATAGGTCAGCTCCATCATGCTGTCGGTTTTCAGGTTCAGCATGTGGATGGCGTGATCCAGCGCAGCTTCCCGCTGGCTGTAAGCGCCGTACTGCTCGTTCAGCTCCTGAATCCGGCTGCCGTACATCACGGCGGAGTCGGTGAGAACAGTCCCAACCACGTCCCGCTCGGTCAGCTCATAGTACTTGGCCATCTTGATGCAGCACAGTACGTTGGCAATGCCGGAAATGCCCAGCCACGTCAGCTTTTCGATCAACTCATCGGAGAGATGCAGCTCCTCTTTCAGATACTTCTGCCCTTCCGGGGTGTTGAACAGCCGCAGCAGCCGCTGGGAATCCTCGTCGTCAATGGCAATGGCCATATCGGTGTTCTTCACGTTGTGGATCCAGGGAATGTGCTTGTCGCCGATGCCCTCAATGCGGTGGCCGCCGAAGCCGTTATTCAGGATGGTGGGACACTGGAGCGCCTCGCCCACTCCCAGCTTCAGATGAGGATACAGCTCCTTCAGGCGGTCGCCGGTGGACATGGTACCGGCGGAGCCGGAGGTAAAGCAGGCGCCCGCAAAACGGTCGCCGGGGCGCTTGATGGCCTCGAACACGTCCGCCAGCGCGTTGCCGGTGACGTTGTAATGCCACAGGGGGTTGCCCATCTCCTCAAACTGGTTGAAGATCATGTACTGAGGATCCTGCTTGAGCTCGTTGGTCTTGTCGAAGATCTCCTTGACGTTGGACTCGCAGCCGGGGGTGGCAATGACCTCTGCGCCGATCTCATGGAGCCAGTCAAAGCGCTCCTTGCTCATTTCCGCAGGCAGGATGGCCACGCCCTGCGCCCCCAGCAGCCGGGAGTTAAAGGCGCCGCCCCGGCAGTAGTTGCCGGTGGAGGGCCAGACGGCCTTATGCTTATCCACGTCAAACTGGCCGGTGACCAGACGGGGGGCAAGGCAGCCAAAGGACGCGCCCACCTTGTGGCAGCCGGTGGGGAACCACTTGCCCACCATGGCCACGATCCGGCAGGGGACGCTGGTCAGCTCGGAGGGCAGCTCGATGTAGTTGGGAACAGCCTGATAGAGTCCGCCGGACTCCTTCGGCTCGTTTTTCCATGTGATGCGGAACAGGTTCAGGGGGTCTACATCCCACAATCCCACATTTTTCAGCTTGCTCTGGATCTTTTCGGGAATGGTTTCCGGATGCTGCATCTGGGCGATGGTGGGGATCACGATGCCGTTTTCCTTCGCCTTTTTCAGATTGTGTTCCAGACCCTGCTTGTTGATAGTCAGATCAATCATGTGCTTTGCCCTCCTGTTGATTTATCAAGATAGGAATATAAGGTATATTTGGAAATTCCGAAGTGTTTCGCAACTTTGTCGCCGGAACGGGTCACAAGAAACGCCCCGTTCTCGTTGAGAAACCGAATGGCCCGGATCTTGTCCTCCTTATTCATCAGCGCCGCAGGCTTCCCAACCAGCGCCACCGACTGCTGGATCAGCTCCTCCAGAACATCGTTGATGTTGACGATCTTCTCCGGCTCCGCCGGCTGCGGCTCTGGCACAGAGATGAAGTCCCGCACGGCTCCCGCCGCCATCATCAGCGCCGAGATGTCAAAATTGATGGCGAGGATCGCTGTCACCTTGCCCCGGCTGTTCCGAATGTAAATGGTGGAGGATTTCAGCACCTTGCCGTCCGGCGTGCGGGTCAGGTAGCTGAGGTGATCCTGTGCCTCCTGATCCTGATGCTCCATCCGTTCCAGCACCACGTTGGACGCGCCGTCCCCCACCTTCCGGCCGGAGACATGGCCGTTTTCAATGGCCACGATGGTATGGTCCGGGTGCTGGCTCAGATCGTGAACCACCACCTCGCAGTTGGGGCCGAACTGGGCGGCGATCCCTCTGGCAATATGCCGCAATTCCTCTAACTTTCCGCTCTCCATGAACGCCCCCCTTTTCCCGGATTCTGCTTTCATCATATCATAGTTTTTTGGGAAATCAACCGCTTTTCAAAAAAATTTTCAGGTTTGTGCAAATTTTGTTTGACACCGTACGGAATCGTGCTATGATAAGGGTGAAAACACCCTGAACACACATTCGTAAAATACAGGTTATGGAGGGTAACGATATGGATTTTGAAGCGATCAAGGCGGCGGCCAGAGGGTATCAGGCGGACATGACCCGCTTCCTGCGGGAAATGATCTCCCACCCCAGCGAAAGCTGCGAGGAGCGGGAAGTCGTTCACTGCATCAAGGCCGAGATGGAGCGTCTGGGCTATGATAAGGTGGAAGTGGACGGTCTGGGCAACGTCATCGGCTGGATGGGCGACGGCGAAAAGATCATCGCCATCGACTCCCACATCGATACCGTGGGCATCGGCAACCTCTCCAACTGGGAGGCCGACCCCTATGAGGGCTACGAAACTGAGGACGTGATCTACGGCCGTGGCGGCTCTGATCAGGAGGGCGGCATGGCCTCCGCCGTGTACGGCGTGAAGATCATGAAGGAGCTGAACCTGATCCCTGAGGGCTACAAGATCATGGTGGTCGGCTCCGTGCAGGAAGAGGACTGCGACGGCATGTGCTGGCAGTACATCGTCAACAAGGACTTCAACGGCCCGGAGGACGCCCGCAGCAAGATCGAATTCGTCATCTCCACGGAACCTACCGACGGCGGCATCTACCGCGGTCACCGGGGCCGCATGGAGATCCGGGTAGACGTAAAGGGCATCTCCTGCCACGGCTCCGCCCCCGAACGGGGCGACAATGCCATTTACAAGATGGCGGACATCATCCAGAATATCCGCTCCCTCAATGAAAACGGCGACGGCGCTTCCAACGAGATCAAGGGCCTTGTAAAGATGCTGAACCCGGAATTCAACCCGGAGCACGCTGAGGACGCCCAGTTCCTTGGCCGCGGCACCTGCACCGTGTCCCAGATTTTTTACACCTCTCCCTCCCGCTGCGCTGTGGCGGACAGCTGCGCCATTTCCGTGGACCGCCGCATGACCGCCGGGGAAACGTGGGACTCCTGCCTGAAAGAAATCGAGGCCCTGCCAGCCGTTCAGAAGTACAGGGACGATGTGAAGGTCAGTATGTATATGTACGACCGTCCCGCATGGACCGGCGAGGTCTATGAGACGGAGTGCTTCTTCCCCACATGGATCAACAAAGAAAACGCCGCTCATGTGCAGGCGCTGGCCGACGCCCACAAGGCTCTCTGGGGCGACAAGCGCATCGGCCATGCCGACAACGATCCCAAGTACGACGCCATGCACCTGCGGCAGCGTCCCCTCATCGACAAGTGGACTTTCTCCACCAACTGTGTCTCCATTCAGGGCCGGTACGGCATCCCCTGCGTGGGCTTCGGCCCCGGTGCTGAGTCTCAGGCCCACGCTCCCAACGAGATCACATGGAAGCAGGATCTGGTGACCTGCGCGGCGCTGTACGCCGCCGTTCCCGGCCTGTACAAGACGGAAAACAAAACCGGGGACGTCACCGAGTTCCGCCAGAGCCTGACGGACAATGACATTCAGTAAATATACATTATATAGGAGAGAAAATTATGTCTAAGACCATCGAATTGGCGCGGCATCTGGAGCGCCTGCACATCAACAATATGTACAAGTCCGACTTCTACTGGACATGGGACAAGACGGACGAGGAGCTGGAAGCCATCTTCACGGTGGCGGACGCCCTGCGGGATCTGCGGGAGCGGAACAAGTCCACCCGGATCTTCGATTCCGGCCTGGGCATCTCCATCTTCCGGGATAACTCCACCCGCACCCGCTTCTCCTTCGCCTCCGCCTGCAACCTGCTGGGTCTGCGGACGCAGGATCTGGACGAGAAGAGATCCCAGATTGCCCACGGCGAGACTGTCCGTGAAACCGCCAACATGGTCTCCTTCATGGCCGACGTCATCGGCATCCGGGACGATATGTTCATCGGCGAGGGCCACAAAT
This sequence comes from uncultured Oscillibacter sp., assembly GCA_900544615.1. Lineage (GTDB taxonomy): Bacteria > Bacillota > Clostridia > Oscillospirales > Oscillospiraceae > Oscillibacter. The sequence continues at coordinate 101,757 of UQVS01000005.1, read as the reverse complement.
ATCAGAAAACCTTCATGGACGCACTGGACGAGGGCTATCGGGATGGGATTCTGGAGCAGCGTCCCACGCTGGTAAACCTCCAGTGCGACGTGGATCATCCCACTCAGTGCATGGCCGATATGCTCCACATCATCCATCAGTTCGGCGGCGTGGAGAACCTGAAGGGCAAGAAGATTGCCATGACATGGGCCTACTCCCCCTCCTACGGCAAGCCCCTCTCCGTGCCTCAGGGCGTCATCGGCCTGATGACCCGCTTCGGCATGGACGTGGTGCTGGCCCATCCCGAAGGCTATGACGTCATGCCTGAGGTGGAGGAGATCGCCAAAAAGAACGCCGCCGCTACCGGCGGCAGCTACAGAAAGGTCGCCACCATGGAGGAGGCTTTCGACGGCGCCGACATCGTCTATCCCAAGAGCTGGGCGCCCTTTGCCGCCATGGAGCAGCGCACCAAGCTGCATTCCGCCGGCGATCAGGCGGGCATCGACGCGCTGGAACAGCAGCTGCTGGCCCAGAATGCCCAGTTCAAAAACTGGACCTGCTCCGAGGACATGATGAAGCGCACCAGAGACGGCAAGGCTCTGTACCTCCACTGCCTGCCCGCCGACATCACCGGCGTCAGCTGCAAGGAGGGCGAGGTGGACGCCTCCGTATTCGACCGGTATCTGGTTTCCCTGTACAAGCAGGCCAGCTTCAAGCCCTATATCATCGCCGCCATGATCCTCATGAGTCAGGTGAAGGATCCCGTAAACTGCCTGTGCGCTCTGGACGCCGCCGGCGACAGCCGCAAGTGGTTTTAAGGAACGCAGCTCGGTCCGCAACTCATAAAAAAAGTAATAGCGGGGATACTGTATGCATCTGTATTCCCGCTATTACTGTCAGAAATGAGGAAGAACGATATGGGTAAACGCATTGTCATTGCTTTGGGCGGCAACGCCCTTGGAAAAAATCTGCCGGAGCAGATGCAGGCCGTGAAGGAGACCTCCAAGGCCATCGTGGATCTGATCGAAGCCGGACATCAGGTGGTTATTGCCCACGGCAACGGCCCGCAGGTGGGGATGATCCAGAACGCCTTTGCCGCCTACCGCAAGCAGGAGCCTTCCGCCGATGTGATGCCTCTTTCCATGTGCGTGGCCATGAGTCAGGGCTATATCGGCTACGATCTGCAAAACGCCCTGAAGGAAGAGCTTCTGAACCGGGGGCTTCAGCAGGGCGTGGCCACGGTGCTGACGCAGGTGGTGGTAGACGCTGACGATCCGGCGTTCAAGAACCCCACCAAGCCCATCGGCGCGTTTATGACAAAGGAAGAGGCCGAAAAAATGGCCCGTGAAAAGGGCTGGAACGTGGCGGAGGACGCCGGCCGTGGCTGGCGTCAGGTGGTGGCCTCCCCAAAGCCCATGGCCGTGGTGGAGCTGACCACCATCCGGGCTTTGACCGACGCGGGCATGGTGGTCATTGCCTGCGGCGGCGGCGGAATCCCCGTCATCGCGGTGGAGCGGCACCATCTCAAAGGCGCTGCCGCCGTCATCGACAAGGACTTTGCTTCGGAGCTGCTGGCTGAGCAGCTGAACGCTGATATGCTCATCATCCTCACCGCCGTGGAAAAAGTGGCGGTAAACTTCAGCAAGCCGGATCAGAAATGGCTGGACAGCCTGACGCCGGAGGAGGCCCGCGCCTATATGGCGGAGGGACAGTTCGCCCCCGGCTCCATGCTGCCCAAGGTGGAAGCCGCTGTGAAGTTTGCCGAGTCCAAGCCCGGCCGCACCGCCCTGATCACCCTGCTGGAAAAGGCGCGGGACGGCATCGACGGCAGAACCGGCACCCGGATCGCCGTCAGGTAACTCCGCAGGGCATCATTGCCGCGGCTGCGCCGTTCAGTTCCCTGCGTCCTGTAAAAAAGAGCGTGTGTTTTTCAAACACACGCTCTTTTTTGCACATCCAGATGATTGCGGGCCGCCGTCAGCAGATTTTCCATCAGCATGGCCCGCGTCATGGGGCCGACGCCGCCGGGTACCGGCGTGATATAGGAAGCTTTCGGCTCCACAGCGTCAAAGTCCACATCGCCGCAAAGCTTTCCCGCGTCATTCCGGTTCATGGCCACATCGATGACCACCGCGCCGTCCTTTACCATACTGGCGGTGACGCAGTTCCCCTTTCCCACGGCGGACACCAGAATATCCGCCTGCCGGGTGATCTCCGCCAGCTCCGGCGTTCTGGAATGGCACAGCGTCACCGTGCCGTCCGCCTGAGTCAGCAGCGCCGCCATGGGCTTGCCCACAATGTTGCTGCGCCCCAGCACCACACACCGCTTTCCAGCAGGGGAAATTCCGTATTCCCGCAGCATTTCCATCACGCCCGCAGGGGTACAGGGCTGGAACACCGGTGTGCCGATATTCAGCCGCCCCACGTTGTAGGGATGGAAACAGTCCACATCCTTATCCGGGGCAATGGCGGCGATCACCGGCTCCGCATCCAGCGGCGCCGGCAGCGGCAGCTGCACCAGAATCCCGTCCACCTCCGGGGCGTCGTTCAGCTTTCGGATCAAATCCAGCAGCGCCTGCTGGCTGGTATCCGCCGGAAGGCGGTAGGGAAAGCTGCGGATGCCGCATTCGGCGCAGTCCGCTTCCTTGCCCCGGACGTACACCTGAGAGGCAGGGTCATCTCCCACCAGCACCACAGCCAGTCCCGGACGGCGTGGCAGCGTTTTCACCGCCGCTGCCACCCGGCCTTTGACCTTGGCTGCCAGCGCTTTTCCGTCAATTCTCGTCGCCATGGGGCAGTTCCTCACTCGTCTTCTCCGCATCTGCCGGAGCAGCTTCCGCGTTCTCCGCTTCCGCAGCCGGAGCATCCGCAGCCACGGCTTCCGTCTCCACCGGGTCGGCGGCTTCCCCCTGTGTCGGCTCCTCGTTCATCAGCGTCTCCACCAGAACGGCGTCCTCTGCCGCTGCGGCGACCGCCCGCGCTTTTTCCGCCGCCACCTGATTCACCCACAGGCTTTCAGGGGAGCGCTTCTTGATTTTGATGTTGTAGAACAGCATAAAGGCCGCTACCACCACCATAACGACGCTCAGGGCCTGAGAGACCCGGATGGGCTGGCCGAAGAGCTGCCAGTTGAAGAGGTACAGGCTGTCCGTCCGCAGACCCTCGATCCAACTGCGGCCAAGGCCGTACCACAGGAAGTAAAACCAGGTATTCTCGCCGTCGAACCGCCGCCCCTTGGACACGATGAACAGGATCAGCAGCAACCCCACCAGATTCCACAGGCTCTCATACAGGAAGGTAGGGTGAACCTCCACACTGGAGTAGCTGGTGATCCACAGCTTCATGCGCCAGGGCAGTGTGGTCTCCGTGCCGAAGGCTTCACGATTGATAAAGTTGGCCCAGCGGCCGATGATCTGCCCCAGCAGCAGACCCATCACCGCCAGATCGCCCATGGCGAAGAAGGGGATCTTATGGCGCTTCGTGTAGATCAGCGCCACGATCACGCCCACGATCACCGCACCGTAAATGGCAAGGCCGCCGTCCCAGATCCGCACCATGGCGCCCCAGTCCAGGCTGCCGTCCGCCTTGCGGTAAAGATCCAGATAAAAGAGGATATAGTACAGCCGGGCACCGATGATGCAGCAGGGCACCGCCCAGAGCACCATGTCCATCACATTGTCTTCGGTCAGGCCGTAATGCTTGGACTGCTTCATGCAGAGGTACAGTCCCGCCAGCATGGCGACAGCCAGAATAATCCCGTACCAGTAGATTCCGTGGCCCACATGAATGGCCACCGGGTCAATGTTCAGCTCCCAGTCCCCAAACAGGCCAGGGAAGCTGACGGGCATATCTTTCATTGCGATCACAACAGGTTCTTCCTTTCAGCAGCCGGGGCGTTTCCCCGCTGCATATGTTTTCGTGCAAGAGAGGCCGCTTTCCTCCGCTTCCCACAGCGTCAGGTTTTCGGCACAATGCGGCTGACCGCCATCCGCTCCGGCGTGACGTTGGCCTTTAGGAACGATGCCACGTCCTCCGGGGTGATGGAGTCAAACACCTCCGGGAATTTGAAGGGATCATAGCCGTGGAAATACCCTTCCGTCAGGGTCACGGCAATGTTTTCAAAGGAGTTCAGCCCCCGGAGATTTGCGCCGAAGGATGCCTTCCGGATGCGCTGGAAATAGTCCTCGTCCACGCCTTCCGCCGCGATGCGGGCGGCTTCCTTCAAAATGGCGTCCGTCACCGCGCCGGCATCCTTGCTGTCGCCGCCGGCATAGAGATACGCCACGCCAGGCATCATCTCATAGGCCCCGCCGAAGCTGGGATTGATGAGTCCCTGCTCATAGAGCCGCTGGTACAGGGGGCTGGACTCACCCAGCAGAATATCGCTGGCCATATCGCCCAGAATGGTGGCGCGCATATATGCGTCCCCCTCCGCCGCCGGGGCGCACTTGAAGCCCGCCAGAAACTGGGGCGAGGAAACCTCCATCTCCATGACGGTCTCCTTTTCCGCCACGCCCTCCGGCTCCGCGCCGTAATCCCGTTCGATCACCGGGCCGCTGAGCTTGGGCAGCACCCGGTTGGCAAGGTCCGCCACATGGATGGGATCCACATCCCCCACCACGGTAAGGATCATATTGGCCGGGGTGTAAAACGCCTTGTGGCAGTCGTAGAGCGTCTTGGCGGTAATATGGGAAATACTCTCCACCGTACCGGCAATGCTGGTGCGGGCAGCGTGGTTCTGATACAGCGCTCGGAGCATCCGGGTGTAGATCTGCCAGTCGGGGTTGTCCTCGATCATGCGGATCTCCTGACCGATGATCCCCTGCTCCTTGGCAACGCTCTCATCGGTGAAATACGGAATAGAGACAAAAGACAGCAGGATCCGCAGATTCTCCTCGAAATGCTCGGTAGAGTCAAAGTAATAGGCCGTCATGGCGTTGGCGGTAAAGGCATTCGGCTCCGCGCCGTTCTTCGCCAGTTCCTGTAAGGCGTTGCCCTCCCGCGTATCGAACATCTTATGCTCCAGATAGTGGGCGATGCCCGCCGGGGTATCCAGCCACTTGCCGTCCAGCCGGAAGCGGGTGTCCATGCCGCCGTAGCGGGTGGAGAAAAACGCATACTTTTTGGCGTAGCCGGGCTTGGGAACCACGCAGACCTCCAGTCCGTTGGCCAGCCGCTCCCGGCAGACCTCCTCGCCGATCCGCTCATAAAAAAACTCTTTCACGCTTCCGCCTCCTTCCCTTTCAGGAAATACACGGTGTCCAGCCGCACCGTTTCCATGGCGCGGCAGATCCGCTCCGCCGTCATATCCGACACGGCCTGCGCCAGTTCCTCCGGCGTCTCGCTCCGGCCGGTGGCGGCCTGTCCCAGATAGAAGTTTTCCAGCTTCCCCTGAGAGTCTCCGATGGTGGCGTAGCTGTTCAGCAGGGTAGAGCGGGCGCCCTCCAGCTCCCAGTCCTCCAGCTGCCCCTTCTGAACGGCTTCCAACTGCGCCATGATCTCGTCGTAGGCCTTCTGATAGTTCTGGAACTCGATGCCGGAGGAAACCGTAATGAGTCCCTTCTGCCGGTGATACAGGGAGGACGCGTAGTAGCAGAGGGACAGCTTCTCCCGGACATTCAGAAACAGCTTGGAATTGCTGGAGCCGCCAAAGAGGGTATTGCCCATCAGCAGAGCCGGCATATCGCTGCTGCCGCAGGAAAAGCCCATGCCCAGCTTGCCCTGGGTCACGTCCATGGCGTCCTCCACATACTGCACCGTTTCCCGGCCGATGTGGGGTTCTGTCACAGAAATCGCCCGTACCTCTTCCCGCGGCAGGGTGGCAAAGGCGGCGGCCAAAGCCAGCCGCACCCGCTCCAGATCCGCGCTGCCGCTGTAGATGATCTCCATCGGCGCCGTGGAGATCATCTGGCGGTACTGGTCATAGACCTTCAGCGCCTGAAGCTTGTCCACCGTCTCCTCATCGCCGAGGCGGGGGATGGCATAGGCTTCCCCGGCGCACAGAGCGCTGAGCAGGCGGCTGTCGGCCCAGTCCCGCTTATCATTGATGAGGGAACGGATGGCCTCCAGCAGATTGGTTTTTTCGCTGTCAAAATATTCCGGCACGAACCGGCCGTGGAACGTCACGGGGTCGCACACCAATTCGCCCAGCAGCTCCGCCACCGGTTCCAGCAGCCGCTCGCCGCCGGGGGCATAGCAGTCGTCAATAAAGCTGGCCACAAAGCCCACGCACTGGTTTTCGCCTTTTTTCCGCACCGTATAGTCAATGGAGGCATCATAAAGATGATCCATCCGGGCAGACAGTGCGCCCATATCCGGACAGCTGACCGTGCCCCGGCGCAGTACCGCCGCCAGCAGTGCGTTGGCTCCCGCCGTATCCTGCCGCAGAGGCGTGACAAACTGGGCGGAAAGCAGACTGGTCTTGAATTTTCTGGCCGGCAGATAGGTCAGGTAGACCCCCTGCGCCAGCTGAACGCGTGTCGCTTCCAAAACATCAACTCCTTATGGCCGCCAAAGGCGGCCTTCTCATGTCAATACAGAGTATTATTATATGCGAAAAATATGAACATTTCAAACCTTTTTCACGGCCGTGTGTATCTTTTTGCCATTTGTTTGCAAAAGAGCAGGAAACCGCCAGAAATTGGCGGTTTCCTGCTCGAAAAATCTCACTCTTTACTTTCTATTCCAGCACCCGCAGCAGGTTTTCCCCTGCGATGGCCTGACGCTCCGCCGTTGAAAACCCGATGCGTTCCAGTTCAAAGAAGAAATTGTGGGTCTGGCTGCAATCCTCCATCCCCTCGCAGCCCTCGTTGCCGGGGCCGAAATATTCACAGAAGTCAAAGCCGCAGGCCACGTGTTCCGGCCCCATAACCTCCGCCATGTGGGCGGCGTGGCGGGCCAGCATGGCCGCCGTCTGCTGCTGCGGATCTGCATGGACGAAGTTGTGGTACACATTGACTCCCACCACCCCGCCGGTATCCCGGATGGCCCGGAGCTGATCGTCGGTCAGGTTCCGGCGGACATCGCACAGCGCCCGGCAGTTGGAGTGGGACGCGATCACCGGCCCCTCCGCCAGCTCCAGAAGATCCCGGAACGTGCCGTCACTGGCGTGGGAGACATCCGGCACAATCCCCAGCCGCTGCATCCGCCGCACGGCCTCCCGGCCCAGCTCTGTCAGCCCATTCTCCGGATCACCGCCTGCACCGGCTGCCAGCCGGTTTTCCTCGTTCCATGTCAGCATCCCGATCCGGGCGCCCCACCGGGCATACTGCTCCAGCCGCTCCAATCGGTTTCCCACCGGCTCCATGCCCTCGACCGCCAGAAACGCAAAGGTTTTGCCCGCCGCCTGAACCTCACGGGCTTCCGCCGCCGTCCGCACAGGAACCAGCCACGGACTGTCCGCCAGCTCCGCCTGAAAGCAGGCCATCATTTCCTCCGTCCGCCGCCAGCCGTCCCAGCCCGGATACGCCGCCCAGAAAGAATCCGGCTCCTCCGTGACCCACAGGGACAGTCCCAGCCCGCCGATGCGTCCTTCCCGCAGCTTCTGCCGGTGACGCCGTTCCAGTACGCAGTTCTCTCCCGCCAGACGCCTGCGGGTCACATCATATAAAAGATCGGAATGTCCGTCAAAAATCATTCCGCCGCCCTCCTCGCTTTTTATATATTAGTATATCCACTCCTCCGCTTCGCTGCAACGGGGATTATCTTTATGATCTTGTATTCTTTTCTCCATTTTCCCCTTGACTTTTGGCAGGAAATCCTGTAAACTGATTGCTGTTGTAAAGCGGTAAAACTTTACAGGAGGGGAGTTCGGCATGAAAAATCAGACTTATCGGATGACGATGCTCTTTGATTTCTACGGTGAACTCCTGACCGACCGTCAGAAAGAGTTCTTCGATCTATATTATAATGAGGATCTCTCTCTGTCCGAGATCGCCGAAAACGAGGGCATCTCCCGGCAGGGCGTCCGGGACGTGATCGTTCGGGCAGAGGCCGCCATGCAGGAGATCGAGGACAAAACCGGCCTGATCCGCCGCTTCGAGCAGTTCCGGGGGCATCTGGACGCCATCTGCGACGCCGCAGAGGAGATCCGAACCCTGAACTACCGGCAGTATGAGGACAGCCGCCTGACGGAGCTGACAGACAAGATCACGGCGGAAGCCTCTGCGCTGAAGGAGTAAGCATGGCATTTGAGGGACTGAGTGAAAAACTGAACGCGGCTTTCAAGCGTCTGCGGGGCAAGGGCCGCCTGACGGAAAACGACGTCCGGGAGGCCATGCGGGAGGTCCGTCTGGCACTGCTGGAAGCCGACGTCAGCTATAAGGTGGTCAAAGAATTCGTCTCCACCGTTACGGAGCGGGCCGTAGGCACCGACGTGCTGGACAGCCTGACTCCCGCCCAGCAGGTGGTGAAGATCGTCAACGAGGAGCTGACGAACCTCATGGGCGGCGGCACCGCCAAGCTGTCTCTGGCCAACAATGGGCCAAGTGTCATCATGATGGTGGGTCTTCAGGGCGCCGGTAAAACCACCACCACCGCCAAGCTGGCGGGCTATATGAAAAAAATGCACAGCAAGCGGCCGCTGCTGGCCGCCTGCGACGTGTACCGTCCCGCCGCCATTGAGCAGTTAAAGGTGGTGGGCGGTCAGCTGGGGCTTCCGATCTATGAGGAAGGTCAGGGCGACCCGGTGGAGATCGCCGAAAACGCCCTCCGCCATGCTCGCGACCACGGCAACGATCTGGTATTTCTGGATACCGCCGGCCGTCTCCATGTGGACGAAGCCCTCATGGACGAGCTGAAGCGGATGAAGGCTGCGGTGCGTCCCAACGAGATCCTGCTGGTGGTGGACGCCATGACCGGTCAGGACGCTGTGAACGCCGCTTCTGCGTTTGACGAGGCGCTGGGCATCGACGGCGTGGTACTCACCAAGCTGGACGGCGACGCAAGAGGCGGCGCAGCCCTTTCCATCAAGGCCGCCACCGGCAAGCCTATCAAATTTGTAGGCACCGGCGAAAAGCTGGATATGATTGAGCCGTTCCATCCTGATCGGATGGCCAGCCGGATCCTCGGCATGGGCGATATGCTGTCCTTTATTGAAAAGGCCCAGCAGAACTATGATGAAAAGCAGGCCAAGAAGCTGGAAGAAAAGCTGAAAAAGAACAGCTTCACGCTGACGGACTATTTCGATCAGCTCCAGCAGCTGAAAAATATGGGTGACCTCAGCCAGCTGGCCGGTATGATGCCCGGTAATCTGGGCAGCAAGCTTCAGGGCGCGCAGATTGACGAAAAGGCTCTTGCCCACACAGAGGCCATCATCCTTTCCATGACCCCGGCAGAGCGGGAAAATCCTCAGATCCTGGGAGCCAGCCGGAAAAAGCGCATTGCCGCAGGGTGCGGACTGGATGTGGTGGACGTGAACCGGCTCCTCAAGCAGTTTGAGGGAATGCAGCAGATCATCAAGCAGGTCACCGGCGGACGGAAGCCCGGTATCGGCGGATTTATGCACGGCCGGGGACTGCGGAAGCGCAAAAAGAAGTAAGTATATTAGATGTCACAGACATTTATTATAAACATCAATTTTATTGACAACATTTTGGAGGTACAGACAAATGGTTAAGATCAGACTGCGTCGCATGGGCGCCAAGAAGGCTCCTTACTACCGCGTTGTGGTGGCCGATTCCCGCTTCCCCCGCGATGGCCGTTTCATCGAGGAGATCGGCACTTACAATCCCTGCGTGGCTCCCGCCAGCATCCAGATCGACGCTGACCGCGCCAAGGAGTGGATCAAGTCCGGCGCTCAGCCCACCGACACCGTGAGAGCTCTGCTGAAAAAAGTGGACGTCCTCTAATCCGGAGGGCGGAGCATGAAGGACTTGCTGCTCTACATCGCCAGAAATCTCGTGGACGATCCTGACAGCGTCTCCGTAACGGAGGTTCAGGGCGACCAGGAGCTGACGTTGGAGCTGCGCGTCGCCCCCGATGACATGGGGAAGGTGATCGGCCGTCAGGGCCGTATTGCCAAGGAGATCCGGACTGTGATCCGGTCCTACGCCCAGCGCACCGGCGTTAAGGTTTCCGTCGATATTGTAGACTAAAAAAGTTCCCACCTGCCATGCAGGTGGGACTTTTTTGTTCCCGGCAGTCTGCCTGAATCCGGGAAATGCCGTGCAGGTATCTGCCCTCCGGCTATATACAGCGGCCTGCAAACAAAAAGGAGAGCCGACGGCTCTCCTTTTTTGTGCGTTTTACGCGCTGATCCCGGAATAAAACAGCCACACCAGCACATAGCCGGTAAAAACCGCCGCCAGTGTGAAGGGGACTCCGATCCGCATGAACTGTCCCGTGCTGACCTCATAGCCCTCTCTGCGAAGGATGCCGCAGGCGGCGATATTGGCGCTGGCCCCCACTGGGGTCAGGTTGCCGCCCAGCGTCGCACCGGTGAGCAGGCCGAAGCACAGCACCGCCTGATTCACCCCAAGGGATGCCGCCACGCCGCTCATCACCGGCAGCATCGTCGCCGTGTAGGGAATATTATCCACAAAGGCGGAGATCAGCACCGAAGCCCAGACAATGATGGTATAGGTCAGGAAGAGGCTTCCGCCGCCAAGGCTCGTGATGATGTGGCTGATATCGTCGATAATGCCTGCCCGCTCAATGCCGTGGATCACCACAAACAACCCCGTCAGCAGCGCCAGCGTCTCATAGTCGATGGCCTTCATCACATCCGCCGCCACGTTCGCCGTCAGGCGTCCCCGGACGGCTTCCAGAATCAGCCCCACCAGAAAGAAGGCCATGCAGATCACGCCGTTGGTGATTTCCGGCTTATCCGGGACAAAGGAGGCGGCAATCAGGGAAGCCACCGTTCCCAGCAGCAGCCCGGTAGGCAGATAGTCTGTTACCGGTGTCAGCTCTGCGCCGTAGAGCTTTCCCTTCTCCTTTCGGAAGAGAAGCAGCATCACCGGCACCGTCACCAGCGCGCCGACCTCCACGACCCAGAACATACCGGGCCGTCCCTCATAGGCGAAGAAGTCCATAAAATCCAGTCCCATATGCCCGGCCAGCAGGATGGACGTGGTATCGCCCACCAGCGTGGCGGCTCCCTGCAAATTGGAGCTGACGGCAATGGTCAGAATCGGCGCCACTGGGGAAATCTTCAGCTTTTTGGCAATGGCCATTCCCACCGGGGCCAGCATCAGCACAGTGGCCACATTGTCCACAAAGGCGGACACAAGGCCCGCAAACAACGCCAGCGCAATGATGAGCCACTTGACGCTGGGCAGCAGGGCAGCCAGACGGTCTGACAGGCGGTTGGGCATATTGGAGCGGATAAAGAGATCCACGGTTCCCATGGTGCCTGCCAGCATCAGCAGCACGTTCCAGTCCACGGCTCCCGCGATCTCGCCCAGCGGCACGATCCCCAGCAGGACAAAGACGGCAGCAGCAGCCAGCGCCGAAATTGCCCGATAATTGGGCAGCAGAAGCAGCAGCACATACACCGCAATGAAAATCAACAGCGCAACGGTTTTCATAGAGTTCCCCCTCAAGACAAATTTCTTTGGAAAACGACAAAAGCGACACTCCTGCCGCGTCCAAACGGCAAAAGTCTCGCTTCTTCTCATACGGTTCAGGCTGTTCATCCGGGATGACGAACCGCACAACGCCCCCGGCGTGAGCTACTCCCTTTTACGTTCCCAGAATAACAGACTTCCGCCGATGCGTCAAGTGAAATCTTCGCCAAGACGGGCAGCCTCCGCCAGCCTGTCCGACGCCTTGCTATAAAGTATGCAGCCTGTCCCTTTTTCATGCCTCACGGATGCGCCGCCGAAGAAAAGCCGGGGGTGATCCCGGCTTTCGGGCGCTCACTGCCGCCGCGCCGTGCGGTATTCGTCTCCGGGGCGGTAAAAGGGACAGGCATCATTGGCGGAACGCAGAAACCGCTCCATATCGTCCTCGTCCAGATCCGCTTCGCAGTAATTGGTGTCCGTTTCCGGGTCGTACTCGTAATAGACGCACTCCTCGCAGTTGGTCATGGCAGATCTCCTTATCTGGCTGGCACGATCTCGATCCAGTATCCGTCCGGATCGGAGATGAAGTAAATGCCCATGGCGGGATTCTCATAACAGATACAGCCCAGCTTTTCGTGGAGCGCATGGGCCTTTTCCATATCCTCCACAGCCATGGCCAGATGGAATTCGCACTCACCCAGATCATACTTCTGGGGATGATCCCGCAGCCATGTCAGCTCCAGCGTGAAGTCCGTTTTGCCGTCTCCCAGATAGGTCAGGGTAAAGCTGCCGTCAGCGGCTTCCTTCCGGCGCACCGGCTCCAGTCCCAGCGCTTCATGGTAAAACGCCAGAGAACGCTCCAGATCCGTCACATTAAAATTAAAATGGTTGAACGTAAACATCAAACCCCTCCTGCTATCGTTTTTTTCATTATACCGCGTTCCGTGCCTGCCCGCAAGCGGTTTTGCGCCGCCGGACGCGTATACACACGGCAGCCGGAGCGTGCTTTCCCGCAGTTCAGCAGGATTTCCGCCCCGGTTTTTCCAACGGGCATCTGGCGTTTTGTGCAAAATACCGTCAGATTTTTGTGAGTTCCGACGTATCTTTATCCATTTTAACATAGCGCTTCCTGTTGACAATCCGGCCGCCGGGGGGTACAATAAGCCCATCAATCAGACAGGAAGGAGCGTATTCAGATGAAATTTGATCGTTATTATAAGTCTCATACGTCTCATACGTCTGCGTCCGCTCCCTGTGCGAACGCTGGTACTTCCTGCGCGCATTCTGCTGACAATGGTATCATCGCTGTTCTGGACGCCATTCTTGTGGCGTCCATTATTATTTATGGCCTGATCGTACTGCTGGGCCTGCGTCTGGTAACCCTGCTTGCTATTCTGGTACTGGCAGGTCTGGTACTGGTAATTGGTAAAAGCAAAACGCCCTGGTGTTGTGAGTTCGCAATTTAACTGTTTGATACAGTAAAGCGGCTCCGCCAGTGGCGGGGCCGCTTTTTGTATGACTTCCCCTCGCTCCGCACGGCCGTCGGAGCAAGTGGAAGCCCCTATATAACATTTGTCAATATTTTGATGAGAAGGAGATTCCATATGAAAAAGAAAGTTTTGGCCTTTGTGATGGCCGCAGCCATGGTGTTCAGTCTGGCTGCCTGCGGCGGTTCCAGCAATGCCGGTTCCGACTCCAGCAATTCCGATTCCAGCGCATCCGACAGTTCTGATTCCAGTTCCACCGCTACCGGCGCAGCCTTCAAGCTGGGCGGCACGGCTCCTCTGACCGGCGGCGCCGCTATTTACGGCAACGCTGTCAAGAACGGCGCTCAGATCGCTGTGGACGAGATCAACGCCGAGGGCGGCGCTATCCAGTTCGAGCTGAAGTATGAGGACGACCAGCACGACGCTGAAAAGGCGGTCAACGCCTACAACGCCCTGAAGGACTGGGGTATGCAGATCTCTCTGGGCTCCGTTACCACCAAGCCCTGCGAGGCTACCTCCGTTCTGAACAACGAGGACCGCATCTTCGGCCTGACTCCTTCCGCTTCCTCTGAGGCTACCACCGACGGCAAGGACGATATGTTCCAGATGTGCTTCACCGACCCCAACCAGGGTTCCGCTTCCGCCGACTATATTTCCGAAAAAGGTCTGGCTACCAAAGTTGCCGTGATCTGGAAAAACGACGACGTGTACTCCAAGGGCATCCACGATACCTTTACTGCTGAGGCTGCTGTGAAGGGCATTGAGGTTGTTTCCGACACCACCTTCGCTGATGGCAACGACACCGACTTCTCCGTGCAGCTGGCTGACGCCCAGAGCAAGGGCGCTGAGCTGGTGTTCCTGCCCATGTACTATCAGCCCGCTTCCCTGATCTTCACGCAGGCCAAGAGCATGGGCTACGCTCCTGACTGGTTCGGCGTGGACGGCATGGACGGCATCCTGACTCTGGACGGCTTCGACACCTCTCTTGCTGAGGGCGTCATGCTGCTGACCCCCTTCAATGCGGACTCCTCCGACGAGCGCACTCAGGCTTTCGTCCAGAAGTATCAGGAGCAGTACGGCGAAGTCCCCAACCAGTTTGCAGCTGACGCTTATGACTGCGTTTATGCTTACAAGCAGGCTCTGGAAGCTGCCGGCGCTACCCCCGACATGGACGCCGCTACCCTCTGCGACCTGATGATCCAGCAGTTCACCTCCATGACCTTCGACGGTTTGACCGGTACCGGCATGACCTGGGACACCAACGGCCGCGTGTCCAAGGATCCTAAGGGCATGGTCATCAAGGACGGCGCTTACGCCGGCCTCGACTAATCAGACTCTTTTATCCCGGCGGAGGGGCAGTATCCCGCCCCTCCGGTCTCGGGGTTTCAGCGCGTATCTGAAAAGTACCGGCACTCGCCGGTATTTTTCAGATACGCCCTTACCCCGCCAATGAGACCGTTTCCCCTTCCAAACTCAACGATACGAGGTGTATGTCAATGAGCTTTCTGAACTTTCTGATCAGCGGTATCAGCCTTGGCAGTATTTACGCCATCATCGCCTTGGGCTACACAATGGTGTATGGCATTGCCAAAATGCTGAACTTCGCCCACGGCGATGTCATCATGGTTGGCGCCTATGTTTGCTTCTTTGCGGTCTCAAAATACTCTCTGCCCCCTGTTGTGGGCATTTTGCTGGCCGTTGTGGTCTGCACGGTGCTGGGCATTGTGCTGGAGCGGCTGGCCTATAAGCCGCTGCGGGCGGCTCCCTCTCTGGCGGTGCTGATCACCGCCATCGGCGTCAGCTACTTCCTCCAGAACGCTGCCCTGCTGCTGTGGACCTCCAACCCCAAGGTGTTCCCCTCTTTCTTCTCTGTGAGCCACGGCACCTCCGATGAGGCTGTCTCAACCGGCATTGAGCTGTTCGGCGGCCAGCTGAAGATCTCCTATGTGACCATCGTGACCATTGTTGCCTGCCTGATCATCATGGTGGCGCTGTCCGTATTTGTCGGCAAGACCAAAATGGGCAAGGCCATGCGCGCCTGCTCCGAGGATAAGGGTGCAGCCCAGCTGATGGGCATCAACGTCAATTCCACGATCTCCATGACCTTTGCCATCGGCTCCGGCCTTGCGGCCATCGCCGGCGTGCTGCTTTGCTCCGCATATCCCACGCTGGTTCCCACCACCGGCTCCATGCCCGGCATCAAGGCCTTTACCGCAGCCGTGTTCGGCGGCATCGGCTCCATCCCCGGCGCTCTGCTGGGCGGATTGCTGCTGGGGATCATCGAGATTCTTACCAAAGCCTACATCTCCACACAGCTCAGCGATGCCATCGTGTTTGCCGTGCTGATCGTGGTGCTGCTGGTGAAGCCTGCCGGCCTGCTGGGCAAGCAGATCCGTGAGAAAGTGTGAGGTGGATCATGTCTAAATTGAAAACATTGAGCAAAACCTCCCGGCGGAATTACCTGACCTATGGCGTTGTCATTCTCGCCTACATCATTTTGCAGGCTCTGAACGGCTCTCTGAGCTCCTCTCTGAAGGGTATGCTGGTTCCCATCTGCGCCTATGTTGTCATGGCCGTCTCCCTGAACCTGACGGTGGGCGTGCTGGGCGAGCTGTCTCTGGGCCACGCAGGCTTCATGAGCATGGGCGCCTTTACCGGCACAGCCGCTGCCATGGCCTTACAGGACTCCATCTCCTCTGTGCCCCTGCGTCTGGCTGTTGCCATGGTGATCGGCGCCGTATTTGCCGCCATTGCCGGCGTGCTGATCGGCATCCCCGTCTTGCGGCTCAACGGCGACTATCTGGCCATTGTGACGCTGGCTTTCGGCGAGATCATCAAGAGTATTTTCAACAACTTCTATCTGGGCGTGGATGCAGACGGGCTTCATGCAAGCCTGCTCAGTGACACGACGGATCTGGGCGAGGGCGGAAAGCTCATCATCGCAGGCCCCATGGGCATTGGCAGCATCACCAAGATCTCCTCCTTCACGGCCGGTTTTATTCTGGTCATCGTGACGCTGATCGTGGTATTCAATCTGGTGAACAGCCGTGCAGGCCGCGCCATTATGGCTATCCGCGACAACCGGATCGCCGCGGAAAGCGTGGGCGTGAACATCACCAAGTACAAGCTGATGGCCTTTGTGACCTCTGCTGCACTGGCCGGTGCAGCGGGTACGCTTTTCGCCATGAACTATTCCACCATCGTGGCCAACAAGTTTGACTTCAACACCTCCATTCTGATTCTGGTGTTCGTGGTGCTGGGCGGCCTTGGCAATATGCTCGGCTCCATTGTTGCCGCTGCGGCTCTGACCATTCTGCCCGAAGCGCTGCGTCAGTTCTCCGATTACCGGATGCTGGTGTACGCCATCGTGCTGATCCTCGTGATGCTGGCCACCAACAACCCCACCCTCAAGAGCTTCTTCGCCCGTCTCAAGCCTGGCAAGAAGGAAGAAAAGGAGGCAGCCTGATATGTTCGGCAAACTGGTTCCCGTCCCCTCCGGCGCAGTGATCCCGGAGCGTGATATTGACAAGCGTCCCATTTTGAACTGCATCAATCTGGGCATTACCTTCGGCGGTCTGAAGGCCGTGGACGATTTCAACCTGATGATCGGCCGGACGGAGATCGCCGGTCTGATCGGCCCCAACGGCGCGGGCAAAACCACTGTCTTCAACCTGCTGACCAAGGTTTATCAGCCCACCCATGGCACCATCCTGCTGGATGGCAAGGATACCCATGAAATGAATACCGCGCAGGTAAACCGCGCCGGTATTGCCCGTACTTTCCAGAACATCCGTCTGTTCAATAACCTGACCGTGGAGGAAAACGTCACGGTGGCCATGGATACCCAGATGCATTACAGTATGGTCAGCGGCATTTTCCGTCTCCCCGGCTTCTGGAAAGAGGAAAAGATTGCCCATGACCGCGCTTTGGAACTGCTGAGCCTGTTCCACATGGAAAATCTGGCCGGGGTCAAGGCCGGTTCCCTGCCCTACGGCGCGCAGCGCCGTCTGGAGATCGTCCGCGCACTGGCCACCAACCCCTCCCTGCTGCTGCTGGACGAGCCTGCTGCCGGCATGAACCCCTCCGAAACTGCGGAGCTGATGGAAAACATCCGCAAGATCCGGGATACCTTCCAGATCGCCGTGCTTCTGATCGAACACGACATGAATCTGGTCATGAATATCTGTGAGGGCATCTGCGTGTTGAACTTCGGCCGGGTCATCGCCAAGGGCAGCCCTGCGGAGATCCAGTCCAACCCGGTGGTCATTGAGGCCTATCTGGGCAAACAGAAGGAGGCGTGAGTATGAGTACCATTCTGAAAGTTGACGATATCAACGTCTATTACGGCAGTATTCACGCCATCAAGGGCATTTCCTTTGAAGTCAATGAGGGCGAGATTGTGACCCTGATCGGCGCCAACGGCGCCGGTAAGTCCACCACGCTGAATACCATCGCCTGCCTTTTACGCAGCAAGACCGGCGGCATTGAATTCATGGGTGAGTCCTTGAACCACGTTCCCAGCCACAAGGTGGTTTCCAAGGGGCTGGCTCTGGTGCCGGAGGGCCGCCGCGTTTTCCTCCAGATGACGGTTCAGGAAAATCTGGACATGGGTGCGTTCTCCCGGAAGGGCGGCAACATCTCCGCAGATATGGAGCGTGTGTTTGAGCAGTTCCCCCGTCTGAAAGAGCGGCGCAAGCAGGTTGCCGGTACGCTTTCCGGCGGCGAGCAGCAGATGCTGGCTATGGGCCGGGCATTGATGTCCAATCCCAAGCTGCTGATGCTGGACGAGCCTTCCATGGGCCTTGCCCCCATTCTGGTGGAGCAGATCTTTGACATCATCAAGGAACTCCACAAGGCCGGCACTACCATTCTGCTGGTGGAACAGAACGCACAGGCGGCCCTCAGCGTGGCCAACCGCGGCTATGTTCTGGAAACCGGCAAGATCGTCACCACCGGCACCGGCGCGGAGCTACTGGCCTCCCCCGCCATCAAGAAGGCATATCTCGGCGGCTGATGCCTTTGCGTCCCTCTGTTCACGGGTCTGGCAGCACCTTTCTAATAACTAAAAATATGCGCTGGAAAACTCCCAGCGCATATTTTTTCTGCTGTATCTTACCGCTCTCGGCTCAGGTGTTTTGGGATTTTATGGCGCAAGAAACCAGGGCTGGCAAGCTTGTGTGAAGAATGACCCTTTGAGCAGTATAGAAGGGTCTGTGCTGCTTCAGTGGTTCGCCGTGTGTGGGGGGGGGCATCCCAATATTGAATTCGCCTGTATGCGGCTTCTGTGCCATTTCTGACAGTAATATTGGCAAATAAAAAGATCCATTGTCATGCTCTCGAGACATCTTACATGACAATGGATCCTTTTTTATTCTTTTCCGCGCAGGCAGCTCCCTATGGGGAACTCACCTGCCGCACAGTCACACAGCGGCAATTACAAAGCTCTCTGTACAGAGACCGTAAACCGGCTGTGTGCCTGTCCGCGCTCACAGCTGTCTGACAAAATCAGACAAGCTCGATGATAGCGGTCTCAGCAGCGTCGCCGCGGCGAACGCCAGTGCGGATAATGCGGGTATAGCCGCCGTTGCGCTCTGCATACTTAGGTGCGATCTCCTTGAAGATCTTCTTGCAGACGTCCTCGCGGGTGATGAAAGCCATGGCCTGACGATAAGCGGCCAGATCAGCCTTCTTACCCAGGGTAATCATTTTTTCAGCCATGGGCTTGATCTCCTTGGCACGGGTGATGGTGGTCTCCATCTTGCCGTTGTCCAGGAAATCAGTGACCTGCTGACGCAGCATCGCCATGCGCTGGTCGGTAGTCTTGCCAAGTTTCCGAGTTCCGGGCATTTCGGTTCTCCTCCTTGTAAGGATTTTGGTTCGTCGGGAAAATCATCCCAACGGAAAATTTAATTGTTCTCCTCGTCAGCCAGATGCAGTCCCATCATGGCCAGCTTGTTGATAACCTCTTCCAGGGACTTGCGGCCCAGATTACGAACCTTCATCATCTCGTCCTCGGTCTTGGAAATCAAGTCCTCAACGGTATTGATGTTGGCGCGCTTGAGGCAGTTGAAACTGCGGACGGAGAGATCCAGCTCCTCGATGGTCATCTCCAGCACCTTATCGCGCTGGGCCTCCGCCTTCTCCACCACAGTGGGCTTGCTGCCCACATTTTCAGAGAGGTCGGTAAACAGTGTAAAGTGGTCGCAGAGGATCTTCGCGCCCAGAGACACAGCGTCCCGCGCGGAGATCGTTCCGTCGGTCCAGACTTCCAGCGTCAGCTTGTCGAAGTCGCTGGAGGTACCCACGCGGGTAGGCTCTACAGTGTAGTTGACCTTCTTGACGGGGGTGTAGATAGAGTCCACGGCAATTGTGCCGATGACATTCTGCGTAGGCTTATTACGGTCGGCAGGCACATAGCCCCGGCCATGGGAGAGGGTGATCTCCATGTTCAATGTGGCACCGCTGTCCAGAGTCGCAATGTGCAGATCCGGATTCAGAACCTCCACCTCGCCATCGGCCTTGATATCGCCGGCAGTCACGGTGCAGGGGCCGACTGCCTCGATATAGACAGTCTTGCCGGAATCGCCATGCAGCTTGGTCAGCAAACCCTTGATATTCAGTACGATCTCCGTCACATCCTCTTTTACGCCGGGGATGGTGGAAAACTCGTGCTGAACGCCGTCGATCTTAATTGTGGTCGGCGCAGTACCGGGCAGAGAGGAAAGCAGGATGCGGCGCAAAGCGTTGCCAAGAGTCGTGCCGTAGCCGCGCTCCAGAGGTTCTACCACGTACTTGCCATAGGTGATGTCTGCCGGGGTTTCGATACACTCGATCTGGGGCTTCTCAATTTCGATCATGCGGTTACCCTCCTTCATCTTGTCATTGCGGTCACGCGGTCAAGCCGCGTGCCGCTTGCAGTTCGTACCATTTTTCGAGGGTATCCTCCCAATTACTTGGAGTACAACTCGACGATGAGGTGCTCCTCCACCGGAGTATCGATCTCCTCGCGGGTGGGGATGTGAGCGACCGTACCCTTCAGGGTACCCTTTTCACGCTCCAGCCATGCGGGCAGCAGGGTGATGGGAGCATTTTCACCAACGAGGCGCTTGAACAGCTCGGAAGAACGGCTGCTTTCAGCAACTTCGATGACATCGCCGGCCTTCACCAGATAAGAGGGGATGTTGACTTTCTTGCCGTTGACGGTGAAGTGGGCGTGGCTCACCAGCTGACGAGCCTGACGGCGGGTAGCGGCGAGACCCAGACGATAAACAACGTTATCCAGACGGCGCTCAACCAGGATCAGCAGGTTGTCACCGGTCTTGCCGGAAGCAGTGGCAGCCTTCTCATAGTAAGCGTGGAACTGCTTTTCCAGAATACCATAGATGAACTTAACCTTCTGCTTTTCAGCCAGCTGGATACCGTATTCGCTCTTCTTCTTACGCATCTGACCGCCGGGGTTGCGATTGGTGGTCTTCTTCGCATAACCCATTTCGGCAGGAGAAATGCCCAGAGCCTTGCAGCGCTTCGCGATGGGCTGCATATTCTTAGCCATATTGCTTGTTACCTCCTCTTTCGATTAGACGCGGCGGCGCTTCGGGGGACGGCAGCCGTTGTGGGGGATGGGGGTGACGTCCTTAATCATCGTCACTTCCAGACCCACAGCCTGCAGTGCCCGGATAGCAGCCTCACGGCCCTGACCGGGGCCTTTGACGAAGACCTCAACGGTCTTCAGGCCATGCTCCATAGCAGCGCGTGCAGCGGTCTCAGCGGCCGTCTGAGCTGCAAAGGGAGTGGACTTCTTGCTGCCGCGGAAACCCAGTCCGCCGGAGGAAGCCCAGGAGATGGCGTTGCCCTGAGTATCGGTAACGGTTACCATGGTGTTGTTGAAAGAAGAACGGATATGGACCTGGCCGCGCTCAATGTTCTTCTTTTCCCGCCGACGGCGGATGACTTTCTTTGCCTGTGCCATTGCTGTTCTCCTTTCTTACTTCTTCTTATTTGCGATGGTCTTCTTGGGACCCTTGCGGGTGCGTGCATTGGTCTTGCTGCGCTGGCCGCGGACGGGCAGGCCCTTGCGATGACGCATACCGCGATAGCAGCCGATCTCGCTGAGACGCTTGATGTCCAGAGCGGTCTGGCGGCGCAGGTCGCCTTCAACGATATAATCGTCGATCACGTCACGGAGCTTCTGCTCCTCGGCGTCAGTCAGATCCTTCACGCGGGTGTCAGGGTTGACCCCGGCCTTTTCCAGGATGTCCTTTGCGCTCTTGCGGCCGATACCATAGATATAGGTCAGGCCAATTTCAACGCGCTTATCCTTGGGCAGGTCAATACCGGCAATACGTGCCATACTTTTTAACCTCCAATCAATCTTAGCCCTGGCGCTGCTTGTGCTTGGGGTTCTCGCAAATCACCATAACACGGCCTTTGCGGCGAATAACCTTGCACTTCTCGCACATGGGCTTCACGGACGGTCTTACCTTCATAAGTTTGTAACCTTCCTTTCAGCGTTTTGTGTCTAAATTTCGCCGGGCGGAGCTTATTTGCTGCGCCAGGTGATCCGGCCGCGGGTCAGGTCATAGGGAGACATCTCCACGGTGACCTTATCGCCGGGCAAGATCCTGATGAAATTCATTCTGAGTTTACCGGAGATGTGTGCCAGAATCATGTGGCCATTACCAATGTCCACCTGGAAAGTCGTATTGGGCAGAGACTCCACCACAACACCTTCCACTTCGATCATGTCGGATTTTGCCAAACGTTATCCCTCCTGGTCCGGTTGGACTTCCCCGCGGTAAGCCGCGAGTGTCCTGCGAAGTTCACTGTTGGTGATCTTCTCGCTGCGTTTGATCTTATCCGCAAGGCGGCTGCTGTCCTCCGACACAAAAAGCACGTGTCTGCGCTTTTTGCGCTTGGGCGCTTCCACCCTGCGTCCTTTTCCGTCCGCCAGCAGGAGGTACTCCCCCTCCACTGCAAGAACGATGAAGAGCTTTCCCTGATCCCTGCCGGCATCGGAACGAACAATATCTGATTTTGCGATCTCCATACAGTTGCTACCCTCAGATGGCGGGAGCCGTCAGGATCTCAGGCTCCCCGTCGGTGATGAGGACTGTATTTTCATAGTGCGCCGCCCACTTGCCGTCCGCTGTCCGAACGGTCCAGCCGTCCGGCATCTGGCGGATGGCCGCAGTACCGGCATTCACCATGGGTTCAATCGCAAGGGTCATGCCCCGCAGGAGCCTGGGCCCCCGACCGGGATGACCGTAGTTGGGGATCTCCGGCGGCTCATGCATCTGGGCGCCGACACCGTGGCCGACGTATTCCCGGACGATGGAGTAGCCGTGACTCTCCACATAAGTCTGGATCGCTGCGGAAATATCATACAGGCGATAGCCTTCCTTTGCGAACCTGATCCCCTCGAAGAAGCTCTGCCTGGTCACGTCGATCAGGTCCTGCGCTTCCGGAGAGATCTTGCCACATGCGAAGGTCGCTGCACAGTCCCCGTGGAATCCTCCGATATACGCGCCTACATCACAGCTGACGATATCGCCCTCCTGCAGTACCCGTGGTCCCGGAATACCGTGGATGATCTCGTCGTTGACGCTGATACAGACGCTGGCCGGATAGCCTTGATAATGGAGGAAGGAGGGAACTGCACCCTGCTTGCGGATGAAATGCTCCACTGCCCTGTCGATCTCCTGGGTTGTTACGCCGGGCTTTACCAATTCCCCTGCATAAGCACGGGCAGCCGCGGTAATTTTTCCCGCCCGGCGCATTAGTTCGATCTCATGTGCGGATCTGAGCGTAATCATTTGCTCATCTCCCCAGGGCCTTGAGGATGGCCGCTGTCGTGGCCTCCACAGAGGGCTGATTTTCCACAGACTTCAGGAGACCGCGCTGGGCGTAAAAGTCCTTCAGAGGCTCAGTCTCCTTATGATAGACCGCGAGACGGTCTTTCACCGTTTCGGGGGCATCATCTTTGCGCTGGACAAGCTTGCCGCCGCAGCTGTCGCACACGCCCGCCACCTTGGGGGGGACAGCCACCAGATGGTAGCTGGCGCCGCAGGATTCACAGACCCGGCGGCCGCTCATGCGTTCCATGATCACTTCGTCAGCGACCTCAATGGAAACAACGGCGTCAAAGTTGATTCCGGCTTTCTCCATGGCTTCAGCCTGAGCGATGGTGCGGGGCACCCCGTCCAGAATGTAGCCGTTCTTGCAGTCATCCTCGGCCAGACGTTCGGTGATGATGCCGATGATGACCTCATCGGGAACCAGCTTGCCTGCGTCCATGAAGGCCTTGGCCTTCAGGCCGGTGGGGGTGCCGTTCTTCACGGCGGCCCGCAGGATGTTGCCAGTAGAGATGGTAGGGATCTCCAGAACCTTGCACAAACGCTCGGCCTGCGTACCCTTACCGGCGCCGGGGGCGCCTAACAGAATCATTTTCATGATAAATGCGCCTTTCCTTTCTTACTCCAGGAAGCCCTTGTACTGACGCATCAGCATCTGATTCTCCAGAGCCTTCACGGTTTCCAGCGCCACACCGACAACGATGATGACGGAGGTGCCGCCGATGGCCAGAGATCCGTTGTTGATGATCTTACCCACGATCAGGGGGCAGATGGCAACGATGCCCAGATAGATGGCGCCGAACAGGGTGATCCGCCCCAGAACCTTCTGAATGAACTGCACGGTGGGCTGGCCGGGACGGAAGCCCGGAATGAACCCGCCCTGCTTCTTCAGGTTGTTGGCGATCTCCACGGGGTTGAACTGGATGCTGGAATAGAAATAGCTGAAGCCAATGATCATGATAAAGTACACCACCATGTAGATGACGGACTTGGTATCAATGGCGTTATAAATGCTGTAGGACACGGTGCCTTCCTTGGGGATCCCGATGAAAGTCCAGATGGTGATGGGCAGAGAAGCAATGCTCTGGGCGAAGATGACAGGCAGAACGCCGGACATATTCACCTTCATGGGCAGGGTGCTGCTCTGGCCGCCGTACATCTTGCGGCCCACCTGACGCTTGGCGTACTGCACGGGAATGCGGCGCTCAGCATCATTGATAAAGACAATGAACATGATCAGAGCCAGCATACCGATGATCAGCAGCACGATGCCCCAGGGAGACAGTGCGCTGTCCAGATAGGCCTGTGCCTGCGTGTCGGTGTAACCGGCAGCGGTCAGGGTGTCCACAGTCAGGGTACCGGCCTTGATGGCGGACCATCTCTGGACGCCGTCGATCATGCTGGAAATCATGTTGGGGATCCGGGCCAGAATACCGGCAAACAGGATGATGGAAATGCCGTTGCCCACACCGAACTCGGTGACCTGCTCGCCCATCCACATCACGAAGGAAGAACCTGCGATCAGGGTCACGATGATAACCAGCGCCACCCAGATACCGTCCTGCTCCAGCAGGCTGTAGTTCTTCATCATGAAGTAGTAGCCGATGGCCTGAAGAATGGCGATGGCCACCGTGGCGTAACGGGTAATGGACTGGATCTTCTTCTTGCCTTCTTCACCGCCGTCACGGGCCAGGCGCTCCAGAGCGGGGATTGCAACCGTCAGCAGCTGAATGATGATGGAGCTGTTGATATAGGGCTGGATGCTCAGGGCGAATACGGTAGCCGTACCGAATGCGCCGCCGCTCATCACGTTGTACAGACCCAGCAGGCCGGTACCCCACAGATCCATCTGCAGCTTCAGGGCGTCCGTATTGATATACGGCACCATAATTGCGTTGCCGAGACGGAAAATCAGAAGGATCAGGAGAGTAAAGATGATCTTTTTCCGCAGTTCGGGGATGCCCCATGCCTTGCGAATAGTTTGGATCATTTTACTTCACCTCTGCCTTTCCGCCAGCTGCCTCGATAGCCTCCTTGGCAGAAGCGGAGAAAGCAGAAGCCTCGACAGTGACCTTCTTGGTGACCTTGCCGTTGCCCAGAACTTTGAAGCCATACTCGCACTTGGACAGAATGCCCTTGGCCAGCAGAGCCTCGGCGTTGACAACCTCACCATCCTCAAAGGCGTTCAGTGCGTTCAGGTTGATGATCTCCAGCGGGGTTGCGAAAATGTTGTTGAAGCCGCGCTTGGGCAGACGGCGGGCCAGAGGCATCTGGCCGCCTTCGAAGCCGATCCGGATCTTGCCGCCGGAACGGGCCTTCTGGCCCTTGTGGCCGCGGCCGCCGGTCTTACCGTTGCCGCTGCCGGCGCCCCGGCCCTTGCGGTATGCCTGACGGACGGAGCCCTCAGCGGGAGACAGTTCGCTCAATTTCATGATTCCGTCCTCCTTACTGCTCTTCGGTAACCTGCAGCAGGTAGCCGATCTTGGCGATCTTGCCGCGGGTCTGATCGTTGTCGGGCTGCACGGTGATGTCACCGATCTTACGCAGGCCCAGGGAATGTGCGGTGGCAACCTGCTTTTCCAGGCGGCCATTCAGGCTCTTAGCGAGCTTGATCGTTAAATTCTTAGCCATAATTCAGCGCCTCCTTAACCCACGATCTCTTCGACGCTCTTGCCGCGGATCCGGGCGACATCCTCAGGGCCGCGCATATTCTTCAGGCCCTGGAAGGTGGCAGCGACGACATTGTTGGGGTTGTTGGAACGCAGGCACTTGGAACGGATGTCCTTGATGCCTGCGGCTTCGACGACGGCACGCACAGCGCCGCCGGCGATGATGCCGGTACCGGGGGCAGCGGGCTTCATCAGCACGCGGCCTGCGCCAGCCTCACCGATGGTCTCATGAGGAATGGTGCTGCCGGACATGGTCACGGTGATCATGTTCTTCTTGGCGGATTCGAGGCCCTTGCGGATTGCCTCAGGAACCTCAGCGGCCTTGCCCAGACCATAGCCGACCTTGCCCTTGCCGTCGCCCACGACCATCAGCGCGGAGAACTTCATGACACGGCCGCCCTTGACGGTCTTGGAAACACGGTTGAGGTAAACGAGCTTTTCGATATACTCGCTCTGTTCTCTTTCAAATCTTGCCATTTCTCGTTTCCTCCTCCCTTAGAATTTCAGGCCGCCTTCGCGGGCGCCCTCAGCCAGAGCCTGCACACGGCCGTGATACAGGTAACCGCCGCGGTCGAAAACAACGTTCTCGATGCCCTTGGCCAGAGCACGCTCAGCAACCAGCTTGCCAACAGCGGTGGCAGCGGCCACATTGCCGCCGTAACCTTCGATGGCCTTGTCCAGAGAGGAAGCGGAAACCAGCGTCACGCCGTTTACATCATCGATGATCTGGGCGTAGATGTTGGCCTCGCTGCGGAACACGTTGAGACGGGGGCACACGGGAGTGCCGGAGATCTTGGCGCGCACGCGCTTATGGCGCTTCATGCGCTGCTTATTGGTATTCGGTCTAGTAATCATATCGGCACACCTCCTTACTTCTTGGCGCCGGTCTTACCAACCTTGCGGCGGATGACCTCGTCAGTATACTTGATGCCCTTGCCCTTGTAAGGCTCGGGAGGACGCTTCTCGCGGACCTCGGCAGCAAACTGGCCGACAGCCTGCTTGTCGCATCCATGAATGATGATTTTATTGGGACCCGGAACCTCAATGGTGATACCCGGAATCTCAGGAACGATCACCTGGTGGGAATAACCAAGGTTCATGACCAGATTGGTGCCTTCCTTGGCAACACGGTAACCGACACCGTTAACATCCAGCTCCTTCTTGAAGCCCTCGGTCACGCCGACGACCATGTTGTGGAGCAGAGTGCGGGTCAGGCCGTGAACGCTGCGGTGCAGCTTATCGTCGGAAGGACGTTCCACGGTGATCGTCGTACCTTCCTGCTTAATGATCATCTCAGGCCGCAGGCTCTGAGTCAGCTCGCCCTTGGGTCCCTTGACGGTGACCACATTGCCCTCGGCAATGTTCACGGTGACACCGGCGGGAACGGTAATGGGCATTCTACCAATTCGAGACATTGTTCAATACCCTCCTTACCAGACGAATGCCAGGACCTCACCGCCGACATGAGCCTCGCGGGCCTTCTTGTCGGTCATGACGCCCTTGGACGTAGAGATGATGGCGATACCCAGGCCACGGAGCACGCGGGGCAGCTCATCGGCACCCACGTAAACGCGCAGACCGGGCTTGGACACACGGCGGAGACCGGTGATGACCTTCTCCTTGCCGGCGTTGTACTTCAGCGTGATGTGGATCATGCCCTGCAGGCCGTCGTCCTCCACGGTGAAGCTCTTGATGTAGCCCTCATCCAGCAGAATCTGAGCGATGCTCTTCTTCATGTTGGAAGCGGGGACATCCACGGTTTCGTGCTTTGCGTTGTTGGCGTTGCGGACGCGGGTCAGCATATCCGCAACAGGATCGGTGATATGCATGGATTGTTCCTCCTATTTATAGAGTTGCGGTCAAAGACCGCTTCGGCAGCGAGGTATCATGGCGAATGGAGCAGTCCGCTCGCGCGTGGTGCCCAATTCGTCATGACCTTTCGCCATCCGTATTAACAAGGCCCCATATCAAAGGCCTTTGTTAAAGAGTGAAATGCCAGGTTCCTTCAAAACACTTCTGAACATGGCGCAATGGGCGCATTTCCTAAAAAATGCCCCATTTTTTTAGCATACCAGACAAATTTCCATTCGTCAAGGTTTTTTTGCCGCGCCATATCATTTTTTTAGAAAGAAGCCTTACGCACGCCGGGGATCTCGCCCTTGTACGCCAGCTCGCGGAAGCAGATACGGCAGACGCCGTAGTTCCGGAGATAGGCATGGGGACGGCCGCACAGCTTGCAGCGGTTGTACTTGCGGGTGGAGAACTTGGCAGGACGGGCCTGCTTGATCTTCATAGAAGTCTTTGCCATTACTGTCTTCCTCCTTAGCGGGCGAAGGGAGCGCCAACCTGCTGCAGCAGGGCGCGGCCTTCTTCATCGGTCTGGGCGGTGGTGACAATGATGATGTCCATGCCGCGGATCTTGTCGATCTTGTCGTACTCGATCTCAGGGAAGATCAGCTGCTCCTTGATGCCCATGGCATAGTTGCCGCGGCCGTCAAAGGCGTTGGGGTTGATGCCCTGGAAGTCACGGACACGGGGCAGAGCCACGTTGAACAGACGATCCAGGAACTCCCACATCTTGTCGCCGCGGAGGGTGACCTTGGCGCCGATGGGCATATCCTCACGGAGCTTGAAGTTTGCGATGGACTTGCGAGCGCGGGTGATGACGGCCTTCTGGCCGGTGATCTTGCCCAAATCGCCCACAACGTTGTCCAGCACCTTTGCGTTTTCACGAGCCTCGCCGCAGCCTACGTTGATAACGACCTTGTCGATCTTGGGGATCTGCATGACGGACTTGTAACCGAACTGCTTCATCAGAGCGGGAGCAACTTCGGCCTTATACTGTTCTTTCAATCTTGCCATTTGTTAACTCGCTCCTTTCTTACAGTTCTGCACCGCAGTGCTTGCACACGCGGATCTTCTTGTCGCCCTCGATCTTGTGAGCAATGCGGGTGCCCTTATTGCACTTGGGGCAGACGACCTGTACCTTGCAGGCGGCGATGGCAGCCTCGCGCTTGACGATGCCGCCCTCTTCGCCCTGACGGCGGGGCTTGACGTGGCAGGTCACCATGTTGATGCCCTCAGCCACGATCTTGCTGCTCTTGGGGACGGTGCCAAGCACCTTGCCCTGCTTGCCCTTGTCCTTGCCGGACAGGACGACGATGGTATCGCCCTTCTTAATGTTCATAGCCATTGTTCGAGCCCTCCATCAAATCACTTCGGGAGCCAGAGACAGGATCTTCATGTAATCCTTGTCGCGCAGCTCACGAGCCACAGGCCCAAAGATACGGGTACCTCTGGGGTTCTTGTCGTCCTTAATGAGGACAGCGGCGTTGTCGTCGAAGCGGACATAGGTACCGTCGTTGCGACGGATGCCCTTGGCGCTGCGGACGATAACAGCCTTCACAACCTCGCCCTTCTTCACGGTGCCGCCGGGCTGGGCCTTACGGACAGACGCCACGATGACGTCGCCGATGTTGCCGAACTTCCGGGTGGAGCCGCCCAGGACGCGGATGCACTTGATTTCCTTGGCGCCGGTATTATCGGCAACCTTCAAATAACTTTCCTGCTGAATCATACTGGCACCTCCTTACTTCGCCTTCTCGATGATCTCGACCACGCGCCAGCGCTTGTCCTTGGACAGGGGGCGGGTCTCCATCACCTTCACGGTATCGCCGATACCGCAGGCATTGTTTTCATCGTGAGCCTTCAGCTTATAGGTACGGCCGACGATCTTCTTGTACAGAGGATGGGCGACACGGTCGGACACAGCCACGACCACGGTCTTATCCATCTTGTCGGAAACGACTTTGCCTACCCGGGTCTTGCGGGAGGAAGTTCTAACTTCGTTCATTCTCGTTTCCCTCCTTCTTACTGCTTATCGGAAGCGGCGAGCTCCGCCAGCACGGTCTTGACTCGGGCAATATCGTGCTTCACTTCACGGATCTTAACGGGATTGTCCAGCTGGTTGGTTGCGTGCTGCATCCGGAGCATGAACAGATCCTTCTTCAGGCCGGTCAGCTTCTCATTGAGCTGCTCGGCGCTCATCTTACGGATTTCATTTGCCTTCATCTTACTCACCTGCTTCCTCGGTGCGGGCAACGATCTTCGTCTTGATGGGCAGCTTGTGGCTGGCCAGACGCAGAGCCTCGCGGGCGGTCTCCTCAGGAACACCAGCGATCTCAAACATGATACGCTGGGGCTTCACCACGGCGACCCAGTACTCAGGCGTACCTTTACCGGAACCCATACGGGAGTCGGCGGCACGCATGGTGACGGACTTGTCGGGGAAAATTTTGATCCAGACCTGACCGCCACGCTTGGTATAACGGGTCATGGCGATACGGGCTGCTTCGATCTGATTGCTCTTGACCCAGCCGGGTTCCAGAGCCATCAGACCATACTCACCGTAAGAAACGGTGTTGCCACGGGTGGCTTTACCAGTCATGCGGCCCCGCTGCATACGGCGGAACTTGACTCTCTTAGGCATTAACATTAGTTGGCTCCTCCTTCCTTAGCGGGAGCTGCGGGAGCAGCAGGACGATTGGTGTTGGGCCGGAAGCCGCCCTGAGGACGACGCTCGGCACCGCCCTGACGGTTGAAGCCGCCCTGACGGTCGCGGTTGAAGCCGCCGTTGCGGCGGTCGCCGCCAAAGCCACCGCGACGGTCGCCGTCACGGCGGGGACGACGCTCACGACGCTCCTGATAGGGCTTGGAGGTGTCCATGGTGCGGGGAGTGGTACGCAGGGTCTGAGAGAGAACCTCGCCCTTGTAGATCCACACTTTCACGCCGATGCGGCCGAAGGTGGTGGCAGCCTCCGCGAAGCCGTACTCAATGTCGGCGCGGATGGTCTGCAGGGGGATGGTACCCTCATGATAATGCTCAACGCCGGCGATCTCGCGGCCGCCCAGACGGCCGGAGCAGCAGCACTTGATGCCCTTGGCGCCGGCACGCATGGCGCGGGCCATGGCGTTCTTCATGGCACGGCGGTGAGAAATACGCTTTTCCAGCTGCTGAGCGATGTTCTCGGCAACCAGCTGCGCGTCCATATCGGGGTTGCGGACTTCCACGATGTTCAGCTTGACCTTCTTGCCGATCATCTTCTCCACAGCCAGACGATACTGCTCGATCTGCTCGCCGCCCTTGCCGATAACCACACCGGGACGGGCGCAATGCAGATAGACGGTAACGGTGTCGTTGCTACGCTCGATCTCGATCTTGGGAACGCCGGCACCGTACAGGGTCTTTTTCAGGTACTTACGGATCTTCTGATCCTCAACGATCAGGTCGCCGACCTTCTCTTCACTGGCATACCAACGGGAATCCCAGTCTTTGATGACGCCGACCCGCAGGCCATGGGGATTAACTTTCTGTCCCATAAACTGTCTCCTCCCTTTCTTATGCCTTTTCCGTCACGGCGATGGTGACGTGAGAAGTGCGCTTGTTGATGCGATAAGCGCGGCCCTGAGCTCTGGGCATCATGCGCTTGAGGATGGGGCCGGGGGTGGCGAACACCTCAGACACCACCAGCTTGGCGGGGTCCATGCCGAAGTTGTTCTCGGCATTGGCCACGGCGGACTTCAGCAGCTTCGTCAGAGGCTCGGAAGCAGCCTTGGGGGTCTGTGCCAGAATGGCCAGAGCGGTTCCGGCATCCTTACCGCGGATCAGATCGCAGACGATCTGAACCTTGCGGGGAGAGATGCGGACATAGCGCAGATACGCTTTAGCAGTCTTGTTTTCCATGTTCAGCATCCTCCTTCAATTATTTATCCTTGGCGTGGCCGCGGAAGGTGCGGGTGGGAGCGAACTCACCCAGCTTGTGACCCACCATGTCCTCCTGGACATACACGGGCACGTGCTTCCGGCCGTCATGGACAGCGATGGTGTGACCAACGAAAGCGGGGAAGATGGTGGAGCTGCGGCTCCAGGTCTTGAGGACCTTCTTCTCGTTCTTTTCGTTCATTGCCTCGATGCGCTTGAGAAGCTCAGGGGCAACATAAGGGCCTTTCTTAACAGATCTGCTCATATTACCTTTGCCTCCTTACTTCTCGTTACGCCGCTTGACGATAAACTTGCTGGTGGGATTCTTGCCCTTGCGGGTCTTGTAGCCCAGAGCGGGCTTGCCCCAAGGAGTCACAGGCCCGGAACGGCCAACAGGGGCGCGGCCCTCGCCGCCGCCGTGGGGGTGGTCGTTGGGGTTCATGACGGAACCGCGGACGGTGGGACGCCAACCCATGTGACGCTTCCGGCCGGCCTTGCCGATGTTGATGTTCTCATGCTCGATGTTGCCGACCTGACCGATGGTGGCGTAGCAGTTGGTACGCACGATGCGGACCTCGCCGGAGGGCATACGGATCTGAGCGTCATTGCCTTCCTTAGCCATCAGCTGAGCGGCAGTACCGGCAGCACGCACCAGCTGAGCGCCGTTGCCGGGATGCATCTCAATGTTGTGGATCACGGTACCAACGGGGATGTTGGCAATAGGCAGAGCGTTGCCGGGCAGGATATCAGCTTCGGGACCGGTCATGATCTTGTGACCGGCCTTCAGGCCGACAGGCGCCAGGATGTAACGCTTCTCGCCGTCCTCATACTCGATGAGCGCGATGTTGGCGCTGCGGTTGGGGTCATACTCCAGACGCAGCACGGTGGCAGAACCAACCTTGTCGCGCTTGAAGTCAATGATACGATACTTGCGCTTGTTGCCGCCGCCGCGATGGCGGACGGTGATGCGGCCGTAGCTGTTGCGGCCGGCGCTCTTCTTCAGAGGCTCGGTGAGGCTGGGCTCAGGACGGGCCTTCTTGTCAATGCCGTCGAAACCGGAGACCGTCATCTGACGGCGGGAAGGAGTCGTCGGCTTAAAAGTTTTAATAGACATTCTGCTTTACTCCTTCCTTAGACCATGCCTTCGAAGAACTCGATGGTCTTAGAATCAGCGGTCAGGGTCACATAGGCCTTCTTCCAAGCACGGGTGGTACCGGGACGGCCGGCACCCATGCGCTTGGCCTTGGCAGAGACGTTCAGGGTGTTGACGGAAGCGACCTTCACGCCGAAGATCTCCTCAACAGCCTTCTTGACCTCAACCTTGCCGGCGGACTTGGCGACCTCAAAGACATACTTCTTGTCGGCAGCGCCAGCCATGGCACGCTCGGTGATGATGGGGCGAATGACGATATCGTAAGCGGTCATTATGCGTACACCTCCTCGATCTTGGCGAGGGCGGCCTGATCCACGACCAGATACTGAGCGTTGATGATGTCATACACGTTCAGCAGGTTGGCAATGGTGGTCAGCACGCCGGGGATATTGCGGGCGCTCTTGACGATGACGGTGTCCACCTCAGGGGTGACAATGACGGCCTTGCCGTCCACCTTGACAGCGTTCAGGAACTTGCGGAAGTCAGCGGTCTTGATGGCGTCCATCTTGATGGAGTCGATGACCACCAGCTTGCCCTCGGCAGCCTTGGAGGACAGGACGGACTTCAGCGCCAGGCGCTTGACCTTCTTGTTCAGCACATAGCTGTAATCGCGGGGCTTGGGAGCGAACACGATACCGCCGTGAGTCCACTGGGGAGCACGGGTGCTGCCCTGACGGGCGTGGCCGGTACCCTTCTGACGCCAGGGCTTTCTGCCGCCGCCGGAAACCTCGGCGCGGGTGAGGGCGCTCTGGGTGCCCTGTCTGCAATTAGCGAGGTGGTTCTTCACGACCTCATGCACAACAACGGGATTGGGCGTGATGCCAAAGATCTCGTCGTTGAGTTCCACGGTACCGACTTCTGCGCCGGCCATGTTCAAAACTTTCATGGAAGACATTCTTTAAGCACCCCTTTCTTACTTGTTTCTTGCGGAAGCCTTCTGCGGGTTGCGGCCGGAAGCCTTCTGCGGGTTCTTGCTGATGTCGGCGCCAGCCTGCTTGACCTTGTGGACCTTCACGGTGCTCTTGATGGTCACCAGACCGCCCTTGGGGCCGGGAACGGCACCGCAGACAACCAGCATATTCAGCTCAGGATCGACCTTCACAACGGACAGGTTCTGGACAGTCACCTGATCCACGCCCATGTGGCCGGCGCCGATTTTGCCCTTGAAGATGCGGGAGGGATCGGTGGAAGAGCCCATGGAACCGGCGTGACGGTGAACAGGACCGCCGCCGTGACTGGTGGGGGTGCGCTGTGCGCCCCAGCGCTTGATCGCGCCCTGATAGCCGTGGCCCTTGCTGATGCCGGTGATATCGACGAAATCGCCGGCCTGGAAGGTGTCGGCCTTCACAATGTCGCCGATGTTCAGCTCAGCGGCGTTGTCCAGGTCAAACTCGCGCAGGTGCTTCTTGGGAGACACGCCAGCTTTGTTCAGGTGGCCCATCTCGCCCTTGGTCAGCTTCTTCTCGGAAACATCCTCGAAGCCCAGCTGAACCGCGTTGTAGCCTTCCTTTTCGGAAGTCTTCTTCTGAACGACCGTGCAGGGACCCGCCTCAATGACAGTGACGGGGATCACGTGGCCGTTCTCGTCAAAAATCTGGGACATACCCACTTTTTTGCCGATGATTGCCTTCATGTGTATTTCCTCCTGTTAGGTTATTGGTCGGCTTAGATACGGCTTGCCGCATTGCTCTGCCGACATGACCCTGTCCATCTCACGCAAGTCGATGGACAAATGGGTGAGCAACATATTCAAAAAAGTGCGGCGCACTTCTTTGAGCCTGGGGTTGGTTTGTAATCCGATGATTACAGCTTGATCTCGATCTCCACGCCGGCGGGCAGCTCCAGAGCCATCAGAGCCTCAACGGTCTTGGGAGAGGAGTTGGAGATGTCGATCAGGCGCTTGTGGGTGCGGCGCTCGAACTGCTCACGGCTGTCCTTGTATTTATGAACAGCACGGAGGATGGTGACAACCTCCTTCTTGGTGGGCAGGGGGATGGGGCCGGAAACCTGAGCGCCGGTGCGCTTGGCGGTCTCCACGATCTTCTCGGCGCTCTGGTCGATAACCTGATGGTCATAGGCCTTCAGGCGGATGCGGATCATTTCTTTCTGTGCCATGTTGTTTTCCTCCAAATGTTTCGTAGGTTGTTGTACGGGTCTCGACGACCTACGGCGAGAAATTTTCTGTACGCTTAACCGTGCGTATCATTCCGGCTCATGAAAAATACCGGCACTGGGCCGGTACTCGTCCATGGCGCGTCGATCTACGCAGCGTCAGGATTTCTCAGCCGCCCGATTATCGGACATACTCCCCGGAAGTTACCTCCTTGCGGAGCAATCTCCCGGTTCATCGCAGTGTCAGCAGGCAGGAGTGACCCTACCACGCGGACTTGATTATCATATCGGATATTCTGTCGGATGTCAAGGCTTTTTTCTCTGTTTTTCATAATTTTTTTGAAAAAAGTTTGGGTGCGGCAGGGATCACACGGGAATGGGGACATTTTCCCCGACAGGCGCTTTTTCTGCGTTCCTCCCTCCGCATCTGCTCAGCGCAGGCAGGAAAAACGTCCCGGCTTATCAAAGCCGGGACATTCCATTCGTCATCGCTTCATTTCCGTTTTTCCATGTACAGCAGGTTCTCCTCCCCGGCCCGAACCCGGTAGCCGTTGGGATTCACCCAGCCCATGTGCTCGTAAAAGCCCAGCGCCATATCCGAGGAGGTGAGCCAGACCCGCTCGGCTTTCACTGCCAGCTCGTCGGCTTCCAGCGTCTCGAAAAGCTTCCGGCCATAGCCCCTGCCGATGGACTCCGGGATCAGGAACGCCGCCACGATCTCCGCTTCCGTCCCGCCGTCCGGCAGCACGGTGCCGGACCCGACGATCTGTCCGTCCTCCTCCAGCACATAGGTGTGGCCGGTGCGGGACAGCTCCGTCATGGTCTCCGGAGAATAGTGAGGGATCAGATAGTCCAGCTCCGATTTGGGGCTGGTGTAGTTGACTTCCCGCAGGGTGCGGCGGATCAGGGCCGAGAGGGCGTTCTCGTCTCCCATTTGAAAGCGTCGGATCGTCAGCATAGCCTGCCTCCTTATTATAATTTACACGGACAGCGTATCCGCCAGAACCAGACCGGGATTGTGCTTGGTCAGGAAGCCCACGCTCCACTCGCCGTCAAAGGCCAGCAGATAGCGGTCCCTGAAGTCCTGAAGGACAGCCGCGCCGGTACACAGCACGATCTCGTCCGGGTGGCAGTCCATGGACTCAATGAGCCGCAGGTGGTCGTAGGGCAGGCTGGTCATCCGCAGATCCACGTTGTACTCGTTTTTCATGCGGTACTCGAACACATCGAACTGCAGGGTGCCGACCACGCCCACGATCACCTCTTCCAGCCCTGCGCCGGGGATCTTGAAGATCTGGATGGCGCCCTCCTGGGCGATCTGCTCCGTTCCCTTGATAAACTGCTTGCGCTTCATGGTGTCCTTGGGGGAAACCCGCATGAAATGTTCCGGCTCAAAGGTGGGGATGCCGGAATAGCGGAACTTCTTCCCCGGCACGGTGATGGTATCGCCGATGGCGAACAGGCCGGGGTCAAACACGCCGATGATGTCCCCGGCGTAGGCCTCGTCCACAATTTCCCGTTCTGCGGCCATCATGGTCTGAGGCTGGCTGAGACGCAGCTTTTTGCCGCTCTGGACGTGGTAATATTCCGTGTCCCGCTCAAACTTGCCGGAGCAGATCCGCATGAAGGCCAGCCGGTCCCGGTGGGCCTTATTCATATTGGCCTGAATTTTGAATACGAAGGCGGAAAAATCCGGGGAGAACACATCCACCTCCCCCTGATCGCTGATTCGGGGCAGGGGGGCCGTGGTCATGCGGAGGAATTCCTCCAAAAACGGCTCCACGCCGAAAGTGGTCAATGCGGAGCCGAAGAACACCGGGGACAGCGTGCCGTTCCGCACGGCGTCCATGTCGAACTCCCGGCCGGCCCCCAGCAGCTCCACCTCGTCCCGCAGCTTGGCCGCCTTTTCCGCCCCCAGCATCTCGTCAATGGCGGGATCGTCCAGCGCCGCCTCCACGGAGTTGACCTTTTTGCCCCGTGTCTCGCCGGAGAAGAACAGGATCCGCTGCTTTTCCCGGTCATACACACCGGCAAACTCCTTGCCGCAGCCGATGGGCCAGTTGACGGCGTAGGTGTCGATGCCCAGCTCCCGCTCCACTTCCTCGCACAGCTCCAGAGGGTCGCGGGTCTCCCGGTCCATCTTGTTGATAAAGGTGAAAATGGGAATGTGCCGCAGGGCGCAGACCTTGAACAGCTTCCGGGTCTGGGGTTCCACGCCCTTGGCACCGTCAATGACCATCACGGCGCTGTCCGCCGCCATCAGGGTGCGGTAGGTGTCCTCAGAGAAGTCCTGATGGCCGGGGGTGTCCAGAATATTGATGCAGAAGCCGTCATGCTGAAACTGCATCACAGAGCTGGTGACGGAAATGCCGCGCTGCTTTTCGATCTCCATCCAGTCGGAGGTGGCGGCCTTGGCCCGCTTGCCCTTGACCTCGCCGGCCTGGGCAATGGCGCCGCCGTAGAGCAGGAACTTTTCCGTCAGGGTCGTTTTACCGGCGTCGGGATGAGAGATAATGGCGAATGTCCGCCGCCGGGAAATTTCTTCTTCCAAATTTGGCATAATGATCCTCCTGAATTCATATACACAGACTTAGTTACTCTAACACATCCCCCCTGCCAGCGCAAGGGAAAAACGGGGAAAGCAGGCGCAGCCGCCCGGTTTCCCCCATCGTCAGAGGTCTTTTGCCGCGTATTTCTTCAGAAGATCCTCAATGGCTTCATCGAATAAGCGTGATTTAGGAATACGCGTTTCCCTTGCCAGCTGATCAAATTGCTCCAGCAATTCATTTTTTAAAGAAGATGTAAACCGCGTTCGGTTTACCAGAACAACTTCTGCCATATATACACCACCTTATGGTATATAGTATACACATGGTGCAATGTTTAAAACAAGTGCTTGCATTTTGCATATCATGATGTATAATGATGTAATTAAAAAGGAGGTGTATTTATGAATTCAATTAACGGCACCATTGACCTTCTCCTCAGTCTGGTGGCGCGGGAGCAGCGCAATGCGGACGCGGCGCAGCCCCACGATCCCGCCGAGGAATACCGTCAGCAGCTTCAAACGCTGCTGCACAGCCGTCAGGACGACCCGGCGCTGCACCGGGAGCTGCTCCGTCTCTCCGGCCTCCATGACGCGCTGGAAGCCCGCCACGCCGCTTTCCATTTCCGCGCCGGCGTGCAGCTGGGGCTGGCTTTGGGCAGTATGGCCGTTTTGCCTGATGCGCCATTGGATTAACAAAGTCTGAACATACTTGTAAAGCCGCGAAATTTGTGGTATTTTTGTGGCAGAAAATTCTTTTTCCGGGAGTCTCTGCCATGAAACCCACTTCACTCCGTCTCCGCAGCGGCACGCCGGATACGCTCCGGGGGCTGATGAGCTTTTTCGGCGGCGCCGCCGTGTCGCTGGCAACGCTGCTGGTGCTGCCGGAAACGCCGGTGCAGTTCGGCGTGCTGACCTTTCTGGGCTCGGCCGCCCTGCTGACCATCCCGCTCCGGCCGCTGCTGTCCCGCATCCCGCCCCGTCCAGGGCTGGCCCTGAGCTTTGCCCTGTTTCTGGTGCTGTGGGATGTGAACAAGGGCTTTCTCGGTCTTGCCGGCGTCCCGCTTCTGTATCTTCCCCGGAACTGGTATGCAAACACGCTCTCCGCCGGGCTGGGCTTCCCCGCCCCCAGCTTCGTCTCCTCGGACTACTTTCCCCTGCTGCCGTGGCTGTTTCTCTTCTGGGCAGGGTTTTATCTCTACCGCCTGCGGCCTGAAACCCCCGCCGTGCCGGATATCCGCCTGCCGGGGATCGGCGCCATCGGACGGCGCTCCCTCATGGTCTATCTGCTGCACCAGCCGGTGATCTACGGCCTGCTGGCGCTGATCTTTTCCTTACAGGAGGTACATCTATGTCTCAGTTGATCATTGCCATTGGCCGGGAATCCGGCAGCGGCGGTCTGGAAATTGCCCGGACGCTGGCAGACCGGTTCGGTCTGCCGCTGTACGACAAGAGCATCCTGCAAAGCGCCGCCGAGGACCGGGGCGTAGACCCCAAATCTCTGGAACAGTATGACGAGCGTCCCCGCTCTCCCCTGTTCTACCGCAGCATCAAGGGCTTCAGCAGCGCGCCGGAGGACGGCGTGGCTCAGATGCAGTTCGACCTGCTGCGCCGGCACGCCGCCGCAGGGGAATCCTTTGTGGTGCTGGGCCGCTGCGCCGAAGAGGTTCTGGCGGATTGTGAAGGACTGGTGTCCATCTTCATCGAGGCCGATCTGGACTTCCGCATCCGGCGGACGCCCCTGCCGGGAAACGAAGCGCTGGAATTTATCCGCAGGCAGGATCGCCAGCGCCGCGTCTATCATGACCAGCACTGCAAAAACGACTGGGGCGACGCCCAGAGCTACGATCTGGTCATCAACAGCGCCCGGCTGGGCGTACCCGGCACGGCAGACGTGCTGGAACATTACATCCGCGCCCGTCAGGCGCATCTGGACGGCCAGCCGGCCGGTATGGTGTAAGGGAGGCGCAGATGTCCGTACAACGGGACGAGAAAAAAATGTGGGCCGCACTGGATCAGTTTTTTCTCCGGGTACTGGGTGAAAAAACCGGGCGGGCGGTCATGCAGGAAAGCCGGGAGCAGGCCGCTGCCTTTCTGGCCGCCGCGCAGGAACCCTCCCCTTCCCGGCTGGCCGTCATGCAAAGCACCATTCTGCCCCGGACGGCGGTCTATACCGTGCTGAAGCGCCGGGGGCTGGACGCGGAAAAGCTGATGGAAAAATATATCCGGGAAGTACAGGGGCCTGTCATGCACGACCGATACGCCGGGCTGGAATGGATTCCTCACTTCTTTTCCGTGTTCCGCTGGGCTTTCCGCAGGAAAACTGCTTCCAGCGACGCATGGGACAGCACATTCGCGGCGGAAGGTGACAGCTTCGACCTCACGATCCGCAAATGCCTGTGGCACGACACCTGTGCGGCGTGCGGCTGCCCGGAGGTCTGCCGGTTCTTCTGCGAATGTGACAACTACTCCTTCGGGGATTTGAAAAAGGTGGGCTTCCGCCGCACGCAGACGCTGGGTACCGGCGGAGACTGCTGCGATTTTCATTTTTACAAAAAATAAAAGCGGCGCAATGCGCCGCTTTTTTCATACAATACCACAGCACTTCACGCAATGCCGTATCCGCCTGTCGCCGGGTCCAGAAACAGGCCGATATGGGGCGGCCGGAACGTCCACCACACGAACAGAAACGCCAGTCCCCACAGCCACAGCAGCCCCGCCGCCTGCTGCCACGGCTCCCAGAGCCGTCTGCGCCGCCGGAGGCGACTGTCCAGCCGGAACGTCAGCGCCGCGGCCAGATAAAAAATGGCGATGTCCACCCAGAGGACATGGCGGCCCAGAATGCCGGTATAAGTATAGTACAGCACCGGGATCAGAAGCAGCCCCGCCGTGACGCTGACGGCCCGCACCGCCGGGATCGCGCCGTCCCGCTCCCGCGCGGCAGCGATCTGGATCATGGTAAACAGCAGCGCCGGAAAAAACAGCAGCTTCATATGCTCCCATGTGGACTCGTTGACGGCGCAGAACGCCCCTGCCAGCAGCTGTTTTCCGCTCCATTCGTAGGCAAAATGTGCCAGCGTCCCCAGCACCGATACCGTGAGAAAGCCCGCAAGGGGCCAGAAGTTCAGCCGTTTGCCCATACCGTCCTCCCTGAAACGCCAAACATCCCGTCTGAAAACAGGAGACCACAGTCCAAGGACTGTGGTCTCATTCTATGCGGTTTGTCCCGGTTTATGCGTCAGGCGAACACCACCTGAAGAAGAACCATATACAGCGCGGTACCGCCCGCAATGGACAGCAGCACGTTCTTCTTCCACAGATGAAGTCCCACCACAGCGGCGGTGGCCAACAGCTCCGGCGCGCCGTGGCTGCCGGAAAGCCAGCTGACATTCTTGAAGCAGTACACCACCAGCAGGCCCATCATGGCCGGCGGCAGCACCTTGCCCAGATACAGCACCACCTTGGGCGGCTGCTTGCTTTCCGGGAACAGCAGGAAGGGCAGCCAGCGGGTCATCTGCGTCCCCAGAGACACCGCCAGAATAATGGCAAGGATCTGAACGGTTGTCAGCGGCACAGCTTCTTCCTCCCTCCCAGCAAAACGGCCAACAGCAGCACCATGGCGGGGATCACCAGATTATCCGGCCCGAACACCGCCAGACTCAGCGCTGTACACACCAGACCAATGATGCCGGCCGGACGGTTTTCCTTCTTTTTCCACTGCTCCAGAAACAGCACCACGAACAGGGCCGTCAGGGCGAAGTCCATCCCGGCGCTGTCAAAGGGCAGCACGCTGCCCAGCAGATTGCCGATGGCAGAGCCGGAAAGCCAGTATAGATAATCCAGCAGGGTGATCCAGAAATAGAAATCCCGGCGCTCCACCCCCGCAGGCGGTTCCAGCGTGGACACCAGTGAAAACGTCTCATCCGTCAGGCCGAAAATCAGGAACGGCCGCGCCCAGCCGGTACCTCTGTACTTTTCCAGAATGGAAAGGCCGTAGAAGCAGTGGCGGGCGTTGACCAGAATGGACATGACCAGCGCCTGAACCGGGTCAAACGCCGAAGTCAGCAGCGTTACCGTAACGAATTCCATGCTTCCGGCATAGCACACGATGCTCAGAAACACCGCCCATCCAAGCCCGTATCCGGCGGTACGCATCAGCACGCCGTAGGCAATGCCCAGACAGAGATACCCCGTCAGCACCGGCACGGTGGCGGGAAATGCAGCCCGCAGGGCGGAATTCTTGTGTACGGGTTTTACTTGTTGAAGGGTCTGTTCCATTCTTTCACCTGATTGATCCATAAAATCAGCCGTTTCGATCGACAAGCGGCGTTTGTGAGTATACGCTTTCCATCTGCGGCTGTCAAGGCGCAAAAAAAGAGCCGACTGGCTCTTTTTTTGGTGATAACCGGGTATTTTGCAGGCAAAACAATTACATTTTCTCCGGTGCGTCCACGCCGATGAGGCGGAGACCGTTTTTCAGCACAATCCGGGTGTCATCCGCCAGCTTCATCCGGGCTTCGGCCACGGCAGGCTCCTCGCCCCGGATACGGCAGGCGGTATAGAAGCGGTGGAAGCAGCCTGCCAGCTCCTGTAAGCAGCGGTTGATGTGGCTGGGGTCATAGTCTCTGGCCGCCAGCTTGATCTCCTCACAGTACTGGGCGATCTGCTTGATGAGGGCCTTCTCCGCCTCGCCGGACAGCAGGCTCAGGTCGGCCTTCTCCGGCACGGAAACGCCATCGGACTCCAGCGCCCGCAGCAGGGAGCAGATCCGGGCGTGGGCATACTCCACATAGTAAATGGGGTTCTCGGAATCCTCCCGGACAGCCAGACCCAGATCGAATTCCATCTGGGTATCGGGCTTGGCGTTAAAGTACCAGCGGGCAGCGTCCACAGGCACCTCGTCCAGCAGATCGTGGAGAGAGATGGCCTTGCCCGTCCGCTTGGACATACGGACCACCTCGCCGTCCCGCAGCAGCTTTACCAGCTGCATCAGTACAATATCCAGCCGTTGGGAGCCGTTGAGACCCAACGCGTCCAGCGCGCCCTTCAGCCGGGCCACGTGACCGTGGTGGTCGGCGCCCCAGACGTTGATAACCCTGTCAAAGCCCCGGACGGCAAACTTGTTGCGGTGATAGGCAATATCTGCGGCAAAATAGGTGTAGAAGCCGTTGGCCCGGCGAAGCACGTCGTCCTTGAGCTCCAGCTTCTCGATGTCCTTTTCCTTCTTGCCCTGCTTGCGGAAGTGATCCCGGAGGATCTCCGCGGTTTTCAGCCACAGAGCGCCGTCCTTTTCATAAGTCCAGCCCTTTTCCGTCAGGAGATCCACCGTCTCCGCCACATAGCCGCTCTCATGGAGAGAGGACTCGTAGAAC
The DNA here is from genome assembly GCA_900544615.1 of uncultured Oscillibacter sp. Classification (GTDB taxonomy): domain Bacteria; phylum Bacillota; class Clostridia; order Oscillospirales; family Oscillospiraceae; genus Oscillibacter. The sequence goes on along the minus strand of UQVS01000005.1, from coordinate 59,324 downwards.
CAGTTGTCATAGCGGATCTTGTAGCGCTCCAGATCCGCCTTCATCCGAGGCAGGTTCACGGAAAGGCCATACTGGGCCAGCGTGTCCTGCCGCTCCTTTTCGGAGACGTTCAGGAGGCTCTCGCCGTGTTCCTCGTAATAAGCCTTCGCCAGATCCTTGATATCCCCGCCCTGATAGCCGTCCTCCGGGAAGGCGATGGAGTCCTCGCCGTTGATGAGTTGGAGATAGCGCACCTCAATGGAGCGGGCAAACTTGTCGATCTGGTGTCCGGCGTCGTTAACGTAGAATTCCCGCGTCACATCCGCGCCGCAGGCCGTCAGGACGGAAGCCAGCGTATCCCCCAGCACGCCGCCGCGGGCATTGCCCATGTGCATAGGGCCTGTGGGGTTGGCGGAGACAAACTCCACCATGATCTTCTGACCCGTCAGGCTGTCGTTGGTACCGTAGGCGTCCCCTTCCGTTTCCACAGCGTCCATAACGCCGGCGTACCACGCGTCCCCCAGCCGGAAATTCAGGAAGCCAGGGCCTGCGATCTCCGCAGAGGTAAAATAGCTGTCCGTCAGATCCATGTGATCCAGCAGAGCCTGTGCAATGACGCGGGGCGGCTTGCCCAGCGCCTTGGCCGCCGCCAGAGCAAAGGTGGTGGTGTAGTCGCCGTTTGCAGTATCCTTGGGGATCTCCACAGGGGCGGTCTTTACCTCCGCCGCCGGCAGAGAACCGTCCGCCGCGGCCGCCTGATAGGCCGCCATGGCCAGCGCCGCCGCCTGGTCCTTCGCGTTTTGGATCATGTTCGTCATATCGTTAAACCCTTTCTTCGGTTAAAAATAGTCTTTATTTTCTCCGCACCCGGATCTTGAAGCAGTTTCTGCCGGTCACAACGTGTTCCACCGCAATGGAATATTTGATCTCCATAATGCCGCCCCGCTCCGTCAGATTGTGCCGCAGGCGGCCGGTCTGGATATCCACCGACAGGTCGCCGAAAGGCGTTTCATACAAAGAGGTGTGCTGCTTGCCCTCCTCAAAAACCATCTGGGAGTTCACGCTGCCGCTGCGCCGCAGGATCACCCGGCTGGGGCCGATCTCGAAGGTGGTGCAGGTCCCCTCCATGCCGGTAAGCTCCGTCTCCTGATAGCTGATGCGAAGGCCGTCCGCCGTCTGTTCCAGCGTTCCCTCCGTCATCAGCTCCGTGGAATCCGGGTCCACACCGTCATAATACTGCTCCCCGCGGACGGAGATCATCACCGGGAGCTTCTCCGATTCAATACTGTTCAATGTTGATCCTCTCCGCGCCGTGGCTCAGCTCCGTGCCAAGGAACACAGACGCGATCTTCTCAAAATCCTCCGGCCGGTCGCTGACGTAGAAATCCACGCCGCCGGCCTGATTTTCATCAGCCCGCAGGCTGCCGGCCTTCAGCAGCCGCTTCAGCTCAAAGGCGGATTCCTCACCGGCGGAGACCAGCGTCACCTCCGGCCCCATGATGCCGCCGATGATCTCCGTCAGCAGCGGGTAATGGGTGCAGCCGAGGATCAGGGTGTCCACCCCGGTGGCCTTCAGCGGCTCCAGATATTCCCGGGCCACCGTCTCGATCACCACATCGCCCCGGCTGATCCGGCCGTTTTCCACCAGCGGGACAAACAGCGGGCAGGGCTTTCCGATAATCTCCACCGCCGGGTCCAACCGGCGCAGCATGGCTTCGTATGCGCCGGAGCGGATAGAGGCCAGCGTGGCGATGATCCCCACCTTTTTATTCTTCGTCACCAGCAGCGCCCGCCGGCAGGTAGGCTCCACCACGCCGACGATCGGCAGGTCGTTTTCCGCCTGCAAGGTATCCAGCGAGGTGGTGGACACCGTGCCGCAGGCAATGACAATGGCTTTCAGATCAAAGGAACGCAGGAACCGAACGTCCTGCCGGGCATATTTCAGCAGGGTCTCCTTGGAGCGTCCGCCATACGGGACGCGGGCCGTATCGCCGAAATAGATCAGCTTTTCTTCCGGCAGGATCTGCCGCAGCGCCTTCACCGCCGTCAGCCCTCCCAGGCCGGAATCGAATACCCCGATGGGCCGGTTGTCCATGCCGCTCCCCCCTTTTAACAGTTTCCCATTCAGAAAGTACATTATACAATAGCCGTTTCCGCTTCGCAAGGGCAAACCACGGTTTTTCCGGACAGAATCCGAAAATCCCATAAAAAGGATCCCACCGGTCAACCGGTGGGATCGCTGCTCCTGAATTTATTCCATAGGTGCGCCGCACTTGGGGCAGAACTTGCTGTCGGATTCCGCGCCGCACACCGGGCAGGCCTTTACGGCAGGCTCGGCTTCCGCTTCCACAACAGGCTCGGTTTTGACGGCGTTCTTCTGCTCCTCCAGCTCCGCGATGCGGGCCTTGGAAGCCGCCACGGCGTCTGCCAGCTCCTGAACAGCCTCCGGCAGCTCTCCGTCATATTCGTTGATGAACCACTCGCCGATCATGCGGTAGTTCTTTTCGATCTCCCGCTGTTCCCCGGCAATCGCCACGGAGATCTTCGTCTTTTCCGTGGTTTCCCGCGCCTTATCCGCGGCCACCGCCGCCACGTCCTTGGCCTTGTCAGCCGCCACAGCAGCCATATCCTTCGCCTTCCGGCTCAGTTCCTCAAAAAATGCCATATTCAACGCTCCTTTCGCGGCTGTTTTCCAGCCGAATGATCCGCAGTTTCAGTATACTTCCCTTTTTTCAAAAACGCAACAGCGTTCACACATTGTTTTCAATCCAGCTCCGGGAGCGTTCCACCGCCCGATGCCAGCGCTCCATATCCGCCGCGCAGGCCGCTTCCGCCCGCTGGGGCCGGAACACGCACTGGCTGCGGCGCAGCGCCGCCAGCTGATCAAAGCTCTGCCAGACTCCCGCCGCCAGTCCCGCCAGCGCCGCCGCGCCGAAGGCCGTGGTCTCTACCTGTGCAGGCCGGTCTACCGGCAGCCGCAGCAGGTCTGCCTGGATCTGCATCAAAATATCGCTGACGGAAGCCCCGCCGTCCACCCGCAGTCCCGTCAGGGGACAGGGGGCGTCCTCGTTCATCACCCGCACCAGATCGGCAGTCTGGAAGGCGATGCACTCCAGCACAGCCCGCGCGATGTGCGCCTTCGTAGTGCCGCGGGTCAGGCCGACGATGGTACCCCGCGCGTACATATCCCAATAAGGCGCACCCAGCCCGGTAAAGGCCGGTACCACCACCACGCCGCCGCTGTCCGGTACGCTTTCTGCCAGCCGGTCGCACTCCGGTGCGCTCCGGATCAGGCCCAGCTCGTCCCGGAGCCACTGGATGGTACTGCCGGCATTGAACACGCTGCCCTCCAGCGCGTAGACCGTCTTTCCGCCCACCTGCCAGCCCACGCTGGTCACAAGGCCGCTGCGGGAACGCACCGGGGTGTCTCCCACATTCATCAGGGTGAAGCAGCCGGTGCCGTAGGTATTCTTTGCCTGACCGGGGGTAAAGCAGGCCTGTCCGAACAGGGCGGCCTGCTGATCTCCCGCGCTGCCGCAGACCGGGATTCCCGCCAGATCCTCCAGCCCCGGCAGATCGGGCGCCAGACGCCCGTATACCTCGCTGTTGGATCGCGGCTCCGGCAGCAGCGCCGTGGGGATCCCCAGTGCTTCGCACAGCTCCGCGTCCCATTGCAGAGTGTGGATGTTGAAGAGCATGGTGCGGCTGGCGTTGGAATAGTCCGTCACATGGGCCTTGCCCCCGGTGAGGTTCCAGATCAGCCAGCTGTCCACCGTTCCGGCGCACAGCTCGCCCCGCTCCGCCCGCTGCCGGACGCCGGGGACGTGGTCCATGATCCACTTCAGCTTCGTGCCGGAAAAATAGGCGTCAATCAGCAGGCCGGTCTTTTCCGTTACGGTCCCGGCCAGTCCCTCCGCTTTCAGCCGGTCGCAGATCTCCGCCGTCCGGCGGCATTGCCACACAATGGCGTTGTACACCGGCTGGCCGGTGCGGCGGTCCCACAGGATTGTTGTCTCCCGCTGGTTGGTGATGCCGATACCCGCAATGGCCTTGGGGTCGATGTGTGCGGCGTCCACCGCCTCAGACAGTGCGCGGGACGTGGTGGCCCAGATTTCCATGGGATCGTGCTCCACCCAGCCGGGCTGGGGGAAGATCTGCCGGAAGGGATACTGCGCCTTGGCCACGATCTCTCCCCGGCTGTTGAACAGAATGGCGCGGGATGTGGTCGTCCCCTGATCCAGCGCCGCAAGATAGGTTTCCATGGAGATTCCTCCTCTGGTAATTTTCCAAATTGCGTGGTACACTATGTATCAACAGGATTCTATCATACACAGGAGGAAATTTCCATGGTAAAACGTGAATTTACCTTTCCATCCGCCGATGGGAAAACCGCCATTCACGCTGTGGAATGGCTGCCGGAGGGGACTCCGCGGGCTGTTTTGCAGATTGCCCACGGCGTATCGGAGTATGTGCTGCGGTATGAGGACTATGCCCGTCACCTGACGGAGCGGGGCTTCGCCGTGGTGGGCAACGACCATCTGGGACACGGCCTGTCCGTGGCGGAGGGTGCGCCCCGGCTGTACTTCGGTCCCAAAGGCAGCTGGAACTGGGTGGCGGAGGACATGGAACAGCTGCGGAAGCTGACCCACGAAAAATTTCCCAATCTTCCCTATTTTCTGCTGGGCCACTCCATGGGTTCCTTCCTGACCCGCACCTATCTGATCCGCTATCCCGGCACCGTGGACGGCGCTGTTATCATGGGAACCGGCTATATGAATGCCGCCGCCACCGCCGCCAGTCTGGCGGTGATTCGTGCCGAGTGCCTGCGGAACGGGGAGTCTCGGCCCAGCGCCGTGGCAACCCAGGCCTCCTTTGGGATCTATAACCGCCGGTTCGCCCCCAACCGCACCTCCATGGACTGGCTGTCCCTGAACCCGGACAACGTGGATACCTACCTGAAAGACCCTCTCTGTCAGGGCAACGCCTCGGCAGGGCTGTTCCGGGAGATGCTCTCCGGCATCCGCTTTGTCTGCAAGGAGGACAACATCCGCAAAATGAACCATCACACCCCCATTCTCTTCATCTCCGGGGCCATGGATATGGTGGGCGACTGCTCCAAGGGCGTGGAGCGGGCCGCCGCTGCGTTCCGAAAGGCCGGGATGCGGGATGTAACGGTGAAGCTCTACCCGGAGCTGCGCCATGAGGTCTTGAAAGAGGCCTGCCATGAACAGGTCTATGAGGACATCGACCGCTGGCTGGAAAGCAAGCTGGCCGCAGTGCGCTGAAGCGGCTTGCGTCCGTTCTTTCCATTTCCCGAAGAACCCGCTGTTTTTACCCCCGGCAGATCATCGTGCTTTCACGATGTCTGCCGGGGGTCTCTGTTTTTTCGGATCCGCAGGCCGCTTCCCTGCGATATGTCCCGGCATATGGGTTGACAGAGCAAGCAGCCTGTGTTTGGCTTTGTGCTTTTGTATGCCGTCCGGCCGCCTGTTTTTCAGCAGATACGCCAAACTGCCGTGCCTCCGATTGGCTATCTGACCGAAAGTGCGGCGGTGTACTTGACAATATCGATATTCGATAGTACATTGAATTTGGAAATATCGAATATCGATAAATGGAGGTAAAGCTGTGGCGCGCGAAAAGTTTCAGACGCTGACAGAGCAGATGTTCTATGTGCTGCTGGCGCTTCGGGAGGAGTGCTGCGGCATCGACGTGATGGCCCGCATCGCCAATCTCACCCAAGGCCGGGTGACGGTAGGCCCCGGCACGCTCTACAACCTGCTGGACAGCTTTCAGGCCGCCGGCTGGATCATGGAAACGAAAACCGAGGGCCGCAGGCGCAGCTATCTCATCACCCCTGCTGGGGAGCAGGCACTGGCGGAGGAATACCGGCGGCTGCAAAAGCTGGCGGAGGATTATCGGAATTACATGGGGCGGAGAGGAGAGATCGAACAATGAAACAGAAAAAACGGGGATTCAATCTCTATTCCTACTATGATTTCAGCGGTATGGCCCGCCATCTGGAGGACATGGCCCGGCAGGGCTGGCAGCTGGAGAACATCGGCAGCCAGTTCTGGACATACCGCCGCTGTCCGCCCACGGAAATGCGGTACGCGGTGGTGTATTTTGAGAAGGCTTCCGATCTGGACACCGCCCCCTTGCAGGAGCAGCAGGACTTCTGGGAGATGTGCCGCACCGCCGGGTGGGAACTGGCCGCCAGCAGGGGCGTCATGCAGATCTTCCGCAATCCCGATCCTCATGCCGTCCCCATTGAGACAGACCCGGTGGTGCAGGTGGAAAATGTCCACGCCGCCATGAAAAAAACGCTGGTTCCTTCCTATGCAGTCCTGCTGGGCTGCTGCCTGCTGCAAATTTGGCTTGCCGTCCGGCGCGCTGCCAGCGACCCGATTGATCTGCTGATCAACCCGTTTACACTTCCCAGCATTTTGCTCTGGGGCATCCTTGGGATTCACATCGCAGCGGATCTGATCTCCTACTTCCGCTGGCTGCGGAAAGCCCGGACAACTGCGAGGGAAGAGGGAACGCTTCTCCCGCCCAAAAGCCAGCGCTGGCGGCAGATGGTGCTGCTGGCAGCCGTTTTCCTGTACATTCTCTTTCCGATTTTCTCCGCGCTGGGCATTTGCGGATATACAGATATCCCCCTTCCCATTCTTCTCGTTGCTCTGGTCTACGGCGCTGTTCTGACCATCGCCATCCGGGGCAGTCAGTATCTCATGAAGCGCCGGGGCGTTTCCCCCGTGACCAACCGGGTTCTCTCCTGCGTCATCGGCTGCGGCGCCTGTTTTCTTGTGCTGTTTGCAGGCGTCAAATGGATCGTCGGCGGGACCCCCGCCATGCAGGGCCACGCCAACACGGAAACCCGCACCTCCCCCGCCTACCCTGCCGGTGACACGGAGCATACCTACACCGTCTACCACGATCCCCTGCCCCTGACGGTGGAAGATCTGGTGGGGGAAACCGCCTATACGGACTACTCCTGCCGCCGGGATGTGGAGGGAACGCCGCTGATGACGCAGTACGATTACCGGCAGGAGGTTCCCTTTGTATTCACAGTCTCCCCGGAGGACGGCCCCGAACTGGATTATACGGTGTATCAGATCAAGCTGGACTGCCTTTACGAGCCGCTAAAAAGTTCCTTTTTCAAAGACAAGGTATATACCATCCACGGGCAGATCGACTTCGTGTTTTCCCCCGGCTGGGAAGCAGCGGATGCCGCCCCATGGGGCGCGCTGGACGCCTATCAGCGTCATGACGAAAGCGGCGCTCCCACCGGCTCCTATCTGCTCTGCTACGAAAACCGCTTCGTGGAAATCCGGTTTGACGGCTGGGACAACGCAGCGCCCACGGCGGAGCAGATGGCGCTGGTGCGGGATATCCTCGGCTTCGGCGCTCTGACCTGAGCGGGACGTTTCCCCATCATGACGCCGCTTCCACAGCGGGCCGTCAATCCAGAAACGCCGTCCGTCCGTCGAGTTTCCCGCCCTCTGCGGTCAGCACGGCATATGTGGGCCGCAGTCCCTTGCCGACGGAGCCGGGATTCAGGAACAGGGTCCTTTCCCGGCGGTCTATCAGCGGCTTATGGGTATGGCCAAACAGAAATGCGTCCAGCTGATCCTGCTCCGCTTTCAGCCCCGCCGCCAGCAGGGAGGTCTTGACCCCGTAGGTATGGCCGTGGCAGATCAGCACCCGGCAGTCCCCTAAAAACAGCAGCTTCTCCGCCGGTTCCTCCGGGCGGCAGTCGCAGTTGCCGGGGACGTGCTCCATGGGGATATTCGGATACCGCTCTGCAAGGCGCTCCGCATCCCGCCAGCAGTCCCCCAGATGGAGGATCAGCTGGGGCCGCTCCCGTTCCACCGCTTCTTCCATATTGGAAAGATTCCCATGGGAATCAGACAATACCAGAATGTTCATTCGCCTGCTCTCCTTCGCTTTTTCCCACAGCATACCGCATTTTTTCTCCCGCCGCAAGGCGGCGTTGCGAAAACGGTGAGAATGTGGTATGCTGACCTGTGAAAATCAGCACGCCGCACGGCGGGAAACCGAGGAGACCAATGGGACATTTCGATCATTTGAACGTAGCCTTTTTCACCAAAGCAGCCATCTATCCCGGCAGCATAGGCACCTTCCGCTACCGCTTCCAGCGGGAGGGCTGGACGGACGGCAAGGGCGTCCTCACCGTCTGGGTCTACGAAAACACCAGCTTTGAGCTGGCCAAAGACGTGGAATCCCAGACTTTTCCCTGGACAGAGGAAGGCGTGGAGCAGATAAAGGTCTGGCTGGAGCAGAAGCTGGAGGAACGGGGCAGCCAGCCCTATTTCATCCCCTATCCCGTTCCCAGAGCGGAGTGAGATGTACTGGAACGATCTGAACACCCACCTGAAAAGGCAGTACGGCTGCAAGGTGTACAAGCTGGCTCTGTCCTCCGGCTGCTCCTGCCCCAACCGGGACGGAACGCTGGGCGTCCGCGGCTGCATTTTCTGCGACGGCGCCGGGGCTTTCGCAGAAGCGGGGGATATCCCCGCCCAGCTGGCAGCCGCCAGACAGCGGGTGGCCGCCAAGGCCGGGCAGGGCGCAAAATACATCGCCTACTTTCAGTCCTTCACCAACACCTACGGAGCCCCAGCGCATCTTCGAAGGCTGTTTCAGACGGCTATTGAGCCGGAGGACGTGGCCATTCTCTCCATCGCCACCCGCCCTGACTGTCTGGGGCCGGAAATTTTAGAACTGCTGGCGGAGCTGAATCGGGTCAAGCCGGTGTGGGTGGAGCTGGGGCTTCAGACCATCCATCCGGCAAGCGCCGCTTACATCCGCCGAGGGTATGATCTGCCGGTATTCGACGCGGCGGTAAAGCAGCTGAAGGCCATCGGCATCCGCGCCGTCGTCCACCAGATCCTGGGACTGCCGGGGGAAACGCCGGAGATGATGGCGCAGACCAGCCGCTACATTGGGCAGGCCGGAGCGGACGGCGTAAAGCTTCATCTGCTCCACGTTCTGCGAAATACGGATCTGGCGGCGGAGTGGCAGGCGGGCCGGGTGCAGACGTTGGAATTGCCGGAATACATTGCCGCATTGGAGCTGTGTCTCCGAAACCTGCCGCCGGAGGTGGTCATCCACCGGCTCACCGGCGACGGCGCCAAGCGAGATCTGCTCTCTCCCCTGTGGAGCGGCGACAAAAAGCGGGTGCTGAACACCATCCGCAGAGCGTTTGAGCGGGATGATCTGGTGCAGGGCAGCGCTTTATCCGCCGATCGCAAATGGCAGCGGCTTTTGCCAGGCGCATATTTGCAAAAAACAGCCGCAGAGCCTTGAAGTAAGTACTCAAAGTTCGACAAAGTATACAATCAAATCTGTTCAAGCAGCCAAAAGGACTTGCTGCCTGTGGATTGCAGGCGGTGTCCCTTTAGCTTTGCTTTGATTCTGCGGTTGTTATAGTTTTCTAAATAGTCAATCAGTTTCTGTTTGGCGCATTCCATCGATTAATACATCTGCAGATAGCGCAATTCACTTTTTAGTAGGCCAAAAAAGTTCTTCATGGCAGCATTATCCAACATAGTTGTTGCCATGCTCATAGGTACTCGTCCCCTGCATATAGCCGTTGTACTTTCGTCAGTAGACTCTTTTTCACCTGCTTTGGCGGCACAAAAATTATGGCCTCCAGCCAGCTCCTACGTCATATATGCACAATGCCTCCAGTTGCCGCTTTACAGCGGCTTTTCTGTTTTTTCTCATTTTAACCGTCTTCCCATAAAAAGCAACCGCAGCGCTTGCGCTTCCTGCTGGAAAAGAGTACAGTAGATACATCATATTACAATGAGGTGGATCGTGAGAAGAGAAAGCGGTATCCACAACATGACGGAGGGCAGCGCTCTCCGCCATATCGTGTGGTTTACCTTGCCGCTGCTGGCAGGGAACTTTTTGCAGCAGTTTTACAATATGGTAGACAGTTGGGTGGTGGGTAACTATGTCAGCGACGCGGCTCTGGCCGCCGTAGGCGTGGGATTCCCGGTGATCTTCCTGTTCACCTCCCTGTTCTCCGGCATTGCCACCGGCGGCACGGTGGTCATCGCCCAGGCGTTCGGCGCATGGAAGCCGGAACGAGTGCGGCACGCCATCGACAGCCTGTATACCGCCTTTGTCCGCAGTATCCTGCCCATCACGATCATTGCGCTGCTGCTGGTCAGTCCCCTGATGACCGTGCTGCGGGTGGATCCTGCCGCGTGGGCGGAGACCCGGACTTACCTGCTGGTGGTATGCGCCGGACTGATCGGCAACATCGGCTATAACCTCAACGCCGGTATCCTCAACGGCGTGGGCAACAGCTCCACCACCCTGCTGTTCCTGATGGTGTCCACCGTTCTGAACATTCTTCTGGATCTGCTGCTTGTGCTGGCTTTCTCCATGGGGGTGCTGGGCGTGGCGCTGGGTACCGTCATTGCTCAGGCGTGCAGCTGGCTGTTCGGCATCTGGTATATCAATCGCAATTATCCCCAGCTGGCCATTCACCCCTTCAGCGGCTTTTTTGACCGAAAACTCTTTGCCGAGATCATCCGCATCGGCCTGCCCAGCGGTATCCAGATGTCTCTGGTGGCTCTGGGCGCCATGTTCGTTCTCTCCAAGGTCAACAGCTTCGGCAAAGCCTTTACCGCCGGGTTCAATGTAGGCAACAAGCTGGATACGCTGGCATTTCTGCCGACCCAGAGCATGGCCGCCGCCGTGATCTCCTTTGTGGGGCAGAATATGGGCGCTGGACGAGAGGACCGCGCCCGGCAGGGCGTGCGGATCTCCGTCACGCTGGCGGTTGTCTGGACGGTAGTCAGCTCCGCGCTGGTGGTGTGGCAGTGCGATCCCCTGTCCCAGATCTTCTCCCCCGACCCGGAGGTTATTGCCGCCAGCGCCGGGTATCTGCGGTGCGTCATGCCGCCCTATGTGCTGTTTTCCACCCTGTTTGTGCTGAATTCCGCCATGCGGGGTGCAGGGGACAGCGTTTACCCCATGGTCAATGTGGTCGCCTCCGTTATTCTGCTGCGGGTTCCCTTCCTGTACCTGCTGGCAGACAAATTCGGCCCGGATTATATGTACTGGAGCTATGGTATCGGCTGGGCCGTGGCCTGTGCGCTGTCGGTCTACCACTATGTCTCCGGCAAGTGGCGGGGCAAATACCACGGCGATTGATCCCTGCGGCCGTTTCGGGTCGCACTGCCCGCGAAGATCCGCCTGAGCAGGGGCTTGACAAAAGCCTCTGCTTTTTCTATAATCAACTTGACCGCAGACAACTGAACACAGGGGCGCTGAAGAGGACTTCGGCTGAGATGCAGGACTGAAACCGTCCGCTGTCCCTTGAACCTGATCCGGGTAATGCCGGCGTAGGAAGTGAATGAATCTGTCTTTCCGTACCGCAAGCCCGTTTGGTGGCCTGCGGTACTTATTTTTCAGGAGGGACGTTTATGTCCGCAAAAACCAATTCCCATCTCCGGGTTCGGATGCTGTGCGAAGGCGCTATGATGGTGGCCTTGGCGCAGGTGCTCAGCTACATCAAGCTGATGGAGCTGCCCAACGGCGGTTCCCTGACCCCCGCCATGTTCCCCATTCTGCTCTTTGCCGTCCGCTGGGGACTGGCTCCCGGCCTGATGGCCGGATTTACCTTCGGCCTGCTCCAGCTGATCTTCGACGGTGCTTACGCATGGGGTTGGCAATCCATGCTGCTGGACTATCTGGTGGCTTTCACGCCTTTGGGACTGGCCGGGCTGTTCAAGGGCAAGAAGTGGGGCATCTTCGTGGGGACGGTCGTGGGCTGTCTGGGCCGCTTTATCGTCCACTATATCAGCGGCGTGACCATCTACAAGATCCTAGCTCCCACGGAGTTCATGAAGTGGACGTTTACCAGTCCGTCCGCCTATTCCATCGTCTATAACGGCTCCTATATGCTGCCCAACACCATCATTGCGCTGGTGATCGCGGCGGTGCTGTACAAGCCGCTGAAAAAGTATATTCTGGGGCAGGATCTCCTGAAGTGAGCCTGCCCGGAAGCCTTTTTCCCCACGCAGCCGCGGTTCGCAAATGCGAACCGCGGCTGCGTTTTTTTCGGCATTTTCTTCCGCTTTTTACAAAGAGCCATCCCAATGAAACCGGGGTTTTATTGAAAATGATCGAAAACCCGGAAAATTCTTGTGAGATCTGTAATTGTTTTTTTTCAAACGATTTATTATAATAGTAATCGGTTACATAAACCCATCGCAGACTAAAAAATAGGTTCTGCTGCGGTGGTATGCGGATAGTCCCTTCATATATTCAGCCTGTTCCGGGCAAAGATCAAAGGAGAGATCATATGAGCAAAAAGTACTGCTACCTGTTCACCGAAGGCAACGCTGCCATGCGGGAGCTGCTGGGCGGCAAGGGCGCCAACCTTGCGGAAATGACCAATATCGGGCTGCCGGTGCCTCAGGGCTTTACCATTACCACCGAGGCCTGCACGCAGTATTATGAGGACGGTCAGAAAATCAACGATGAGATTTTTGCCGAGATCATGGAATATATCGAAAAGATGGAGGAGATCACCGGCAAGAAGTTCGGCGATCACGAGAATCCTCTGCTGGTCTCCGTCCGTTCCGGCGCACGGGCTTCCATGCCCGGCATGATGGATACCATCCTGAATCTGGGTCTCAACGAGGACGTGGTGGACGTTATCGCCAGAAAGTCCAACAATCCCCGCTGGGCTTGGGACTGCTACCGCCGCTTTATCCAGATGTACTCCGATGTGGTTATGGAAGTGGGCAAGAAGTACTTCGAGCAGCTCATCGACGAGATGAAGGAGAAGAAGGGCGTCACGCAGGACGTGGATCTCACCGCTGAGGACCTGAAGGAACTGGCCATGCAGTTCAAGGCTGAGTACAAGTCCAAGATCGGTCAGGAGTTCCCTGCCGACCCCAAGGAGCAGCTGATGGGCGCCGTCAAGGCCGTGTTCCGCTCCTGGGATAACCCCCGCGCCAACGTTTACCGCCGGGATAACGACATCCCCTACTCCTGGGGTACCGCCGTCAACGTGCAGTCCATGGCCTTCGGCAACATGGGCGACGATTGCGGCACCGGCGTGGCGTTCACCCGCAACCCCGCCACCGGCGAGAAGAAGCTCTTCGGCGAGTTCCTGACCAACGCGCAGGGCGAAGACGTGGTGGCCGGCGTTCGGACGCCCATGCCCATCAGCGAGATGGCGGAGAAGTTCCCCGAAGCCTATGAGGAATTTGTCAAGGTCTGCGATATTCTGGAGGAACACTACCGGGATATGCAGGACATGGAGTTCACCGTGGAACACGGCAAGCTGTATATGCTCCAGTGCCGCAACGGAAAGCGCACCCCTGCCGCCGCACTGAAGATCGCCTGCGATCTGGTGGACGAGGGCATGATCGACGAGAAGAAGGCCGTGGCCATGATCGAACCCCGGTCTCTGGATACCCTGCTCCATCCCCAGTTTGACACCAAGGTGCTGAAGAATACGCCCGTCATCGGTTCCGCACTGGCCGCCTCCCCCGGCGCCGCCTCCGGCAAGATCGTTTTTACCGCCGAGGACGCCAAAGTATGGGCGGAACGGGGCGAGAAGGTGGTTCTGGTTCGTCTGGAAACCTCTCCCGAAGACATCGAAGGTATGAAGGCCGCACAGGGCATCCTGACCGTCCGCGGCGGCATGACCTCCCACGCTGCCGTCGTGGCCCGCGGCATGGGCAAGTGCTGCGTCTCCGGCTGCGGTGAGATCAAGATGGACGAAGCCAACAAGCAGTTCGAGCTGGCCGGCAAGACGTTCCATGAGGGTGACTGGCTGTCTATCGACGGCTCCACCGGCCGGATCTATGACGGTGCCGTTCCCACCGCTGACGCAGAGATCGGCGGCGAGTTCGGCCGCGTTATGGGCTGGGCCGACAGCTACCGCCGGCTTCAGGTCCGCACCAACGCCGATACTCCCCACGATGCCGCGCAGGCCCGGAAGTTCGGCGCACAGGGCATTGGCCTGTGCCGTACCGAGCATATGTTCTTCGAGGGTGACCGCATCCGTGCCATCCGCCGTATGATCTGCTCCGACACCGTGGAGCAGCGGGAAGCCGCGCTGGCCGTTCTGGAGCCGATGCAGCAGGGCGACTTTGAGGGCATCTATGAGGCCATGGAGGGCTGCCCCGTCACCATCCGCTTCCTCGATCCCCCGCTGCACGAGTTCGTCCCCACGGAGGAGGCCGACATTGAGAAGCTGGCGGAGGATTTGGGCAAGTCCGTTGCCGACATCAAGAACATCATTGCATCCCTGCATGAATTCAACCCCATGATGGGTCACCGCGGCTGCCGTCTGGCCGTCACCTACCCGGAAATCGCTGCCATGCAGACCCGCGCCGTCATCAAGGCGGCACTGGCGGTGCAGGCCAAGCATCCTGGCTGGAACATGGTCCCGGAGATCATGATCCCGCTGGTGGGCGAGGTCAAGGAGCTGAAGTACGTTAAGGATGTGGTCACAAAGACCGCCGACGAGATCATCAAGGCCGCCGGTTCTGACATGAAGTATCTGGTGGGTACCATGATTGAGATTCCCCGCGCCGCCCTGACGGCGGACGAAATCGCCAGAGAGGCCGCCTTCTTCTCTTTCGGCACCAACGATCTGACCCAGATGACTTTCGGCTTCTCCCGCGACGATGCAGGCAAGTTCCTGGGCGCTTACTACGATAAGAAGATCTACGAAAACGATCCCTTTGCCAAGCTGGATCAGAAGGGTGTCGGCAAGCTGGTGGACATGGCCTGCAAGCTGGGTCGCTCCACCAACCCCGACCTGCATCTGGGCATCTGCGGCGAGCATGGCGGCGACCCCTCCTCTGTGGAGTTCTGCCACCGGGTGGGGCTGGACTATGTGTCCTGCTCTCCTTTCCGTGTACCCATCGCCCGTCTGGCCGCCGCACAGGCTGCTATTAAGGACGCAGGGAACTGAACTCTGCCTATTTCCCGGTAACTAATCAGAAACGCCACCCATGTTTATGGATGGCGTTTCTTTAACTCTGTTGGCTGTGGGATGCACCGCCCTCGCCAAATCAGGCAGTGGGGATACCGGAAACCGCTCGCCGCCTTTCTTCCGCAAAGTTCGAGTTCCCGAATTAGTGAACTTTAACTTTTCGTTTGGGGCATCTAATGAATATAATCCATAAAAAGTCGCACTTTTTTCACAATTTGTTCACGAATTTCTCTTGCAATTCCATATCCCCCGTGCTACAATAGCGGCACAATAAAAAAGGAGGGTTATGTAGGAAACATCATAAGCGTTTCGCATGGCTCGCCGTTCTCTTCTTTGCCCTGACTATGGTCACGGGTCTGAAGAAAAAATGATCTGGAGGTACTTATCATGGATTTCAAGAAATTAGGTCTGTTTGCTGCCGGCACCCTGTTCGGCACCGCCGGTATTAAGATCCTCACCAGCAAGGATGCCCGCAAGGTTTACACGGAAGCTACCGCCGCCGCGCTGCGGGCCAAAGAGTGCGTGATGACCACCGTCACCAACGTGCAGGAGGGCGCAGGCGACATTCTGGCTGACGCCAAGGCCATCAACGACCAGCGCGCCGCCGCTGCCGAGGCAGAAGTGGTGGAGGACGCCGCAGAGGCCGAACCTGCCGCCGACCCCGCAGAATAAGCACACCACGGAAAAGCCGCCGCACCGGCGGCTTTTCTTTCTTTTGTTTTATTGGAGGCAATACCATGAAATGCAAAATTCTCCATGAGTCCCCCGGCCGGATGCGGATCCGCACCCTTTGCGGCGCCATGTCTTTGCGGCAGGCGGACATTCTGGAAGCCTATTTGAAAAAAGTGGACGGTGCCAAGTCCGTTAAGGTCTATGACCGCACCGGCGACGCTGTGATCTGCTATGCCGGCAGCCGGGACGCCATGCTTCACGCGCTGGCCGTATTCTCCTACGCGCGGTCGGAAGAACTGGCCCCGGAGCACAGTTCCCGCGCCTTGAACCGGGAATTTGAGGACAAGCTGGTGTTCACCGTCTTGCGGCGGGCCGGCAATCAGCTGTTCCTTCCCTCCCCCATCCGCACCGCCATCGCCATCTTCCGCTCCGCCAAGTATATCAAGGCCGGCCTGACGTCCCTGCTCCACGGCCGTTTGACGGTATCCGTGCTGGACGCCACCGCCGTTACCGTATCCATGGTGCGGGGCGATTTCGCCACCGCTGGCTCCGTCATGTTCATGCTGCGGCTGGGCGAAATTCTGGAGGAATGGACCCACAAGAAGTCCGTGGCGGATCTGGCGGGGGCCATGTCCCTGAATGTGGACAAGGTCTGGCTGAAAGCCGACGGCACCGAGGTTCTTGTCCCCATTGGAGATGTAAAGGCCGGAGACTGCATCGTTGTCCGCACCGGCGGTATGATCCCGCTGGACGGCAAGGTAGTCAACGGCGAAGCCACGGTCAATCAGGCGTCCATCACCGGCGAATCCATGCCGGTTCCCAAAGGCCCCGGCAGCTATGTCTACGCCGGAACGGTGGCCGAAGAGGGCGAGTGCGTGATTCAGGTGGAAAAGGCCGTGGGCAGCGGCCGGTATGACCGGATCGTAAAGATGATCGAGGAGTCCGAAAAGCTGAAATCCACCGCGGAGGACAAGGCCTCCCGGCTGGCAGACCGTCTGGTACCCTACACGCTGGGCGGCACGGCGCTGACCTATCTTCTGACCCGGAACGCCATGAAGGCGCTGGCCGTTCTGATGGTGGACTTCTCCTGTGCGCTGAAGCTTTCCATGCCCATCGCCGTGCTTTCTGCCATGCGGGAGAGCAGCGGATACCATATTTCCGTCAAGGGCGGCCGCTTCATGGAAGCGGTGGCCAACGCCGATACGGTGGTGTTCGACAAAACCGGCACGTTGACCTACGCCACTCCCACGGTGGCCAAAGTCGTGTCTTTTGACGGATACAGCGCCAGCGAAATGCTGCGTCTGGCGGCCTGTCTGGAGGAGCACTATCCCCATTCCATGGCCAATGCCGTGGTGGAAGAAGCCCGGCGTCTGGGACTGGATCACAAGGAGTACCACTCTCAGGTGGAATATGTGGTGGCCCACGGTATCTCCAGCTCTGTGGAGGATAAAAAGGTCGTCATCGGCAGCGCCCATTTCGTCTTTGAGGATGAGGGCTGCGTGGTGCCGGCGGGCGAGGAGGAAAAATTCAACGCTCTGCCGGAGGAATACTCCCATCTGTATCTGTGCATCGCCGGCCGCCTGGCGGCGGTGATCTGCATTGCCGACCCCCTGCGGAAAGAGGCAAAATCGGCCATTGAAGCGCTCCATGCCTGCGGTATCAGCAAGGTGGTCATGATGACCGGCGATAACCGCAAAACGGCGCAGGCTGTGGCGCGGGAAGTGGGCGTGGATCAGTTCTTTGCCGAGGTGCTGCCGGAGGATAAGGCTAACTTTGTCCGTCAGGAGAAAGCGGCGGGCCGGAAGGTCATTATGATTGGCGACGGTGTGAATGACACCCCGGCGCTTTCCGAGGCAGACGTCGGCATTGCCATCAACACCGGCGCGGCCATTGCCCGCGAGATTGCCGACGTGACCATTGCATCGGAGGATCTCTTTGAGCTGGTGACCCTGCGGCAGCTGAGCCAGCAGCTGATGCGGCGGATTCATCGAAACTACCGCTTCATTGTCAGCTTTAACTGTATGCTGATCGCTCTGGGTGTAGCAGGCGTCATTCAACCCACCACCTCTGCTCTGCTGCACAACGCGTCCACTCTGGGAATCAGTCTGGACAGCATGACGGATCTTCTGAAAAAAGAGCAGCCATCCGAAAAGCAGGACGTCTGACGGAGGCATTACATCTCCGCCATGCGTTCCGGCGCAGGGGTCTGTTGACAGATTCGCTGTTCCGCCATATTCCCGTCTGCGGACAGCACTTGGCCTGATATTGCCAAAACCGCTCTGAAGCATACGCTTCAGGGCGGTTTTCAGTTAGTGGTCGGACTTTTTTCTTTTCCGAGCAAAGGAAGTACCTGGTCATAATGATTCCTAAAATCAAAACAATCACCTGAAAAGCATCATCGGGCCATATTTCTCCGGTGCTGCCTCCGCCGCTGCTAAAATTGCCGTCCGAATTCTGGTAGAGCTTAGCCAGTTCCCATGTATCCAACTGATTTCCCGCTGCGTCATAGTAAACCACCGCCGTATTCCCCTAAAACCCGGTCTCGATCTGTCCCTCCGTCCATCCTTTCACCTGCCGCAGACGCCGCGCGTCTGACGGAAAAAGCGCCCGAAGGAATCCCCTTCGGGCGCTTGGTTTATGCAATTTTGAAAGACCGAGCGGAACGTTCAGTTGCTCTTGCCCAGGTAGGCTTCCTTCACCCGCTGGTCCGCCAGCAGCTCCGTGCCGGTGCCGGACATGGTGATGGTGCCGGTTTCCAGCACGTAGGCCAGGTCTGCGATCTTCAGGGCCATGTTGGCGTTCTGCTCCACCAGCAGCACGGTGACGCCCTGCTTGTTGATCTCCCGGATGATGGAGAAAATATCCTGCACCACCAGGGGGGCAAGACCCAGAGAGGGCTCATCCAGCAGCAGCAGCTTGGGGCGGGACATCAGCGCCCGGCCCACGGCCAGCATCTGCTGCTCGCCGCCGGAGAGGGTGCCTGCCAGCTGCCAGCTCCGCTCCTCCAGCCGGGGGAACAGGCTGTAGACCCACTGGATATCCTTGGCGATCTCCGCCTTGTCCCGGCGCAGGTACGCGCCGATCTTCAGGTTTTCCAGCACGGTCATATCCGGGAACACCCGGCGGCCCTCCGGGCTCATGGCGATGCCGGTGGTAACGATCTTGTCGATGGACTTGCCCAGCAGCTCCTGATCGTCCCACTGGATGGAGCCGCCGGATGCCTTCACCAGGCCGGTGATGGTCCGCAGGGTGGTGGACTTGCCGGCGCCGTTGGCGCCGATCAGGGTCACGATCTTGCCGTCCGGCACTTCCAGAGAAATACCCCGCAGGGCCTGGATGCCGCCGTAGTGGACCTGGAGGTTTTCAATTTTAAGCATTGTCAGCCACCCCCAGATACGCGTCGATGACGCGCTGATTCTTCTGAATTTCCACCGGCGTTCCGCTGGCGATCAGCTTGCCGAAGTCCAGCACGTAAATGCGGTCGGAAATGTCCATGACCAGGTTCATATGGTGCTCAATGAGGAAAATGGTGATGTTGAATTTCTCCCGGATCTCGCCGATGAAGGCCGTCAGCTCCTCCGTCTCCTGGGGGTTCATACCGGCGGCGGGCTCATCCAGCAGCAGCAGCTTAGGCTCTGCCGCCAGGGCCCGGGCAATTTCCAGGCGGCGCTGCTTACCGTAAGGCAGAGAGGTGGCCAGCTCGTCCTTTACGTCGGACAGGCCCACGATCTCCAGCAGCTTTTCCACCTCTTCCCGCTGGGCGGCCTCCTCCTTCCGGTTCAGCCGGAAGGTGGCGGAGAACACGTTGCTGGTGGAGCGGCAGTGCTTGGCGATGAGCACGTTGTCGAATACGGTCTGGGATTTCCACAGCCGGATGTTCTGGAAGGTACGGGCCATGCCCGCCTTGGTGATCTTGTCCGGGGTGGGAGTCAGGACCCGGTCAGAAAAGGCGTAGAGGTCCCGTTCCTTCTGGGCTTCCTTCCAGGCTTTCAGCGCCTCATCCACCAGTTCTTCCTCCGGTGCCAGGCCGGAGGTATACAAATCAGGGAATGTACCCTTATACTGCTTTTTCATCTTGCCCGTGGGGTGATTGCGCACGATGCACGCCCCGTCAAACCACACCGCGCCGTTGGTGGGCTGGTACACGCCGGTGATGACGTTGAAGGCCGTGGTCTTACCGGCGCCGTTGGGGCCGATGAGGGCCACGATCTCCCCCTTGTTGATCTCCAGGTTCAGATCGTCCACGGCGACGACGCCGCCAAACTGCATGGTGATGTGGTCCAGTCTCAAAAGGTTCTCACTCATCACTGCGCCGCCTCCTTCTTTGCTTTCTTAGGCCGTTTTTTGAAGAGATCCGGCAGCTCCTTGTCGCCCATGATGCCCTTGCGGAAGAACAGCACCACCACCATGATGATGATGGAGAACACCGCCATGCGGAAGCCGTTTTTGAAGACGGACGGGGCGGTGATGCCCAGGAAGGTTCCGGCGTCCAGGCCCCGCAGCAGCCACTCGGACAGGAAGATATACAGGAAGCTGGCCAGCACGGAACCGGTGATGGAGCCGATGCCGCCGATGACCACGATCAGCAGGATCTCATAAGTCAGGCTGCTCTTGAAGGGCAGGGAGGCGATGGTGCCCATATACATGGCCATCATGCCGCCGCCGATCCCGGCGAAGAAGGAGCTGATGATGAAAGCCAGCCGCTTGTGGTGGGCCAGGTTGATGCCCATGGCCTCCGCCGCCACCTCATCGTCCCGGATGGCCTTGAAGGCCCGGCCGTAGGTGGAGTTGATCAGCAGCACGATCACCGCAATCATCAGCCCCGCCAGGATCACATAGGGGGTGGCGTGGCTGAAGGTGGGGTAGCTTTGCAGCAGGTTGGAGCCGTTGGTCAGAGGACCCAGCTTATCCCACTGGAAAAAGGCTCGGAGAATTTCCGCAAAACCCAGGGTGGCAATAGCCAGATAGTCGCTTTTCAGCCGCAGCACCGGCAGGCCGATGAGATAGGCCACCAAGGCCGCCAGGATGCCGCCCACCAGCAGGGCCAGCAGCATACCCACCACAGAGCCAACTGTGTCGCCCAGGGCGCCGGAGAAGATCTCCGGCAGGGAGAACTGGATCCAGCCGCCGTCAAAATACTGGTAAACGCCCGCCCGCTTGGCCACGGGGATGGTCAGGATCGCGTAGGAATAGGCGCCCAGCAGCATAAAGCCCGCCTGGCCCAGGGAGAAAAGGCCGGTAAAGCCGTTGAGCAGGTTCATGGACACGGCCACCAGGGCATATACCGTGGCCTTTTTGATAACCGTGACCGCAATGTGGAAGCTGGGCAGGGTCATATCCACCGCGATGCAGGCCGCCAGCAGGATCACCAGCACCACGGCGGTGCCGATCATGCCGGACTTGTTGTTCGTTGTTTTCATAGCCGTCCCTCCTTACACCTTGTCGGTGACTTTTTCACCGAACAGGCCGGTGGGCTTCACGCACAGCACCACGATCAGCAGGGCGAAGGTGAAGGCGTCGGAGAAGGTGGTGTAGCCAAGGCCCTTGATGACCTCCTCGCACAGGCCGATGATGAACGCGCCCACCACGGCGCCTGGAATGGAGCCGATGCCGCCGAACACCGCCGCCACGAAGGCCTTCAGGCCCGGCATACCGCCGGAGGTGATGGCCACGGAGGGGTAGTTGGTGAAGTACAGCATGGCGCCCACAGCCGCCAGGAAAGAGCCGATGACGAAGGTCATGGAGATAACGGCATTGATCTTGATGCCCATGAGCTGCGCCGTTTCAAAATCCTTGGCCGCGGCACGCATGGCCATGCCGATCTTCGTGTGGTTGATGAGGTACACCAGCACGATCACCAGCAGAATCGTCAGGACAGGCGTTACCAGCGTCACCCGCTTGGTGGAGGTTCCCAGAATGCTGACATTCTCGGAGATCCACGGGATGGGGTTGCTGACGGGCTGGGGGACGCCGCCGGTGATGTAGAACGCCAGGTTCTGGATCAGGTAACTGACGCCGATAGCGGAGATCATGACGGACATCCGGGGTGCCGTCCGCAGGGGCTTGTAGGCCACCCGCTCAATCAGGAAACCCAGTACCACGGTGACGACCAGCACCAGCGGCAGGGCAATGTAAAACGGCATGGCGGTGGTGGCGTACACCATCACCAGGCCTGCCACCATGAATACATCGCCGTGGGCGAAGTTGATCAGGCGCAGGATGCCGTAAACCAGCGTATAGCCGATGGCGATCAGCGCATACTGGCCGCCTACGGAAATGCCGTTAATAAAATATGGGATCAATTCACGCATAGGAAATCCTCCTGTGGTTTTCTGTGGATGGTTCCGGGACGTCTCGAAAAAGCAGAAGCAGCCCCGCTCTTTCGAGGCGTCCCAAAATGCGGTGAAAGAGGATGTCACGGGAAAGCCCCGCCATCCTCTGATACGCCCGTGTGGGTACAGCCGCTTTTCGGCGGCTGTACCCACGGTTCGGTTCAAATTAGCCGACGGTCTGAACCTTCACGAAGTCCCAGACACCGGTCTCGGTGTTGGCGGTCTTGATGAAGGCGGAGTCACGCTTGGCGTCGCCGGTCTCGTCAAAGGCGATGGAACCGGAGATGCCCTCATAGGTCACGCCGGGCAGAGCCTCCAGCACGGCGCTGGGGTCGGTGCTGCCGGCAGCCTTCAGCGCTTCCAGAGCGGTGAAGTAAGCGTCATAGCCCATAGCGGTCACAGCAGCCACCATGTCGTTGCCGCCGTTGTTGGTCAGGGCGTCGGGATTGGCGTTCATCCATTCCTTGATGCCGGAGTCGAACTCAGGGGCGCCGCCCTCCTGGTAGAAGGTGGTGACATAGAGCTTGGTGTTGGTACCCTTGGCAGCCTCAACGACCATGTTGCTGTCCAGCGTATCGGAGCCCAGCAGAGAGCCTTCAAAGCCCTGAGCCGCAGCGGCCTCCACGATCAGCTGCGCATAGTTGATGGAGACAGGGCAGAAGATGACGCCGGCACCGGCGCTCTTGGCGTTGTTGACATAGGAGACGAAGTTGGCGGTGCCCTCGGGGAAGCTCTCGGCCGTCACGGTGCCGCCCAGCTCCTGGAAGGCCTGGGTGAAGTAGTAAATCAGACCCTGGTCATAGTCGCTGCCCAGCATGCCCAGTACGTAGGCATTGTCCACGCCCAGCTCGTTGTAGGCATAGTTGGCCAGAACGGTGCCCTGGAAGGGGTCCAGGAAGCAGATCCGGAAGTACACGGAGCAGTCAGAGGTGACCTGGGGGTTGGTGCAGGTCACGCCGATGGCAGGGATGCCTGCCTCTTCAAAAACCTTGCCGCCGGCCATGGACACGCCGGAGCCGTAGGAGCCCAGAACAACGGACACGCCGCGGTTCACCAGTTCAGCGGCTGCGGAGGGACCGTTCTCAGCGGAGGTGCGGTTATCCACGATCTCCAGCTGGACATCATAGGTCTCGCCGCCGATCTCCACGGTGGGCTGGACATAGTTGGCATACTGCATGCCCAGGATCTCCTGCTTGCCGCCTGCGCCGTTGTCGCCGGTCTGAGGCTCAAACACGCCGATTTTGACGACCTTGTTGCCGGAAGCATCGCTGCCCTGGCTGTCGGAACTGCCGGAGTTGTCGGAACTGCTGGAGCTGCCGCCGCAGGCCGCCAGGCTCATAGCCATAGCCAGCGCCAGCATCACGGAAAGAAACTTCTTCATTCTATTCATCCTCCTTATATAGATCACATACCGTCCGAATATGGGTATAGAGATTTCCCGTAACCCGGATGTTGTTATTTTACGGATGAACGGTCCTGCGCGCAAGGTGAATCCCGCACAAAAAGTTTTCCCGTTTTTTCGCCTTTAGCGCGCCAAAGTGACGTTCATACCTGTGCATTTGTCCTTTGCTTGTGGACATTTCCAGGTTGTGAGGATATTTTAAGAGAACACTGTCCGCTTCCGGCGGACAGTGTTCTTGGTAAATTTGACGATGAGGACCTATAAAAACTTCAAAAAATCCACGCTTTTCCCGCAAGCTCGTCCTGTTTTACGGCAAAAGCTTCCACTTTTGCCTGCCGCAGCACAGGAATCTGCCTGACGGGAAACGGTTTCGGAGGCTCCCCGGCAGAATCCCTCACTGCGCGGAGCGGCCGAAAACAGCCTGCTGTATCTCGCAGCATTTCTGGTACATGAGGATGGTGTCGATGCCATAGGCAAGGAAATTCAGGCCGCGGGAGAACAGCTCCCGGACGAAGGCCGGATCCAGCCCCAGCGCCCCTACCGGGATCCCGGCGCGGTTGGCCTGCTCCACCATGGTAAGCAGTGCGCTGCGGACTTCCGGCGCATTGACGTTGCCCTTTAAACCCATGGCTACGGAAAGATCCACCGGGCCTAAAAATACGGCGGTGATGCCGGGCGTGCGGAGGATCTTCTCAAAATTGGCAGCTCCCTCCGAGGACTCCACCAGCGGAATGACCGCCGTTCGGCGGTTGGCTTCCGCATAGTATTCGCTCCCGCCGGCTCCGTAGCGGTTAGCCCGCACACCGGGGCAGGCTCCGCGGATTCCCTCCGGGGTGAATTTGCAAAGAGCAACGGCCTGCGCCGCCTGCTCCGGCGTGTCAATATTGGGGACGATCACACCGGCTGCGCCGAAATCCAGCGACTTCTTGATCCACACCGCATCCAGCGCCGGAACACGGGCCAGCATGGAAAGCCCGGCGGCTTCTCCGGCCCGAATCAGTTTCGCCATTTTTTCCACGCCGTAATAGGTGTGTTCCAGATCGATGGCGGCAAAGCGGAAGCCCGCATAGGCGGACGCTTCCAGAAATTCCGGGGCTGCGGACTGCACAAAAGTGCCAAGAAACGGGGCGTTCTCCGCCAGAAGCGTTTGGAAAGGAATCATATTGGATACCTCATTTCATTATGGAACTGTAAAAAAGCCGACCAATACCCGAACAGTCATTTTCGGGCAGGCCAAGACCCGGAGGGAACCCCCTCCGGGTCTGTCAGACATACGCGGCATTACATCGGCAGCACAACGATCTGTGTTGTGCTGAGCAGGCATACAGTGCCCAGCGCCAAAACGACTGCCAAAACGATCAGAATGGCCTTGACGACGTTATCCATCGCCGGATCAGAACTCCGGTAGATTGGCCACCACACCGGCGCAGCGGGGGCACAGGCCGTTCTCGTCCGCCGCGGTGCTGTGCTTCCAGCAGCGGGGGCACTTGCTGCCGGCAGCCTCGCTGACGGAGACCGCCAGCTCACCGCCCACAGTGACCTCCACCTTGGAGACGATCAGCAGATCCGCCAGAACGGCGCCGTCCATCTCCGCCAGGAAGGCATCCTCAGCGGGAACCGTCAGGGCCACGTCGGCCTCCAGGCTCTTGCCGATCTTCTTCTCGGCGCGGGCGGTCTCCAGCGCGCCGTTGACGGCGTCGCGAACCTCGATGATCTTTTCCCACTTGGCCATCTCGTCAGCGGAGAGGGCATAGTCGGCAAACACACCGTTCATCTCGTTGAACAGCACGTTGCGGACGTCATCTCCCTCCTTGTGGGGCATGGCCAGCCAGATCTCATCGCCGGTGAAGCACAGGATGGGCGCCATGATCTTGGTGATGGTATCCAGGATCAGGTAGAGAGCCGTCTGGGCGCTGCGGCGGGACAGGCCGTCCTTTTCGTCGCAGTACAGGCGGTCCTTGATGATGTCCAGATAGAAGTTGGACATCTCCACCACGCAGAAATCGTTGACGGCGTGGGTGATGACGAGGAACTCATAGTCATCGTAAGCCTTGGCGCACTTTTCAATCAGGGCGTTCAGGCGGGTGACAGCCCAGCGGTCCAGCTCCGTCATATCGGCAGGAGCCACCAGCTGGTTGGGATCAAAGCCGTCCAGATTGCCCAGGCAGTACCGGGCGGTGTTGCGGAACTTCAGGTAATTCTGGGCCAGCTGCTTGAAAATGGCGTCGGAGCAGCGGACGTCGGCATGGTAATCGGCGGAAGCCGCCCACAGACGCAGGATGTCCGCGCCGTACTTATTGAAGATGTCGGCGGGATCCACGCCGTTGCCCAGAGACTTGTGCATGGCCTTGCCCTCGCCGTCCACGGTCCAGCCGTGGGTGACACACTGCTTGAAGGGCGCACCGTTGCCGAAAGCGCCCACGGCGGTCAGCAGGGAAGACTGGAACCAGCCGCGGTACTGGTCAAGGCCCTCCAGATACATATCAGCAGGCCAGAAGCCCTGATCCCGCTTCATGGAGGCGAAGTGGGTGGAGCCGGAGTCGAACCAGCCGTCCAGCGTGTCGGTTTCCTTTTCAAAGCCGCTCTTGCCGCCGCAGTGGGGGCAGGTCAGGCCGGCGGGCAGGAAGTCGGCAGGGTCCTTGTCGAACCATGCGTTGGAGCCTTCCTTACCGAACAGGTTGGAAACGGCGGCAATGGTCTCATCGGTGACCACGGGCTTGCCGCAGTCCTTGCAATATACCACGGGGATGGGCAGACCCCAACGGCGCTGACGGGAAATGCACCAGTCGGCCCGCTCCCGGATCATGCTCTTCATGCGGTCAATGCCCCAGCCGGGTACCCAGCGGACCTCGTCGCAGGCGGCGCAGGCTTCG
Source organism: uncultured Oscillibacter sp. (assembly GCA_900544615.1). Lineage (GTDB taxonomy): Bacteria > Bacillota > Clostridia > Oscillospirales > Oscillospiraceae > Oscillibacter. The sequence goes on along the minus strand of UQVS01000005.1, from coordinate 33,065 downwards.
TCCTTAAAGGCGTCCACGGAGCAGAACCACTGGGGCGTGGCACGGAAGATGATGGGCTTCTTGCAGCGCCAGCAGTGGGGATAGCTGTGGACGATTTCCTCGCTGGCCAGCAGCGCACCGGACTCCTTCATATCCTTCAGGATCACGGGGTTGGACTCTTCCACCAGCATCCCGGCGTACTTGCCGGCATAGTCGGTGTGGCGGCCCTGATCGTCCACAGGCACCACCATATCCATGCCGTAGCGCTTGCAGGTCTGATAGTCGTCCGCGCCGAAGCCGGGAGCGGTATGGACGCAGCCGGTACCGGAATCCATGGTGACGTAATCCGCCAGCACCAGACGGGAGGTCTTGGGCAGGAAGGGATGGTCTGCCAGCATATTCTCAAAGAACGCGCCCTCGTGGGTTTCCACGATCTCGTAGTCGGCGACGCCCGCCACCTTCATCACCTTGTCGGTGAGCGCCTCGGCCATAATATACAGCTCGCCGTTGGCATTGTTTTTCACCACGGCATAGCTCTCGGAGGGATGCAGGGCGATGGCCAGGTTGCCGGGCAGGGTCCAGATGGTGGTGGTCCAGATCACGAAGCTCAGCTTGCTCTTGTCCAGATGGCTCAGCTTGCCCTGATCGTCATGCATGGGGAACTTCACATACACGGTGGTGCAGGGGTCGTCCTGATACTCGATCTCGGCTTCTGCCAGAGCGGTCTCATCGTGATAGCACCAGTACACGGGCTTGAGGCCCTTGTAGATGTAGCCTTTCTTGTACATCTCGCCAAAGACTTTGACCTCCTCAGCCTCGAAGCTGGGGTTCATGGTCTTGTAGGGATGCTCCCAGTCGGCCACCACGCCCAGACGCTTGAAGCCCTCCATCTGGATGCCGATGTACTTTTCGGCATAGTTGTGGCAGGCGGTGCGGAAATCAGACACGCTCATGGCCTTGCGGTTGAGCTTCTGCTCCTTGATGATGGCGGATTCGATGGGCATACCGTGGTTGTCCCAGCCGGGGATATAGGGGGTGTAATAGCCCCGCATGGCGTAGGAGCGGGTGATGATGTCCTTCAGAGACTTGTTCAGGGCATGGCCCATGTGCAGTCCGCCGTTGGAGAACGGAGGGCCGTCGTGAAGGGCAAAGCGGGGCTTGCCCTCATTCTTTTTCAGCAGCTCGTTGTAGAGGTCCATATCCTGCCAGCGCTTGAGCATTTCCGGCTCCCGCTTGGGCAGGCCCGCCCGCATGGGGAAGTCGGTCTTGGGCAGATTGATGGTCTTGTTGTAATCCATAATGCGTCTCCTTTTATATTTGTAAGTTTTCCTTCTGTTCCTGATATAAGCGTCCGCTGTGAGGGTTCGAATCCCTCACGGCGTAGCAAAACAAAAAACGCTTTGCCTCTGAACTCAGAGACAAAGCGTTTGAAACACTCTGCGGTACCACTCTTCTTGCCGCTCCTTCACAGAACACGGCCTCTCGCGCCTGCATCCACAGGCTGACGGAATAACGCCCGTCACACGTCCACACCTACTCGCGTCGTCTTTCAGCTGGAGGCTCCAAGGTGATTTTCCCTGCCGTTCCTGTCCGCCTTGCACCCAACGGCAGCTCTCTTCACAGGTTTCCGGTCAGCTACTCTTCCTTTTCTACGCCAGATATTCGATTACTGGGCTATCATATCACATTTTGGCGGTTTGTCAACCGATTTATGCAGAAAAGTCCCGAAAAGTCCCGGAATTGCAGTCCGTATGCAGATCTATGCACCGTCAGAACGTGGCGGACGCAGAGCCGCCTCCGGCAAAGCCGGTGGCGGGCCGCTGTCCGCTTTACGTCGGATCGTCTGGCCAGCCGCAGAAGCGCCGCTCCTCAGAATTTCCGGCTGCTGCCGGAAAAGCCCCGGCTGTTGACGGTGGTGCCGCCGTGGAAGACGCTGCCGCCGGAGCGGGGGCCGTCATCGGTTTTGAGGGGCGTTCTGAGAACAGTGGAATGGGTATAGTGGTCGGTGCGGACCTTCAGATCCACGCTGCCGCTGACGTAAGCCGCCGCGCCGCTGGCCTTCTGGGCGGTTTTCATCTTCTTTTTCATAACGCCGCAGATCACGAAGGCAATAATGGCGGCAGGCAGGAAGCACATGACGGCTGCGCCGCCCAGCGCTTTCGGCAGGTTAAAGGGTTCCTGATTGCTGCCGCCGGATACCTCCACCGGGGTGCCGGACTGCGCCTCGGAGAGCAGATACACGCAGGTATCCGCAAAATTGACAAGCCCCGCTCCCCAGTTTCCGTCGCTGAAATCGCTCAAAAAAGCGTCATAGAGAACTTCTTCCCGGCCATAGTCGGTAATGGCGGCGTTCGCCTGAGTTCCATGGACGGCAATGCTGACGTCACGGGTTTCCGTGCTGACAGCCAGCAGGATGCCGTCGCCGCCGTCTCCCACGCTCAGATCGGAATCCTCATAGACATCCTGTGCAAATTCGTAAATGTCCGAATATCCGTACTCCGTGAAGTCAGGCAAGAGCAGGATGTAGATGCCGCAGCTGTGATCCCAGCCGGCTGCATCCAGCGTTTCCTCCAGCCGGGCGGAATCCGCTTGGGAAACCAGCCCCTGCGGGTCGTAGAGCCAGTGATCGCCGGAGGGGTCAAAGGGCAGCTCCACGGCCAGCGCAGAACCGGCCATGCAGAACGAAAGTACCAGCGCTGCAAGCAGAGCGCAGATGCGTTGTTTCATACCGACGCCTCCTTACAGCCAGTTGGCAAACACGGTGATGACCGTTAGCGCCGCCGTGATCCCGGCGGTCAGGCCGCCCCACCATGCCCAGTACCGCTTTCTGGATACCGGCAGGTCGCTGACCATTCTGCCGGTCTGGCCGTTCATGGCAAAGAGGAAATTTTTTCCCTCCCATTGGGTACTCAGCAGCCACACCGGCAGCAGAGCGCAGCGCACCGTTCCCCGGCGGAGCTGGGCGTCCTTCCCCACGGGGATGCAGGTCTCATACCCGGATACCTGCCGCTGCATGGCCTCCACGGCGGTGTCCGCGGCCCGGACTTCCGCTCTGGGGCTGCACTCTTCCATGGAGACGTCCGGGATGTCCGCAAAAAAGCCGGGGAGGTAGGCGGTGGAAAACGGAACCATGGCGCTGTAGTCAAAGGGTTCGATGGAGTCCATATAATCGTCCGGCATCTTCCGGGAGGCGTCCACGGGGATTTTCTCAAACTTCACCGTGCCGGCCCGCCGGACGTCGAAATACCGGGTGGTGGTGATCCGCTCCCGCGCCGTGACCATCACACTGCTGCGGGTGGCGGTGAAGCGGACGTCCGCCTCCGCCTGTCCGTCAAAGAGCCAGAAGGGAACGTAGATGCCCTTGATCTCCTGAATGTGGTTTTCGTCGGAAAAGCTTTTGGGCAGGAAGGGCCTGCCCTTGTAGTGCGCCTTCAGGGTCTTTACGGCCTCCTCTTTTCCCAACTTGAAGGGAATGACCAGCTCCGGCTTCTGCATCCCGTGAAACTGGCCGGAAATGATGGTGTTGTTGCCGCAGTAGGGACAGGAGGTGGCGGCGGTGGCCTCGTCACAGATCAGCTCCGCGCCGCAGCTGGGGCAGCGGTAGGTTTTCAGGTGATCGGCCTCCTCACCCCAGCTGTCCTGACCGTCAGGGCGTTCCCAGCTCCCGGCGTCGGCCCTGGCTTCTGCGGCGGCCTTTTCAAAGGCTTCCGCAGCCTGCTGCTCCTTTTCGGCGCTGAAAGCTTCCGCCTCCGCCACGGTAAAGCTGCTGCCGCAGTAGTCACACTCCAGCCGCCCCGTCTCCTCGCTGAAATGCAGCGGGGCGGTGCAGGCCGGACATTTGAATTCCGTTACTTGGGTAGGCATACACGCCTCCTCTCAGAAAATGCTGTGTTGTTTCCCCTGTCGGGGATTGGCTTATTTCAGATCCATTTCGTTGAAAGGATTGCCGCACTCCGGGCAGAATTTGGGTGGGTGAGCCGGCTCTGCGGGCTTCCAGCCGCAGTTGCTGCACTGGTACACCCCGGCAGGCTTTTTCGTGCCGCACTCGGAGCAGAATTTGCCCAGGTTCTCTGCACCGCACTGGGGGCATTTCCATGCCGCTTCCGGCTTGGGCTTGCCGCATTCCACGCAGAATTTGCCGGTATTTTCTGCGCCGCAGGCGCATTTCCAGCTTCCGGCAGGGGCGGACGACGGCGCGGGCTGCGCCGGGGCCTGCTGCCCCATCTGATAGAGGGTCTGGGCGTTGGCGCCGCCGGCCTGACCGGCCATATTCATCCCCATAAAGGCCATGGCCGGGCCTGCGTTGGCGTTCCCGGCGGCGATCTTCATGGCATCCCCCTGTGCGGCCACCAGATGGGCCGCCCCGCGGGCGGGGTCTATAAAAGCTGCCGTGCGCTGAAGCTCCTTGATGGTCTTTTCATCCTCTTCGTTGGCCGTGACGCTGGAAACGCCGCAGGAGACGATCTCAATGCCCCGCAGTTCCCGCCACTTGGCGCTGAGGATCTGGTTCAGGCTGTCCGCCAACTCCATGGCATGGCCGGGCAGGGCGGAGTAGCGGACGCCCAGCTCGCTGACCTTAGCGAAGGCGGGCTGGAGCGCTGTCAGCAGCTCGGTTTTCAGCTGGCTGTCCAACTGGGCGCGCTTGTAATCCTCCGTCACATTGCCGCAGACATTGGTATAAAACAGCAGGGGGTTGGCAATGTGGTAGCTGTATTCACCGAAGCAGCGGATGCCCACGTCCATGTCGATGCCGGCCCGCTGGTCCACCACCCGGAAAGGAACGGGGCTGGCTGTGCCGTATTTATTGCCGGTGATCTCCTTGGTGTTGATGTAATAGATCCGCTGATCCTTGGGGGCTTCGCCGCCGAAGGTAAAGCGCTTGCCGATATTCTTGAACACCCGGCCGATGCTCTCTCCCAGAGAACCGGTGAACACACTGGGTTCCGTGGACGCGTCATAGACAAATTCTCCGGGTTCGGCGCAGACCTCCGCCACCTTGCCCTGATCCACGATGAGCATACACTGGCCGTCTGCCACCGCAATCATAGAGCCGGTGGTGATAATATTTTCATCGCCTTTGGTGTTGCTGGAACGGCCTGTGACCTTCTTCCGCCCCTTGACTGCCAGAACATCCGCAGAAATGGCTTCGCAGTAAAAATATTCCTTCCACTGATCGGCCAGCACGCCGCCCGTTGCGCCGGAGGCCGCTTTGATGAGTCCCATATGTCAGATCTCCTTTCAGGTGTGCAGTTTCGCTGTACGTTGTGGCCATTATACCGTATTCCGTCTCAGGATACCAGAGGGAATCCGATGGGAACGCAAAAAAGGAGCGCAGATGCGCTCCTTTTTCCGGGCAGGGGACATTACTTCCGATGGAAGAGGCCGGCAAGGCCGCCCTTCTTCTCATACGGCTGGGACTGGACGTTCAGCAGCGTATAGCCAGTGGCGTCGATAGTGTCCCGCAGCCTGCTCTCGTCCAGTGCATTTTCGGAGAGAATGACGCAGGTTCCCTTGCCGTGGGATGCGGTCACTTTCTTTACGGAAAAGTCCTTGCGGATGGCATCGTTGATGTGGGACTCACACATCCCGCACATCATACCGTCAATTTTCAGCGTCGTCTGGATCATGGGTTTCCTCCTGATACGGGTACAGGACCCGGAATAATGGCTTTCCGATAGTAAGAGTTCTCTAACTCCTGTAGGAAAGATCTGCCGCCCTCCGGCGGCTTTTTTTAACATTGTAGCACGGTGGGTTATTCTCTGCAAGAGGAAACAGGAGAAAAACTGCACAAAGAAACGCTCCCCCGGCTGAGCCGGGGGAGCGAATGAAGCGGGAACTCAGTCAACAGCAACCACAGCGCCGCCGTAGTTCTCGGTGATGAAGTTCTTCACGGTGTCGGAGTGCAGAGCCTCAGCCAGAGCCTGAATGGCCTCGTTGTTCTCGTTGCCTTCCTTGCAGACCAGAACGTTCACATAGGGAGAGTCGGAAGCTTCCAGAGCCAGAGCGTCCTCAACGGGATTGAAGCCTGCGCCCATGGCGTAGTTGGAGTTGATGACAGCAATGTCCACCTCGGACACGATGCTGGGAACGGTAGCGGCTTCCACCTCGGTGAAGGTCAGGTTCTTGGGATTCTCCACGATGTCCTTGGGGGTGGAGGAGAGGTTGGAGTCGTCAGCCAGCTTGATCAGGCCCTGCTTCTCCAGCAGCAGCAGTGCGCGGCCTTCGTTGGTGGCGTCGTTGGGGACAGCCACGGTAGCGCCGTCAGGCAGTTCGTCCAGAGAAGCGGACTTGCCGGCATAGATGCCCATAGGCTCAATGTGAACGCCGGTGACGCTCACCAGATGGGTGCCGCGGGTGGTGTTGAAGTCGTCCAGATAAGGAATGTGCTGGAAGTAGTTGGCGTCCTCCTCGCCGTCCTCAACAGCGGTGTTGGGAACCACATAGTCGCTGTACTCGTGGATCTGCAGGTCGATGCCCTGCTCGGCCAGAATGGGTACGCACTGCTGCAGGATCTCGGCGTGGGGCGTGGGAGAAGCGGCCACGTTCAGGGTGACAGTCTCCTGAGTATCGGCGGGCTGCTCGGTCTGAGCGTCGTCAGCGGCGGTGTTGTCAGCGGGAGTTTCGTTCTTGCTGCCGCAGGCTGCCAGAGACAGAGCCAGAGACAGAGCCAGCAGAGTGGCCAGAATCTTGTTCTTCATGTTCTTTTCCTCCAATTAAAATAATGAATTTAAAGTAATATCTTTCAAACGCCTGCCGAAGCACCCTTGTGTGGGAAACAGGCGATGAAAACAGAGAACTGAAACGGGAACGTGCTTATTTGGTATGAGCCAGACGGGACAGAAGATCGAAAGTACCCTGCTTTTTCGTGCCGGTGTCCAACCGCTTGTCGATCTTCTTGGACAGCCAGTTGAACAGGGACTGCACCACCTGCACCATGACGATCAGGATCACCACTGTGACCCACATCACCGAGGTGATGAACCGCTGGTGGCCGTACCGCACGGCGATGTCGCCCAGACCTCCTGCACCCACGGTGCCGGCAATGGCGGTGTAGCCCAGAATGGTGACAATGGAGATCGCGCCGCCCAGCACCAGAGAGGGCTTGGCTTCCGGCAGGTAGACTTTCCAGATGATCTGGAAAGTGGAGGCGCCCATGGACTGGGCGGCTTCCACCACACCGGCATCCACTTCTGCAAGGGAGGTCTCCACCATACGGGCGATGAAGGGCGCTGCGGAAACCACCAGAGGAACGATGGCGCCTCTGACGCCGATCTTGGTGCCTACCACCAGCTTGGTAAAGGGCATGATGGCCACCATCAGGATAATAAAGGGAATGGAACGGCCGATGTTGACGATCCAGCCGAGGATCTGATTGACGACCTTGTTGGGGCGGATGCCGTGAGGGCCGGTAACGATCAGTGCCACGCCCAGCGGCAGACCCAGAACGTAAGCAAACAGGGTGGAGATCACCACCATCAGCAGCGTATCCCGTGTGCCGGTCAGCAAAATCCCGCCGTACTCGGCAAAGAACGCAGAAATGGCATTAAGCATGATACTCGACCTCCTCCGCAGTGACATTGTGCTGGGAACGGATATAGCTCAGGGCCTTGGCGGCCTCGTTGGGATCGTCCGGCAGCCCCAGCAGCATGGTGCCGAAAGCCTTGCCGTCAATGTTCCGGGTGTCGGCGCCCAGAATATTGACCTTAACGCCGCAGTCAATGGCCAGTGAGGCAATGAGAGGCTGGTAGGCCGTGCCGCCGTTGAAGGCCACCCGGACAGCCCGCGTTCCGGCGGGGTACTGCTTCACGCTGACACCGCCGGGATACACCAGACGGCGGGCGGCGTCGGTAGTGGGATGAGCGAAGATATCCTCCACGCTGCCCTCCTCCGCCACAGCGCCGCTGTCCAGAATGGCAACGCGGGTGCAGATTTCTTCAATCACGCTCATCTGGTGGGTGATGATGACCACCGTGACCCCCAGCTTCTGATTCAGTTTTTTTAATAAGGAGAGGATGGAAGCGGTGGTGGTGGGATCCAACGCAGAGGTGGCCTCGTCGCAGAGGAGTACCTTCGGGTCGGTAGTCAGTGCGCGGGCAATGGCCACCCGCTGCTTCTGGCCACCGGAAAGCTGGGCGGGATAGGCGTTGGCCTTTTCCTTCAGCCCCACCAGCTCCAGCAGCTCCAGCGCCCGCTTTTCAGCCTGCGCCTTGGGAACGCCGGAAAGCTCCAGAGGGAAGCACACGTTTTTCAGGCAGGTCCGCTGCATCAGCAGGTTGAAGCTCTGGAAGATCATGCTGATCTTTTTCCGAGCCTGCCGCAGTTCCTTTTCCGAAAGGGCCGTCAGCTCCTGACCGTCCACCGTGACGGTGCCGCTGGTGGGCCGCTCCAGCAGGTTGATGCAGCGCACCAGCGTGGATTTGCCTGCGCCGGAGAAGCCGATGATGCCGAAGATCTCGCCCTGCCTGATATGGAGGGAAACGTCCCGCACGGCGTGGACGCCGCCGTTTTCTTCGCCGAAGGTCTTGCAGATATGTTCCAGCCGAATCATTTAGAAGTCCTTCTTTCCTGATTTTCTTCCCGCTCCCGGCAACAAATGGGGTTCAAAACAAACGAGGAGCGGGAAGCGTCACCGCTTTCCGCTCCTTGGAACAGCCTTTGATGTGCCGTTAATTTCCGGAGAGGTTCTTTGCGGAGACGCGCTGAAGCTTGGGCATGGTCATCATTCCCATGTCCATCATGCACATCATCATACCAAAACGGTTCACGATCATGGCGCGTATCTCCTTCCTGTCCCCGGGAGTCCGGTTCGTTTTTCTGGGGTTAGGTTAGCACCAAAAACCTACCTTGTCAATGGCCGAAATCATTTTTGGAGAAAGTGCAAAAAAGAAGCAAAGCTTTTCAGACCGCTTTCGTCAAATATGGATCGTTTTTGCAAGCTTCCGCAACTTTTTTCAAAAAAGGATCCCCGGAGCAGCGCTCCGGGGAACTGTTCGTCATTCTGTCCGCTCATTTGCCGCAGGGCTTGTAGGCAGAGGTCAGCAGCTGCTCAAAAGCCGGGGCGTCCGGCGTTTCGATGCGCTGGAGGATCTGCTCGCCGGCAGCTTCGCCCAGCTTTTCCACCGGCTGAACGATGCAGTCCATCTGGCTGGAATAAAGATGATTGATATTGGAATCATAATCCACAAAGGAAACCAGATCAATGTCCTTTGAAAGCTGCAAGCCCTTCTCATGGAGATAGATCACCGTTTCCGAGGCCATCAGCCCCTGCGCCACCACTATGGCGTCGCACTTCTGCTCCAGCAGGTCGTCCAGACATTGCTGCGCGCTGTTTTCCATGGAGTTACCGAAGCGGATCAGTGCCTCATCCTGCGGCAGACCGCAGTCCGCCACCGCTTCCCGGTAGGCGGCAATGCGCTCCTTGGTAGAGGACAGCCGGGGCAGGCCACCGATGATGCCGATGCGTTTGTCCCCTTTCCCCGCCAGACGGCAGACGCTGCGGTAGATGGGCTGGAAGTTGGACACGCAGACCGACGGAAACCGCTTGACCTCGAAGGTTCGGTCTACCAGTACAACGGGAAACCCGGCGGGGATCAGCGCGTCGAAGCGGGAGAAGTTCTCCATGGTGCTGGCGATCAGCAGACCATCTACCAGACCGGCTGCCAGCAGGCGGACGTTGTTCTCCTCCCGTTCGGGATTCTCCTTGGTGTTGGCAATGATCAGATGGTAGCCATGGGAAGAGAGATAATTCTCCACCGATTCAATCATGGTGGCGAAGAATTTATTGGAGATATCCGGCACAATAAAGCCGATGGTTTTTTTCTTGCCGGTACGGAAGCTTCTGGCGGAAGCGTCCGGCGTATAGCCCAGCTCCGCAATGGCTTTATAGACCTTCTCCTTGGTCTCGCCGGAAACATAGCGGGTAGAATTGATGGTGTGGGAGACCGTGGCTGTGGAGACACCAGCCAGTTTCGCCACGTCGCTGATGGTCACCTTCATATCGTTCACCTCTTTACGCAACTCTTTCGCTTTTGCGTAATCATTTGCATTTTATAGTATACGCTCTTAAATCTTCCCACGTCAAGCTGTTTTCGTCAGTTTTTGCAAAAATCTGCTGCCCGGCAATTTTATTCTCGCCGATTTGACCAGTTTTGAGTAAAAACGTTATGCAAATTGCTGATTGTCAATTTGGCACAACCATGATAATATGTGAATAAAGGCAAATAAACGTTTACGCAAACGTTTCTTCATCGTTTTTATACGCTTTAAAATTTGAAAGGGGAACTGTTCATGCTCACTAAGATCGGTATCAATGGTTTTGGCCGCATCGGCCGTCTTGTCTTTCGCGCTGCCCTGACTCATGAGGATGTGGAGGTCGCCGCCATCAACGATCCCTTTATGAACCCGGAATATATGGCCTATATGCTCAAGTACGACTCCGTTCACGGCAAGTTCCCCGGCACCGTGGCGCATTACGACGGCGGCCTGATCGTCAACGGCAAAAAGTATCCCGTGTTCACCGCCGCAGAGGTCAAGGATATCCCCTGGGCTTCCGTGGGCGCGGAGTATATCTGCGAATGTACCGGCAAGCATTTGACCCATGAGCTGTGTCAGGGACATATCGACGCTGGCGCCAAGCACGTCGTTATGGGCGCTCCCTCCAAGGATGACACCCCCATGTTCGTCTGCGGCGTCAATCTGGATCAGTACACCAGCGACATGACCTTCGTCTCCAACGCTTCCTGCACTACCAACTGTCTGGCCCCCCTTGCCAAAGTCGTCAACGACAAGTTCGGGATCGTAGAGGGCCTGATGACCACCGTTCACTCCGTCACCCCCACCCAGAAGCTGCTGGACGGCGCTTCCATGAAGGACTGGCGGGGCGGCCGCGCCGCTACCGGCAACATCATCCCCTCCTCCACTGGCGCGGCCAAGGCTGTGGGCAAGGTGATTCCCGCCCTGAACGGCAAGCTTACCGGTATGTCCATGCGCGTGCCGACGCTGGATGTTTCCGTGGTGGATCTGACGGTGAAGCTGGCAAAGCCCGCCTCTTATGAGGAGATCTGCAAGGCCATTAAGGATGCCTCCGAGGGCGAGCTGAAAGGCGTTCTGGGTTACACTGACGAGGATGTTGTCTCCTCCGACTTTCTGGGCGATCCCCACTCCTCCATTTTCGACGCCAAGGCCGGCATCGCGCTGACGGATACCTTCGTAAAGCTGGTCTCCTGGTACGATAACGAGTGCGGCTATGCCAACCGGATGGTGGATCTGATCCGCCATATGTCCGCCGTGGATCACAAGTAAATCCATATAAAAACCACAGCGGGACGGCGTTCAGCCGTCCCGCTGCTTTTTCGATTGGCACCGTCTCAGCCGCCTGCCAGCATATAAAGCCCGACTATGCACAGCAGGACTGCCACATATTTCTGGAATTTTCCCTTTTCCATATGGCGAATCCAATGCCGGGCCGCACAGGTTCCGGCAACCATGCAGAGTCCCATGCCCAATCCCAACAGCCATGTGCGCCTGGAGCTGCCGGAGAGTCTGTTGTAGATCACAATTTTCAGCAGGTGCATGGCCGTGGCTGTCGCCGCTTCGCTGGCAATATAGGCCACCGGCGGCAGATTCAGGGACAGAAAGACCGCCGCACCAATGGGGCCGCCGCTGCCACAAAGGCCGGACAGTCCCCCGGTGGCAGCGCCGCCTATCAGCAGCGTTCCCGTTCCGTGGGGCAGTTCCCGTTTGCTGACGCCTTTTGCGGCGACCAGCAGGATCAGCGCCAGCCCGATCCACCGGGACACCACCGCTTGGGGCAGCAGGGAAAATCCGAAAGCCCCAAGTGCTGCCAGCGGCAGGGATGTGACGGAAAACAGGCCCACCGACTTCCAGTCGATCTCCCGCCATCCCCCTGCCATACGGGCGATATTGCCCATCAGCTGGGCAACGGTCAGAACCGGGACGCCCAGCGCCGGCCCTACGCAGGCCGTTACCAGCGGCAGCAGGAGGAGCGAACCGCCGAATCCTGCCGCGCCGGATATGAACGCGGCCAGAAAGCTGCCTGCCGCCAGCAGCAAATATTGCAGCATATCATGATGCCGTATCCTTTCAAAAAAGCTTCAGCCCCCATCCGCTCCAACGGCGAATGGGGGCTACTTCTGATGCTTTTCTTTCAATACGGCTACCTCTACTTCCATCTATATTGCCGCTTTTTCAGGAACGCTGACCGCCAATCCATGAAGCACCGTGCGTACAGAGTCACAACCTCACGCAAATCCATAAATGATGTGCTTCGTATTTGGCCTGCCGGAACCATCCAGCGGCGAACAAACAGGGCTACGAATCATTGGGCGCTCCCTCTTTGTGTCTATAATATACAGCCATACTAAGAAAAAGTCAAGACGGATTGTGCATTTTCAACATTTTGAACAATTTCGAGCGCGTTGGACGGGCAACCCGCACAAAGGTAGATCTATTTGCTTAAGGCAGCCAGCAGCGCTGCCGCAGAAAGTCCATCAACCTGCCAGAAAGCATCCAGCAGCGCGTCCAGATTGTCCTGATCGTGTTCAATTTCCCGGCTGAACAGCCGCAGGGCTTCCGATAGCTCCGTAAACCGGGACAGCCGATCCACAGTCAGAACCCCCAGCAGGCAGAGCTGCGCCCGTCCCAGCAGATCGCCGTCATTGACGGCTTTGAGCAGATAGCGGAACGCCAGATACACCGCAATCCGTTCCAGCTTCTCCGGCTCCCGCGGGGCAAATGCAGGCAGGGCCGGGTTGTTTTCCCAGCGCTCCAGCAGCGCCTGCCAATCCGGCTCCAGAATCTCCAGAGAACGCAGACACCGGCAGGCCGCCTGTTCCCAGCCTTCCGTCAGTTCCGCCGCTTCCGGCCGCCTGATATACGGACTGGCGCAGAACGCCGTCAGCTCCTCCATCGCTTTCGCGTCCAGCAGGCGCTGCGCTTCCTGTGCGATGAGCAGAAAGTACCGCAGCCGCTCTTGCAGCAGCTGTTCCCGGTTCCGCAGCAAATCCAGCAAATAATTCCGCAGGGGAAGCAGCCAATCCAGCCATGCATCCCCCTCCTCCGCCGGCGTTTCATCCTCCAGCGCGGAAAAGGTCAGCGGCTCGTTGCTGCCCAGCAGCAGTTCATTGGCTTTCGGGCAGGCGGCAGACAGGGTGATCTCCTTAAACGGGCCGTATTCCTCGATAAAGCGGGGGTGTTCCTGACAGGTGACAGAGGTGGCTTCCGCTCCCAACGCGCAGTGGATCTCGCAGAGGTTTTCCCGATTCAGAAATGGGCAGCGGCCGCCGTCCAGCGGAAAGCAGACGTCCTCGCCGTCAAACTGCATGGCAGCCCGGAGCTTTTCGCCCAGCGGGCCGGGTTCTGCCCGATACCGCCAGGCGGTGTCTTCGTCGATGACCACCTCCCAGCCGATGCAGCAGCTGTGGGGACAGTCCCCCGCCAGACAGGCAAATTGGTCAAAATAATCCGGAACACGAACCAGCATGGAAATCCCCCCTGAATCTGGCAGCAAATTTCAAGCAAAAGGTTGCAAACGCAACAGATTTTACTTTAATATTATAAGATACTGAACGTGGAAAGACAAGGCTGAATCGTGTCATCACGAAAACGAATAGCCATGAAAAAAGGAGAGAACCTATATGGTACGGAGAGTTATTGAGATCGACCGTGACCGCTGCAACGGCTGCGGCGCTTGCGCCAATGCCTGTCAGGAGGGCGCCATCGGCATGGTAGACGGCAAGGCCGTCCTGCTGCGGGACGACTACTGCGACGGCCTCGGCAACTGCCTGCCCCATTGTCCCACCAACGCCATCACCTTTGTGGAGCGGGAAGCCGCGGCCTTTGATGAAAAGGCGGTGGCCGCCGCCCAGCTTGCGAAGAAAGCAGAAGCCCTCATCGGCAGCGCCCCGGTGACCCGCAGCGGCTGCTCCGGCAGTATGCCCATGCAGATGGGCGGTTGTCCCGGCAGTCAGGCCGCAGAGCTGGCGCAGAAGGGAACGGACGCCCCGTTGACGTCCGCCGCAGTATCCCGCCTGGAACAGTGGCCCATTCAGATCAAGCTGCTGCCGGTGCAGGCGCCGTTCTATCAGGGGGCAAGGCTGCTGATCGCCGCCGACTGCACCGCCTTTTCCCGCGGGGATTTCCATGAGCGGTTCATGAAGGGGCGCATCACCATGATCGGCTGTCCCAAGCTGGACGAGGGGGACTACACGGAAAAGCTGACGGAGATCCTGCGGAACAATGAGATCCGGGAGGTCACCATCGTCCGTATGGAGGTTCCCTGCTGCGGTGGATTGCAGCGGGCGGTGGAAACGGCTCTTCGGGAATGTGGAAAGTTCCTGCCCTGGCAGGTAGTGACCCTGAGCCGGGACGGGCGAATTCTGGACTGACGGAGGTAAGCATATGAAAGCAACAGTTAACGCAAACTGCATCGGCTGCGGCCTGTGCGCCGGGACCTGCCCTGTGGTGTTCTCCATGGGAGATGACGGTCTGGCCCATGGCGGCGAGATCCCTGCCAACCAGTTGGCGGAAGCGGAAACAGCCCGCGACGGCTGCCCGGTCAGCGCCATCAGCATAGAGGACTGATGGCCGCAGGCACAAAAAAGCGCCCCCCTGATACAAAATGTCTGTATCAGGGGGGCGCTTGCCGATGGCAGATCCGCCGCAGGCGGGACGGGGTTTTCTCAGACCTTGGCGCAGGCCTGCATCCGATTGGCGATATAGGGCTGAACCTCGTCATAGGGAATATCCAGCGCGGCGGCCAGTTCACCGAAGAGCAGCTGCTCCGCCTGCTTCATGAACCGCTCGTCTACCATACCCAGACGGCGGTTCTGCGCTTCGGCCCTGCGCCGTTTCTGGTGAATGGACATGGTCAGCTCCATGAGACTGCGGCAGCTGTGCCGCCGGAGGCTGGTCTGGTAATGCTGTGTCAGCGCCTGTGTGGTGGCCGCCGGGCAGACGGCGGGGCACAGGGTGGGGATGGAGTCGATCAGAGTCTCCGCGTCCTCGCGGGAGATCACCGGCCGCATAACGACCTTGTCGTTATCTACCGGCGTGTAGATCACGCCGCCCTGATACAGCGGCTTCAGTTGATAATACAGACGGCTCTGCTTCGTGCCGTTCACATAGTCCTGACGCTGATCAATGGACAGGACCTGACAAACGCCGGTGCTGCCGTAAACCAGAAGTTCTCCGGGCTGGAACATTTTAGGGGCCTCCTTTCCCAAACACCATCATTTTTCTTTTTCTGAAATCAGAAAATAGTTTACCATATTTTGACTCAAAATGTAAGCGGTTATTCTTATTTTGCAGAAAAAATCTCCGTTTTTCTGAGAAAACGTGCCTGTTTTTGGGCAAAAATACGGTAATTTTAAAGATGGCCTTCCAGCAAAAAAGGAAGAAGCCTTCGCTTCTTCCTTTTTCTTTACAAATGTGCGATCAGATCGGCCACGATCCGGGCGGTCATACCCCAGATGACCCGGCCCTGCCAGACCCACACGGGGACCTCCACCCGCCCGGCAGCCCATGGGTAATCCCGCGGGATGCCCACGGTTTCATAGGGGAAATTATCCGGCACATGGGGCAGCAGATCGTAAGTATAGCGCTCCGGCGGCGTACTGCGGAAAAATTCCAGCGGCACGGTGTATACGTCGGCCACCTCGGCGGGGGCCGGACGCAAGGCGGCAAACCCGGCGGGGGAGACCAGTCCCGGCAGGGGACGCAGCAGGAAGCCCCGCTGGCTGCAAATGAAGTCCCCCTCCCCCAGCAGGTGTATTTCAGCCGGGGGAATGGCCAGCTCCTCCTCCGTTTCCCGGAGGGCGCAGTCCGCCGGCGTTTCACCCGGCTCCATCCGGCCGCCGGGAAAGCAGGTCTCTCCGGCCTGCCGCACGGCGGCGGAGCGGACTTCAAACAGCAGGTGCAGTCCGTCCGTCTGTTCCACCAGCGGGCAAAGGACTGCGTATTCATGACGCTTCCCCAGCAGGCCGGGGGTATGGCCGCCGTAATAGCGGCGCAGCCGCTCCAGTTCTCCACTCATAGCAGCATGGTCAGGGCGCACTGGTGGTTGGTGATGTCCACACTGGGCAGGCTCGGCTCATACTCGCCGTCCAGCGACCACGGAAGCTCCTCATCGGTTTCCACATGGATGTTCGTCACATGGCGGAAGATCAGCCCGCCGGCGTCATACTGCTGGTTCAGCAGCGCCCAGATCAGATTTTGCAGCTCCACAACGTTCTTGGGATTGGGAATCAGCAGCAGCTCGAAGCGGCCGTCGTCCAGCACCACCTCCTCGCCGTCCAGCTTCATCATGCCGGCAATGGAGGTGGAGTTAGCCACAGCGCCGAACAGGTAGTCGCCGTCCAGGGTTTCGCCGTCGGCAGTGATGCGGACGCTATAGGGCCGCAGGGTATTCAGATCCCGGATACCCTCCACCAGATACCCGAAATGTCCCAGCGCGTTTTTCATATCCTGAGAGGCGGCGTAGGAGGTGCGGGTAAACGCGCCGAAGGACGCCACATACACAAAGACCCGCCTCCCGAAGCAGCCGATATCCAGCTGCCGGGTCTGCCCGCGGATAATGGCCTCGGCGGCTTTGGCGGGATCGGAGGGGATCTTCAGGCTGGCGGCAAAGTCATTGGTGCTGCCCTGGGGCAGATACCCCACCACCGGCGGGTGCGCCAGCGTCTGAAGACCGGAGATGACCTCGTTCAGTGTGCCGTCGCCGCCCACGGCTACCACCGTGTCATACGCGCCGCCGGCCTCCTCCGCAATGCGGCGGGCATCCCCGGCCGCAGCGGTGCGGCGGATGCTGAGGAGATACCCGGTGTCGCAGAACGCGGCCGCCGCATCGTAGAGCGGGCCGCGGGGCTTGTTGCGTCCGGCGCGGGGATTGACGATCATCAAAAGCTTCTTTTGGGGTTCCATATCCATGCCTCCGAAGAAAAATAAAAGCACTTCCCGCCTGAGGCGGTTACGAATGTTAACAGATGGTTAAAGTAGTATAGCACGGGCAAATGAGGATTGCAATTACGCGGGGCGGCGTGTAGAATAAAGGTATTGTAAAAAAACAGGCGGGAAGGCGGAAACAGATGAAAAACAAGGACGGAGCACTGCGCTGGGGACTGGCGATCTTTTTGACCGTGGCCGCGATTCTGCTGTTTTATGATACCCTGTTTGGCCACCGGGTATTACCGGCCTTCGGCAGCCAGCTGCTGGGCGCGCTCCAGCCGGTGATCATCGGCGGCGTGCTGGCTTACCTGCTGGCCCCGGTGATTGACTTCATCGAGCGGCGGCTGTTTCCCGGCAGGCTGGAATCCGCCCGCAGGGCAGGGCGTCTGATCTCCCACGGGGCGCGGGCTGTCAGTCTGGTGCTGACGTGGGCCATCATTGCGCTGCTGTGCTATGTGCTGGGCCATGTGCTGCTGCCGCAGCTGTATCAGAGCGTGGTACAGCTGTTTTCCAGTGTGGAGAGCTACTATAACACCATCAGCGGCTGGATGGAGCATCTGCTGGAGAGCAACCCCACGGTGGAGGCATGGGTGGCGGCGCAGATGGACAAATTCTACGCGACGGCTACCGAGTGGCTGAAAAATGAAGTTCTGGCCCGGACGCAGATGCTGATGATCGCCGTTTCCGGCGGCGTGGTCAGCACGGTGAGCTTCCTGAAAAATCTGCTGGTGGGGGTCATTGTCTCCGTGTATTTCATGGCCACGAAGGAACGCTGCGCCGCCCACGCCCGGAAGACCACCTACAGTCTCTTTGCCGGAGATCAGGTCTACTGGATCTTCCGGGGCGCTAACAAGGCGGACCATATTTTCTCCGGTTTTGTCCGGGGCAAGCTGCTGGATTCCCTTATCATCGGGATTCTGTGTTTTATCGGCTGTTCCATCCTGAATATGCCCTACACGCCGCTGGTGTCCGTCTTTGTGGGCGTGACCAATATCATCCCCTTCTTCGGCCCGTTTCTGGGGGCCATTCCCAGCTTCTTCCTGATCCTGCTGGTCGATCCCATCAAGTCCCTGTACTTCCTGCTGTTCGTGCTGGCGCTCCAGCAGCTGGACGGCAACTTCATCGGCCCCAAAATTCTGGGCGACAGCACAGGGCTGCCCAGCCTGTGGGTCATCATCGCCATTCTGGTGGGCGGCAGCTTCTTCGGGGTAGCCGGGATGTTCTTCGGCGTGCCGGTGTGCGCCTGCCTGTACAATCTGGTGGCCTTTCTGGTAAACCGGCGGCTGGCGGAAAAGGATCTGCCGGTGGAAACGGAGCGCTATACCGCGCCTCTCCCCTCTGAGCAGACGCCGGACATTCCGAAAAAGGCGGAAAAAGCATAAAAAAGGCTTGCCTTTTATGGCGCTTTCCTGTACAATACAGCCTTGCAGGGTTATCGTTAGAAAAATAACAAGCCCTGCAGGGCTGCTTTGCGGTTTGGCCGCAGCAGTTTCGCTGTTCTTTGGTATTTTCAGCGCCGTCCGGCACTGAGAATATGCGGGATGGGACGACTCCAGTTCCGCAGATACACTGACTCCCCGGAGCAGTGATATAAAAAGGAGAATTGCATATGAAAAAGAGAATCCTGACGCTTTTGGCAGCGGTCTGCCTTCTGAGCGCCGTACTCAGCGGATGCGGAGGCGGCAGCCAGACCGGGACGACTGAAAACACCGACCAGAGCACCACCAGCACCCCGGCAGACGGCCCTGAGGCCCGCGCTGCGGCAGGCGAGCTGAACGTGGGTATCGCTCAGGATCTGGACAGCAGTCTTGACCCTCACAAAACCGTGAAGGCAGGAACCCGCGAAGTGATGTTCAACGTATTTGAGGGTCTTCTGAAACCCGACGCCAGCGGCAACCTGAATCCCGCCGTGGCGGAGAGCTACACGGTTTCTGACGACCATCTGCTTTATACCTTCAAGCTGCGTCCCGGCGTAAAGTTCCACAACGGGCAGGACGTGACGCCGGAGGACGTGATCTGGTCCTATCAGCGCTGCGCCGAGCCTGACAGTGCCGACATCATTCAGGTGGCTGCCTTTGCCGGCGTGGAGATGTATGCGGAGGGGGACGACACCGTCTGCTTCCGGCTGAAGGAACCCAACAACGAATTCACCTCCTATCTCACCACCGCCATTCTGCCCAAGGACTACACGGAGCAGGATACCGCTCCCGTGGGTACCGGCCCGTTCTTGTTCGTTTCCCGGACGGCGCAGGAATCCGTGGTGCTGGAGCGGTTTGACGATTACTGGGGCGAAAAGCCGGAGCTGACCAAGGTCACCTATAAGATCATTGAGAATGCGGACAGCATCCTCCTGAGCCTCCAGAGCGGCGCGGTGGACGTGTTTGCCCACCTGACCACCACCCAGATCGCCCAGTTGGGAGACGGCTTCCATGTGGAAGAAGGCACCATGAATCTGGTGCAGGCCCTGTACCTCAACAATGCGGAAAAGCCCTTTGACGATGTGCGGGTGCGGCAGGCCCTGTGCTATGCCGTTGACCGCCAGCAGATTCTGGAGCTGGCCTTTGACGGCTACGGCACCCTGCTGGGTTCCAGTATGTACCCTGCCTTCAGCAAGTATTTTGATGACAGCCTTACCAACACCTACGAATACAACACGGAAAAGGCCAAGGCGCTGCTGGCGGAGGCCGGTTATCCCGACGGCTTTGAGATGACCATCACCGTTCCCAGCAACTATCAGCCCCACATGGACACCGCACAGGTTATCGTGGAGCAGCTGAAGGCCGTGGGCATCACCGCCACCATTCAGCCCGTTACCTGGGAGAGCTGGGTGCAGGACACCTACTCCAACCGGCAGTTCCAGTCCACTGTGGTGGGCGTGGACGCCTCCAACATGACGGCCTCCGCCATGCTGAGCCGCTTTGTTTCCACCGCCGGCAACAACTTCATCAACTACAGCAATGATGACTATGACGCGCTGTACGCGCAGGCCCAGACCTGCTATGACGACGGGGAGCAGACCGATCTGTACAAGGAACTGGAAAAGAACCTGACGGACAACGCCGCCAACGTCTATATTCAGGATATGGCGGACTTCGTGGCGGTGCGGGACGGTCTGGAAGGCCCGGACTTCTACCCCATCTATGTGTTGGATATTTCCACCTTTCACTACACGAAATAAGCAATGAACAGCGGATGTTTTTACGCCGCTGACCCGGAAGGGAGATGACAGCCATGCGATACACAGCGCGGAAGATCCTGACGCTGCTGGTCACCATGGCGGTCGTCTCCTTTCTGACGTTTGCGGCCTTTGATCTGATCTCCGGCGACCCGGCAGCCACCCTGCTGGGAACCCAGGCCACCCCGGAAAAGGTGGCGGCTCTCCGGGAGGAGATGGGGCTGAACCGCCCCCTGCCGGTGCGGTACGGCGAGTGGCTTGCCGGGTTCTTTACCGGCAATCTGGGAACGTCCTTTCAGTACCGCCAGCCGGTGCGGGAGCTGCTGGCTCCCAAGGTGATGGTGACGCTGTGCCTGAGCCTTGTGAGTTTTGTGCTGATCACCGCGATATCCCTGCCGCTGGGGCTGCTGTCCTCCAACGGAAAGCTGGAGGGGCTTCACACTGTCCTGAACCAGTTCTGCATGGCGGTGCCGCCCTTTTTCACCGGCATCCTCATTTCCTGGTTCTTCGGTATCGCCCTCCGGGTCTTTGTCCCCGGCGACTTTCCGGGGCTGGCGGAGAATCCGGGGAAGTCTCTGGTGTACTTATTCTTTGCCGCCGTGTCCATTGCCATTCCGAGGGTCGCTATGACGGTGCGGATGCTCCGCAGCACCGTCATCAGCGATATGAATAAGCCCTATGTCCGCACGGCCATCGCCCGCGGCAATGACCGGCATCAGGTGCTGTGGGGCCATGTGCTGAAAAATTCGCTGGTGCCAACCGTGACCTTTTTAGGACAGACCATGGCGGAGATCGTGGCAGGCAGCATTGTGGTAGAGCAGGTGTTCTCCATCCCCGGTCTGGGGCGGATGCTGGTGGCTTCCATTTCCAATCAGGACTACCCGGTGGTGGAGGCCATCGTGGTGATTCTGGCCTTCTGGGTGGTGCTCTCCGGCACGGCGGCGGATCTGGTCAACCGCTGCATTGATCCCCGGATGGGAGGGACGGCCAGATGAACAAGAGAAATTCCTACCTCATGGCGGGGCTGGTCATGACCGGCATCCTGACGGTACTGATCGTCATGGGCATTTTCTGGACGCCCTACGATCCCAACGCCATGGCGGCAGGCCCCAAGCTGTCCCCGCCGTCGCTGGCGCATCTCATGGGGACAGACAGCTTTGGCCGGGATATTTTCAGCCGGGTTCTCAAGGGTGCTGGAACGACCTACGGCATCGCCCTGTGTACCGTGGCCATCGGCGCGGTGTGCGGTACGGTGCTGGGCGCCGTCACCGGCTATTTCGGCGGCATTGTGGACGATGTGCTCATGCGCCTTGGCGATGTGCTGACGGCGTTTCCCAGCATCCTGCTGGCGCTGGTGGTCATCAGCCTGCTGGGGCCGGGAAAAACGGGCAACGTCATCCTTGCACTGGGGCTGGTGTTCATCCCCAGCTTTGCCCGGATGGCCCGCGGAACCTACGCCGGGCTTCGGGAGGTCAACTATGTAAAGAGCGCCCGGCTCATGGGCGCGTCCAGCGGGCGCATCCTGTGGCGGCACATCCTGCCCAACACATGGAGCGTGCTGCTGCCGGCCCTGACCATCGGGTTCAACAACGCCGTGCTGGCGGAAGCGTCCATGAGCTATCTCTGCATCGGCGTGACCCCGCCGGACGCGTCGCTGGGCTATATGCTCTCGGAAAGTCAGGGGATGTTCCTCAGCGCCCCGTGGTATGCCCTTGGCACCGGGCTGATCCTCGTCTGGATGATCTTCGGCGTGGGACTCATCGGCGAGGGGTTACAGCGCCGGAACGGAGGTGGGATCTGATGCTGGAAATTCAGAACCTGCACGTGAAGTTCCACAGCCGGGAGCGGGAAGCGGTCAGCGGCGTGAGCCTGACCATCCGGAACGGCGAGATTCTGGGGCTGGTGGGCGAATCCGGCTCCGGGAAATCCGTGACGGCCATGAGCGTGGCGGGGCTGCTGCCCCGGAAGCAGTGCGACTATTCCGGTCAGATCCTGCTGGACGGACAGGAACTGCTCCACGCGGAGCGTTCTGCCCTGCGGAAGATTCAGGGGGCGGACATCGGCGTGGTGTTTCAGGAGCCGCAAAGCTGCATGGATCCCCTGATGAAGATCGGCCCGCAGGTGGAGGAAACCCTGCGGATTCACACCGATCTTTCCAGAACCGAACGGCAGAAGCGGGCGCTGGCAGCCATGGCGGAAGCGGAGCTGCCGGAGCCGGAGACGATTTATGGGAAGTATCCCCACGAGCTGTCCGGCGGGATGCTTCAGCGGGCCATGATCGCCGCGGCCATTGTGAACCGGCCCAAGCTGCTGCTGCTGGATGAGCCGACCACGGCGCTGGATGTGACCATTCAGGCTCAGATTCTGGAAATGTTGAAGAAGCTGAACCGGGAGAGCGGCGTGTCCATGCTGTTCATCTCCCACAACCTGAACGTGGTGCGGAAGCTGTGCCGCCGGGTGGCGGTAATGCAGAAGGGCGTTCTGGTGGAGGCCGGTGAGACCGATCAGGTCTTTTACCACCCACAGCACCCCTATACGAAAAAGCTCATCGACGCCATCCCCACCCGGAACCGAAAGGAGGCGCAGCCGTGACGGATGAACTGGTACTTTCCCTCCGCGGCGTATCCGCCGGGTACCGGGAGAGCGGCATACTGGGCCGCAAGCGCTTTCATGAGGTGATCCACGATGTGTCCTTTGACGTTCACCGGGGGGAGATCCTGGGGCTGGTGGGCGAATCCGGCACGGGCAAGTCCACGCTGGCTAAAACCATTCTCGGCATGGTGAGGCCGGCCGCCGGTCAGGTGATCCACTATACAAAGCGCCCTCAGATGATCTTTCAGGACCCCTACAGCTCCCTGAATCCGGCCTATTCGGTGGAGTGGCTGCTGGAGGAGCCGCTGCGGATCTACGGAAAATACGACGCCCCGGAGCGGAAGCGCCGGGTACGGGAGATGCTGGAGCGGGTGGAGCTGCCGGAGGAAGTGCTGAAAGCACGACCTGCAGAGCTGTCCGGCGGCCAGCGGCAGCGGGTGTCCATTGCCGTGGCGCTGATCCAGCGGCCCCGGTTCCTCATTGCGGATGAGCCGGTCAGCGCACTGGACGTCACCATTCAGGCACAAATTCTGAAGCTCCTCAGAGAGCTGCGGGACGAGCTGGATCTCAGCTATCTCTTCATCTCTCACGACCTGAACGTGGTCTATCAGCTGTGCGACGCCGCGCTGGTGATGAAGCAGGGCCGCATTGTGGAGCAGGGGACGGTGGACGGTCTTTTCGATCATCCGCAGGACCCGTATACAAAACAGCTGCTGGCAGCGGCCGAATAACATTTTTATGTGTAAGGCGCCCTGCGGCGCCTTACACATCATCTTTTGAGAGCCGCCGCTTCTGCGGGACGGCAATGGTGGAGCCCATGAGAAACTTCTGGAAAACATATGAAAAACTGCACCTCTGGCTGGCGGTCAACGGCGTTCTGCTGGGGCTGTATTTTGTCCTGCGGCATCACCGGGGGCTGATGAACAGCTTTGCGGATCATGTCACCACGCCGCTGAAAGCGGCGCTGGGGCAGCTGTGCGCCCTGACCTGCCTGTCGGTGATGGAGCTGCTGTACGCGCTGGCGGCGGTGGGGGCTGCGGCCTATGCGGTCTGGAGTGTCGCCGCTGTCATAAAGGCGAAAGGCCGCCGCAGACAGCGGGCCTACAGCGCCGTGCTGCTGGCGGCGGACGTCTGCCTGACGGTTTACACCCTGTTCTGTCTCATGTGGGGCGTGAACTACTGGACGGACAGCTTCCGGGACCGTTCCGGCCTTGCGGCCCAGCCGGTGGCTGTAGAGGATCTGAAATCGGTGACGGCGTACTTTGCCCGGCAGCTGGCTGACACGGCGGACACAGTGCCGCGGGATGAGAACGGGATCTATGCCGTGCCGAAAGAGCAGATCCTGTCGGAGAGCAGGGCGGTCTACGGCGGCGTTACGGAGCTGTTTCCCTTTTTGCAGTTCCGGGATACCGGCGTCAAGGCGGTGCGCTGCTCCCGGATCATGAGCATCATGGGCTTCACGGGGGTGTATTTTGCCTGTGTGGGGGAGTCCAATGTGAATGTGGACAGCCCCGCCTGCCTGCTGCCCTCCACCATTGCCCATGAGCTGGCCCACCAGCGAGGTATCGCATGGGAGCAGGAGTGCAATTTTCTGGGGGTGCTGGCCTCCGTTACCAGCGGGATGCCGGACTACGCCTATTCCGGCTGGCTGCTGGGCTTCATCCATCTGGGCAACGCCCTGTATGAAACGGACCCGGAGGCATATCAGGCCATCCGCAGCACGCTGCCGCCGGAGGTCAACGCGGATCTGCTGGACAACAACGCCTACTGGGATCAGTTCCGCGACAACGTGGTGGAAAAGGTGACCGACACGGTGTATGATGCGGCGCTGAAATCCTACGGCGACGCCAACGGAATGCAGTCCTACAGCATGGTGGTAGAGCTGCTGGTGGCGTATTACAAGGATCGGATTTAACTGAAAAGCAGGCCGGGGAACAGATCATATCTGTTCCCCGGCCTGCTTTTTGCAGACTGCGGCGGAAAAAGCGGAACGGGCTGCATTGTCAGGTATTGTCCCGGCTGATAGGCTCCCGGATCAGCAGCCGCAGCAGAGCCTT
The DNA here is from genome assembly GCA_900544615.1 of uncultured Oscillibacter sp. Taxonomy (GTDB): domain Bacteria; phylum Bacillota; class Clostridia; order Oscillospirales; family Oscillospiraceae; genus Oscillibacter. The sequence continues at coordinate 8,300 of UQVS01000005.1, read as the reverse complement.
GCCGTTGAAAGGAACCAGCGGATAGAGGTATCCCTTTCCAACCAGCGGCTTGGTGGTGCAGAGCAGAACGAAGATGCCCACCACCCCCAGACAGAATCCCCAGACGTCGAAGGCCGCTGTGACCAGCAGCAGCGCCACCCGCAGCAGCTTAAAGGCGTAGCCCAGCTCATAGCTGGGCTGGGCAAATCCCGCCACGGATACAAAGGCCATATATACCAGCACCTCCGGCCCCAGCCATCCGGCCTGTACGGCAAAATCTCCCAGCACCAGAGCGCCCAGCATGGAAAAGGAGTTGGAGAGACTGTCCGGCGTGTTGAGGGAGGCCAGCTTCAGCACGTCGATAAGGAATTCCACCACCAGCAGCTGACTCAGAAGGCTCAGGGACACCGGCTCCGGGGAGGAGAGAAAATCCAGCCACCCCGGCAGGCGGTCGGGCTGGCTGACCATGAGATACCACGCCGGTGTGATGAACAGGGATAGCAGGAATACCGTTACCCGCAGGATGCGGAGGTAGGTGCCGATGAGGGGCGGGAAGTAATAGTCGTTGGACTCCTGCGTAAAATCGAAAAAGCTGGTGGGCAGGATCATCACCGAGGGGGAGTTGTCCACTATCAGTACGATGCTGCCCTCCATGATGCTGGCGGCCGCGACGTCCGGCCGCTCGGTGTAGCGAACCTTCGGGAAGGGGTTATACCACTGCTTGGGGCGGATGGCCTCCGCCAGACTTTCCTGGGCCATGGACAGCGACCGGACGTCCAGCCCCAGTAGCTTGCCCCGGAGCTTCCGCAGCAGATCCTGATCCACTTTGTCGTCCAGATAGCAGAGGACGGCGTCGTTATGGGTGCGGGAACCCAGTTTATGCCCCTCCATGGTGAGATGGGTGTCCCGGATGCGGCGGCGCAGCAGCGCCATGTTGGGGACGACGGCTTCCACAAAGCCGTCGTGGCTGCCCCGGAGCACCTTGCCGTCCGGCGGCTCATCCACGCCCCGGCTGGGATAGCCCTTGGCGTCCATCAGCGCCGCCCCGGAAAGCCCTTCCACCACCAGCAGGGACTTTCCCAGAAACACGGAGGTCACGGCATCGGACACGTCAAAGGTGACGTTGGATTCCGAAAAGGTGATGCAGCGATCCAGGAACTCCTGCATCCGGGTCATCCCCTGCACCGTTTCCGGCTTCAGCGCCAGCCAGAAAGCCCCCATCCGCTCAATGATGCCGTCGCTGCCGAAGCCGTCCACCACCCAGAGCCTGGCTTGCCGCCCGCCGATCAGGTAGCTGCGGCTCACCATGTCGCAGCTGCGCCCCACGCCCAGAAGATCGTCCAGCACCCGGACGTTCTCTGCATAGTCGTTTGAAAATTTCTCCATGAGACTCCTCCATTTCTGGAGGTAGTATGTGCCGCAGCGCGGATTTTATGGCAAGAAGAACGTTTGGATGGATGTGCGCTCAGGAATCGGCGTTCTTTCTGTTCCAATAGATGTAAAACGCAATATTGAGGGCGATTCCGACCACTGTGGATATGGGCGCTGCAAGGCCGATCTTTGCCAGGCTGGCATCCGGCCGAATGCTCATGCAATATGATAAGTAATTCTTTGGTAAGAGATATAGGCTTCTTGCTTCCTTGTCAACCCCCTCGAAAAGAAAAGCATCAAAAAAGCGGTATGTGCCGCCGAAGCACATACCGCTTTGGTCAGCAGCCTTAGTCTGGCGGCTGACATATGGTTTCTCTCTGGAAAACCGCTTTGCGCTTGGTTTTCCCATGGGCCTTTCTCTGTTATGCCTTTTGGGGACGCACAGCCCGGAAGATCAGCCCGATGACCAGTCCCAAAACGGCGGGAGCCACCCAGCCGAGACCGATGGTTGCAAAGGGCAGAACATTGCCCACCGCGGCGATCAGTCCGTCCGCGTGGAGCAGCGCCCGGACGCCCTCCGGCAGTGTCCGCAGGAGATCGTACAGCGCCGCCACCAGCGTCAGCCCGGTGACCCAGCAGTACACCGCCCGGTCGTGGTCAAAGAACCGGCCCAGCAGCGCCAGCAGGATCAGGGTGATAGCCAGCGGGTACAGGAACATCAGCACCGGCACCGCGTAGGTGATAATGGCGGTAAGCCCCACGTTGGCAAACAGGAAAGAAGCGCCGCAGAACACCAGCACCCACTGCCGGTAGGACAGCGCTTTGGGGAACATCCCCTCAAAGGTTTCCGCGCAGCTGGTAATAAGACCCACCGCCGTTTTCAGGCAGGCAAGGGTCACGGTGGCAGCCAGCACCAGCAGTCCGACATGGCCCAGATAATGCTGGGCGATCTGGGCAAGGGCCGCGCCGCCGTTGGGGGCGGCTTCCAGTGCGCCCCGGCTCCAAGTACCCATAACCGTGACCAGCAGGTAGATCACGCCCATCAGCAGGCAGCTGAAAATGCCGGAGCGGACGGTGGTCATGGCAACGGCCTCCGCCTTTTCCACGCCCAGATCCCGGATCACCTGCACCACCACGATGCCGAAGGCCAGACTGGCCAGCGCGTCCATGGTGTTGTAGCCCTCCAAGAAGCCGGTGAAGAAGGGCTGGGCGGCATAGGCGCCCTGCGGCTCCACGGCGCCGATATGGGTCGTGGGGTTCAGCATGGTCACGATGACCAGAATTGCAAGAAAAGTGAGGAAGCAGGGGGTCAGGATCTTGCCCACATAGGTGAGAATCTTGCCCGGCCGCAGGGAGAAAAACAAGGTCGCCGCAAAGAACAGCAGAGAAAACAGCAGTAGATACAGCCAGTCATGATCGCTGGCCGGCAGGATCTGCTCCAGACCCACGGTAAAAGAGGTGGTGGCACACCGGGGAATGGCAAAGAACGGCCCGATGGTCAGATACAGCGCACAGGTGAAGAAAAATGCATAGGGACGGCCTACCTTGCGGCTGAGGTCAAAGAGCCCGCTGCTGCGGCTGATGCCCAGAGCGGCTACGCCCAGCAACGGCAGTCCTACGCCCGTTACCAAAAAGCCTACAATGGCGGGCCATACATTACGGCCGGCTGCCTGCCCCATATATACAGGGAAGATCAGGTTCCCGGCGCCGAAGAACATACCGAACAGCATACTGGCTACGTAGACATACTCCTTAAAACTCAGCTTCTGCTTCATAGGTAGCGTTTCTCCTTTTTCATAGATTTTTCATTCTCCTTTTTGATTCCTCAGAATTTTAAAAAATGCGGTCTCTTGCATGGAAAGAGACCGCTTTACTGCCGCGTGTTGTCTGGCAGCTTCTATATTGTACCATGCGCCGCCGCAAAAGGCAATCAAAATATAGTTCATTCTCAAATCCATAGCAGTTACGTTGGGGCTGGACATATATTTTTAAATCTGTTATAATAATAAAAATCCGGGATTAGCGCAGTTGGTAGCGCGCTTGCTTTGGGAGTGCCGTGGTTGTATCCGGGATAGGGCAAGGCGAAACGCCGCAAAGCCTTGCGACACCTGCATTTGCGGGACTTTCCCCGGTTGCTGAAGGCGGCACAAAAGTGGCTTTGACCACAGGATTGACCACAGACAGAAAAAACTTTATTTTTACCCCTCGCCGTGGTATCATGGCAGAAATTGAATATCCGGGTATAGCGAAGTTGGTATCGCGCCTGGTTTGGGAGCGGGTCGCTCCCCCTTCGAGCTGGAAAATGCTATGTCCGCAATCCCTTGATACGCCTGCGATACAGGCACTTCCCCCGCAAGCCGAGGTGGTCAAAAAAACTGCCTGACCACATGTTTGACCACATCTGGAGTAAAACTGAATAACCCAAAATCCGGGATTAGCGCAGTTGGTAGCGCGCTTGCTTTGGGAGCGGGTCGCTCCCACTTCGAGCTGGAAAATGCTATGTCCGCAATTCCTTGATACGCCTGCGATGCAGGCACTTCCCCCGCAAGCCGAGATGGTCAAAAAAACCGCCTGACCACATGTTTGACCACATCTGGAGCAAAACTCAATAACCAAAAATCCGGGATTAGCGCAGTTGGTAGCGCGCTTGCTTTGGGAGCAAGATGTCGGGAGTTCGAGTCTCCCATCTCGGACCACATCGGAGTAAATCAAATTTTACTCCGATGTTTTTATTTTTGAAGAAAAACATTTATTGGTTTTTTATTATAAATCTGATCCCTCTTTTGGACTCTGTACGATGAATACATGATGAGCAAGCAGATGCAAACGCCTATTTCCATCCTTTGAATTCGAATAGTTTCATTGACTATCCTAATAGAAATCATGAGTTGAAGTAAAAAATCTGATGTCTATAGATTATTAACTTGAGCATAAGTATTTTCAAGAAACTCACATAAAATATTCCTACTTATTATTTAGAAATATTGATTTACAATTATTTAAAGTTGCCATATAATGAATGATACCATCTATATATTCAAAGTTAGTGTTACTATACAGCATTGAGGGAGGAAAACACATGACGGTTACCGTTGATAGCTCACCGACAAAAGAATTTTTTGTTGAAATGCTCACTCGTGATATTGACCTGACTGATGCAATCTTGGATCTTCTGGATAACTGTTTAGATGGTGTTCTACGAAAATCTGGAAATGCAAATATAAAGAAAGATTTTGATTATAGTGGTTATGTAGCAAACATTCAAATTCGAAATGACTGCTTTATAATTCAAGATAACTGTGGTGGCATTTCTAAACATATTGCCGTTAGTAGTGCTTTCAGAATGGGGCGGGATTCCACGCAGGTTATAGACGACAACTTGCCAACTGTTGGAATTTATGGAATCGGTATGAAACGTGCAATCTTTAAAATTGGTCGTGAAGCAGAAGTAATTTCAAGATGCAATAACGAGCAGTTTACTGTAAAAATTCCCTATGAGTGGACGCAAACAGACAGTTGGGAGTTAAATTTATATGATTTAGATACCGTCCCTTCTGAAATTTCAGAGGGTGGTGTAATTGTCCGCATCAGTCATTTAACTCCTGCTATTATGTCAGTGTGGCATGACGATGATAAAAGGGCAAATTTTGTTGATGATTTATGCAGATCCATTCAGAAAAGTTATAGTTTTATTATCGAAAAGGGATTTCGTATTACCGTCAACGGTCAAGTACTGTCATCGCTTCCAGTTAAACTCCTTGTTGCTGACGCTCAAAACAAAAATGGGGCAATAAGTCCATATATCTATAAAGACACTATCAATGGCGTTGACGTCGATTTAATTGTCGGATTTTATACACCTGTTAAGTCTGATGAGGAAATTGACGCTATTAATACTTCACACCGCTCAACCGCCGATGCTGGTTGGACTATTATCTGCAATGATAGAGTTGTTCTTTATAATGATAAAACACACTTAACCGGCTGGGGAGAAGGTGGAATTCCCAAGTATCATACTCAATTTATTGGAATCAAAGGTGTAGTTTCTTTTAGGAGTTCAAACCCACGACTGTTACCAACAACAACTACTAAACGCGGTATCGATCTTTCCTCGGAGATATATTCACAGGTGAAAGAGCGTATGCGCGATGGGTTGGGAATGTTTATTTCCTACACCAACCAATGGAAGGGCCGGCTTCCAGAAGAACGAAAATACTCCAATCAAGCTGACTCTGTATCAATGCAAAGCTTGTTAAATAATGTTGAAATACATGAAAGGTATAGCCTTAATGATAACTTGAAGAACAAGCGCAATTGCAGCGGAACTTTCTATATACCAACTCTGCCGAAACCTGAGATAAGAAATACATCTCAAGTAATCCGCTTCTTTAAACCAACAACCGAAATTGAATTCTTAGCTGAAAGTCTGCTTGATGAGGAACTCGATAATGTCAAACCCTCTACTATTGGGGAATTATGTTTTGACAGGGTTTATAAGGAAATGGGAGGGAAATAATAACAAATGGGCAGTCAGCCATTTTATCATCTTCGTCCAAATAAGTACGTTGACCGCCAAATTTTTGCTGAAGTTCTTAAGTCTTTAAGCCGGAATATTGAGATTCAGAACTATATGTATATTGGTATGGGGTCATATATGTTTGATGACTTCAAACTATTGCACAACACTCTCGGAATTGAGAAGATGTGTTCGTTAGAAGCCGATTCTATAACATACAAACGTGCTGTATTTAACAAGCCATTAAAATGCATTAAAATCATTCAACAATCCACAACAGATTATATTGCCAATATGAACCCTGATGAAGATCACCATATAGTTTGGCTTGATTATACTAAGCCAGCCGAAATAGGTAATCAGTTCGATGACTTTTGTAGATTGATATCCTTGCTGAATGAATATGATATTATTCGTATTACACTGAATGCTAATCCCACTTCATTAGGTAAGCCAAATTCAGATGATGGTAATCTATGGGAATACCGTTTAGAAGAATTACGGAACCGCTTAGGTGACTTTGTTCCAACTTCGGTAGCCCCCGATAACCTCATTAAAAAAGGGTATCCTTTAGTCCTACTCTCTTGTTTGAAGAAAGCCTATTTGAAAACAGTCGAAAATGATTGCCGCTATTTCATTCCCCTGTATTCAACAGTTTATGATGACAACACGCAGATGCTTACCCTAACAGGTATTTTAGTCATGAACCAAGACAAAGTTTCTCTTTTTAAGCAAAACAAAGAACTCAAAAAATATTGCAATTTTAGTTGGGACAAGCCTTTAAACATATTTATGCCAGAACTTACCCCAAAAGAAGTCGTACATATAAACAATGAGCTCCCCGTTAAATCTGAAGGAAAGCTCATTGGCAAAAAGTATGATTATGTTTTTAAGTCGAATCCAGATGCGTTACAAAGCTATTTAAAATTCTATAAGGAATATCCTAATTTTCATACCATCAATTTTTGATAAATGGCCTGCAAAACTCTTTCAGCCACAATTGGAGACACGCTGTTTCCAATCTGCCGAAATCCATGCCAAATTGTATCGGGAAGCTTATACCAATCCGGAAAGCCCTGTAGTCGCGCCGCTTCTCGCGGTGTAATAACACGCGCAAAATCATAGTGTATCGGGCGTACCGCTTGATAACTCCCCTTTTCTGGTCCTGTCCCCGCCCTCAATGTCGGACAATAACCATCCGGAACTAAACGAACCGATTTTGAAACACTATCTTGTTGTCCTGGGAGCAATTTTGCATATCTTGCTCTAACATCACTTGTATGTTTAGTAGGATAATAGCCGTTTACAATATGCCGTTTATGGTACATTTCAATATAACCTTTATCTCCTACTCCATTAGGGATATTTCCAACTACTCGTTCATAAAAAAAATCCGACTGAATGTGCTGCATATTCCTATCAAAATAGTTCTGGGTTAGTTTTCTTAACCCGGAACTATTTTTACTTCTGTACCGAATATTACTGGGAAGTCCTTCCAATGCCTGTCGAACAGTAGTTTTTAACTCATCAGGCACTCGCATTGCAACAATATCATTCGCAGTAAATGATTTAATTCTCCCATCCGTTAAATAGCCTATAAAAAAATAACGTGTCCTTGTCGTCGGAGCCCCATATTCATTGGCCTTTACACAGATTGGCTCCAACACACAATAATTAGCAACATGCTGAAGTGCTTTATTTCGAATAATATCATATTTGGGACTCATAATTCCAGGTACATTTTCTGCAACGAAAAATGCAGGTTGAAGCTCTTCAATTAATTCAAAAAACTTCACAAATAGTTGATTCCGTGTATCATCAACATTTCCATGCCCCATATTACTGAATCCTTGGCACGGTGGTCCTCCTATAATACCCGTTAGATCACTCTTCCGAATGCGAGAAAGCCTTAGTAAATCCGCACCGTTTAGCTCCATGATATCTTCGTTTATGTGTATCGAATTAGGGAAGTTGACTCTATGTGTCTCTATAGCATGCGATTCTATTTCAACAGCAGCCGAAATATTAAATCCTGCCCGCGCAGCTCCTAAACTTAACCCTCCCGCTCCAGCAAATAGGTCTATTACATTAGTCATAGCTTCCCCCTCCTCTCGTGCGCACAATAACCTAATTGTATATTTTACTCTTTGAAGTTGAAAAAATCAACATAAAACTTTTGATTATACAATTATCACTCTTAAGGTATCACCGCTTTCTATGCTTTCTGTGGTATAATTATTTATTTTCATCATCCCATAATACTTCTTAACCGTATTCCTCGCCAATCCGGTTTGTTTGGCGATGGTCGAGAACTCCGTGACCTCCGGGTGTAGGTGCATATAGTCCCACAACTTGCGCTGTTTTTTTGTCAGCTTTTCTGGCGGGGCGATGCCCGCAAGCTGCTCCTTGAGATTTTTGCGTTCCTCGTTCATCT